>JAEYZH010000054.1 GCA_023430685.1 Pseudomonadota bacterium | reverse complement strand
TGCTCGGTCTGGGTCTTGGTCTCGTGGTCGGAGTTCGCCGACAGCGCGTCGATCGCGCGCGCGACCTGGTCGGCCTGGTTGCGGTCCGCCACGCGCAGGATGTACCAGCCGATGTTGCCGTTGCCGAATTGGCGCGCTTCGTCGAAGTAGTCCCAGCGGAACAGCAGCTGCGACTCCTGCCCGCGCTGCTTCGGATCGCTCACGTTGAAGATGCCGACGAGGTCGACGGTCCAGGTGTTGCTGCCGTCCTTCTGCGGGTAGATCGTCGCCTCGAGCGGGATCTTGTCGCCGATCTTCCAGCCGAAGCGCTCGGCGAGCTGCGCACCGACGACCGCGCCGGTGCGCGTGGCCGCGAACGCCTGCGCCTGCTCGGGCGGCAGCACGAACTCGTCGTAAACGCTGAAGAAGTTCGGGCTCACCGCCATGTTCGGGAAGAAGTTCTTGCGGTCCTGGTAGACGCCGCCGAACCAGTTCGCGTACGCAACTTCCTTGACGCCGGGCGTCGCCTGGATCCGCGGCAGCAGGCTCTGGGGCAGCTCCATCGTGAAGCTGACCTTCGAGATCGTGACCATGCGGTCGACGCCGGTCACGCTGTTGCCCGCATCGGCGAACGCGCTGCGCACCGAATCGAGCAGGCCGAACAGCAGGAACGCGGCGAGCACCGACAGCAGCGTGAAGATCGTGCGCGTCTTGCGGCGGAACAACGCGGCCCAGACGAGGTGGAGGTATTTCATCGTGGTGCCTCTCGGGGGAGGGCTGAGGGCTGAGGGGTGAGGGGTGAAGGGCGTCGCGCGCTCAGCTCGCGACCTTCCGTCCCGCGTCCTCGACCAGCGTGCCCTTGTCGAGGTGCAGCGTCTGCTTCGCGTACTCGGCCGCCTTCGGGTCGTGCGTGACCATGATGATGGTCTTGCCGTGGTCGCGGTTGAGCGTCTGCAGCAGCCCGAGCACATCCTCGGCCGACTGGCGGTCGAGGTCGCCGGTCGGCTCGTCGCAGACCAGCAGTTCGGGATCGGACACGATCGCGCGCGCGATCGCGACGCGCTGCTGCTGGCCGCCCGACAGCTCGCCCGGCTTGTGGCCCGCGCGGTCGGCGAGCCCTACCAGTTGCAGCGCGATGCCCGCATTGCGCTTGCGCTGCGCGGCCGAGAGGCGCGTCAGCAGCAACGGCAGTTCGACGTTGCGCTGCGCCGACAGCATCGGCAGCAGGTTGTAGAACTGGAAGATGAAGCCGACGTGCTCGGAGCGCCACTTCGCGAGCGCACCCTCGCCGAGCCGATCGATGCGCTCGCCACCGACGCCGATGCTGCCGGCGGTCGGCGTGTCGAGCCCGCCGATCAGGTTGAGCAGGGTGGTCTTGCCCGACCCCGAGGGGCCCATCAACGCGAGGAAGTCGCCCCTCGCGATGTCGAGGTCGACGTTGTGCAGCACCTCGACCTTCTGCCGGCCGCGTTCGTAGACCTTGCTGACGTTGCGGATTTCGACCAGTGCGCTCATCGCTTGCCTCGGCTGTTCGTCGGCGGCATCCACGCGGACGCCGGGGTGGATGGGGTGTCGCAACTACTTGCCGCGCGGCTCGACGCGCGCGCCATCATCGAGATCGGCGCCGGGCGCCACGACCACGCGCGTACCCGCCGCGAGTCCTTCGACGAGGCGCAGGTCGCCGCGCGCCTGTCCCGTGGTCACCGGCTGCATGCGCGCGCGATCGCGCTCGAGCGCGAACACGACGCTGCGGCCGTCGCGCTGCACGATGCTCGACGCCGGCACCAGCACGCCCTTCGGCGGCTCTGCGGACGCCGCATCCGCTGTGGCTTCGGCCTCGAGGAACGACACGCGCACGCCCATGTCGGGCACGATGCGCGCGTCCTTCTGGTCGAGGCCGACGCGCACCTTGACCGTCGCCTTGCCGCGGTCCGCGGTCGGGATAATCGCGATCACGCGGCCCGGGATCTTCCAGTCCGGATACGCATCGAGCGCGGCCTCGGTCGGCTGTCCCGCGCGCACGCGGTTGATGTAGGACTCGTTGACGTCGACCTCGACCTCGAGCTAATCCATGTCGACGATCGTGCCGACGCCGGTGCGCGTGAAGCCGCCGCCGGCCGACAACGGCGAGACGATTTCGCCAGGCTGCGCGGCCTTCGCGATCACCACGCCCGCGAACGGCGCGAGCACGGTGCAATAGCCGAGCTGCACGCGTGCGGCCGCGACCGCGGCCGCCGCGACCTCGACCTGGCGACGCTGCGTCTCCACCTGCGCGGCCTGCGCCTCGACCTTCGTGCGCGCAAGCTCGACGGCCTGGCGCGACACCAGTTGCCGGCCGACCAATTCCTCCGCACGCGCGACGTCGCGCCGGTCCTGTGCGAGCTGCGCGTTCGCCTGCGCGAGCTGCGCCTGCGCGGCGCGCCGAGCGGCCTCGGCCTGGTCGACCGCCGCGCGCTGCGCGGTGTCCTCGAGACGCGCGAGCACTTGCCCCGCCTCGACGTGCTCGCCTTCCTCGATCAGCACTTCGGTCAGGGTGCCGGTGATCTGCGCCGACACGGTCGCTTCGCGGCGCGCGGTCACGTAGCCGGTCGCCTGCAGCACCGACTGCGGCCCGGTCGCGGACGCGGTCGGCGCGACTGCGCTCGCGGTGTCGACGACGACGGCCTTGCCGCCGCGCAGGAACCACCATCCGCCGCCCGCGAGGGCCAGCACGACCAGCAGGCCCACCGCGATCGCGACGATGCGCGCGGCGCCGCCCCGCGGCTCCGGCTCGCGGCGGTCGATCCGCAGCTGCTGCAACATGTCCGACTTTTCCACTCGTCCATCCCTGCGTGCGGCCAAGACGCTGAAGTCTGCCATAGACTCGCGTCGCCGCCATTCCGCCGCAAGGCGATCCCATCATGCCGGGGACGTGACAGATGTCAGCCAAACCATCCGCATCCACCGCAGCGGGCTATTCGGGCAAGCCGCCGTGGCAGAAGCTCGGCCTCGCGCGCGAGTCGCGCATCCTGGTTCGCCACGCGCCGGACGACTACGCGTCCCTGGTCGGCGCGCGCGCCGACGACCTCACCCTGGTCGGCGCGCGTGCGCGGTTCGATATCGCGCACGTGTTCGCCGATCGCTCGGCCGTGCTCGCGCACGAACTCGCGGCGCTGGCCACCCGACTGCCGGCCGACGGCGTGCTCTGGGTGTCGTGGCCGAAGAAGGCCTCCGGCGTGCCGACCGACATCCGCGAAGACCTCGTGCGCGAGCTCGCGCTGCCGCTCGGGCTCGTCGACGTCAAGGTCTGCGCGATCGACGCGACCTGGTCGGGCCTCAAGCTCGTGTGGCGGCGCACGCACCGCTCGGACAAGCCCGCGCGCACCTGAGCGGCTATGCTTGGCCCCCTTTCGCACGCGCACGCCGACATGCACTACGCCATCCCCGCGCCGCACATCCCGAGCCTGCCGATCGCCGGCGAGGCCGCGCGCTTCCCGTTGCGACGCATCTACTGCATCGGCCGCAACTATGCCGAGCATGCGAAGGAGATGGGCGCCGAGGTCGAGCGCACGCGTCCGATGTTCTTCATGAAACCCGCCGACGCGATCGTGGCCGATGGCGCGGACGTGCCGTATCCGTCGGCGACGAAGGAGCTGCACCACGAGGTCGAGATGGTCGTCGCGCTGCGCGCGGGCGGGCGTGACATCGACGCAGCCCGCGCGCTCGACTGCGTCTACGGTTACGGCGTCGGGCTCGACCTCACGCGCCGCGACCTGCAGGCGGTGGCGAAGGCGAAGGCGCATCCGTGGGACGCGGCCAAGGGCTTCGATGCGTCCGCGCCGGTTTCGGCGATCCATCCGGTCGCGACGGTCGGGCATCCGCGCGACCTCGCGCTCACGCTCGAGGTCAATGGCGAGCGGCGCCAGCACGCGTCGACGGCGGACATGATCTTCGACGTGGCCGCGATCATCCACGAGTTGTCCAGGCTATGGGAACTCGCGCCCGGCGACCTCGTGTTCACGGGCACGCCCGCAGGTGTCGCGGCCCTCGAGCGCGGTGATCGCTTCCGCGCGAGCCTCGGTGCGTTCGCGCTGCTCGAAGGCCGCATCGCCTGATCGGCGACGTGCGCGCCGCGCTGCGGTAGAGTGCCCGCGGGCCCGCGGAGGGTCCCAAGATCCCCCTGGAGGAACCATGAGTCTCGCGACCGAGTTCAAGGCTTTCGTGATGCGCGGCAACGTCATCGACCTCGCGGTCGGCGTCGTGATCGGCGCCGCCTTCGGCAAGATCGTCACCTCGCTCGTCGATCAGATCATCATGCCGCCGATCGGCCTGTTGATCGGCGGCGTGGATTTCTCCTCCTACAAGTGGGTGCTGCAGGCGGCCGGGCCCGACGGCAAGGGCGAAGTCGCGATCCAGTTCGGCGCGTTCCTCAACACGCTGATCCAGTTCGCGATCATCGCACTCGCGATCTTCCTCGTCGTGAAAGTCGTCAACCGCATCGTGCGCAAGGCGGAAGCCGCGCCCGCGCCGCCGCCCGAGGATGTCGTGCTGCTCGCCGAGATCAGGGACCTGCTCAAGGCGAAGAACTGAGCGCGGGCGCTGCACGCGACGGCAGCGGCCCCGCGCGGTGCATGACGATTGGCCCCTTCCCTGCGGGCCACGGCGCATCCATGCTTGGCGTTTCCCGATCCTTGCCGGAGAAACGCCATGCGCAGACCGCTCGCCCTCGCCCTCGCGCTGCTGCTCGCCGCACCGGCTGCGGCCCTGGCCGCCGGCCAGCCGACCACGCTGCGCGCCGACGACATCGCGACGGCCGAACGCCTGCGTGACCAGGCGCTGCGCGATGACACCGCATGGGACTTCACCGAGGGCCTGACCACCGAAGTCGGCGCACGCCTCGCGGGCGGCGAGAACGACCTCAAGGCACGCGAGTGGACGATCGCGAAGTTCAAGGCGCTCGGCTTCGACAAGGTCTGGAGCGAGCCGGTGACCTTCCCGAAGTGGGTACGCCGCAGCGAGAGCGGCGCGATCGTCGCGCCGTATCCGCAGCCGCTCGCGCTCGTCGCGCTCGGCAATTCGCCGGGTACGCCAGCCGGCGGACTCGAGGCGGAAGTCGTCGCGTTCGACTCGTTCGATGCGCTGCAGGCCGCCGACGAGGCGAGCGTGCGCGGAAGGATCGTGTTCGTGAATGCGCGCATGCAGGCGCATCGCGACGGCCACGACTACGGCATCGGCTCGCGCGTGCGCTCGCGCGGACCCTCTCTCGCGTCGCAGAAGGGTGCGGCCGGCTTCCTGCTGCGTTCGGCCGGCACCGACCACAACCGCCTGCCGCATACCGGCGTCACCGCGTTCGCCGAAGGCGTCACGCCGATCCCGGCCGCAGCGCTCGCGGTGCCCGATGCCGAGCAGCTCGCGCGCGTGCTCGCGCGCGGCAAGCCCGTGCGCGTGCGGCTCGCGCTCGACTGCGGCATGGACGGCGAGTACACCGGTGCGAACGTGATCGCCGAACTCACGGGTCGCAGCACGCCCGACGAGTACTTCATCATGGGCGGCCACCTCGACTCCTGGGACGTCGGCACCGGCGCGGTCGACGACGCGGCCGGCATCGGCATCGCGGCTGGCGCGGCGAAGCTCATCGCCGGATTGCCCGAGCGCCCCGCGCGCAGCATCCGCGTGGTCGCGTTCGCGAACGAGGAATCGGGTCTCTACGGCGGCAAGGCGCTCGCGGCGAAGTACGCGGGCCAGATCGACAAGGCCGTGCTCGGCAGCGAGTCGGATGCGGGGGCTGACCGCATCTGGAAGATCACCGCGAGCGTGAAGCCCGAAGCGCGCGGCGCGATCGACCAGATCGCCGCGCTGCTCGCGCCGCTCGGCGTCGAGTACGACGCGACCGCTCCGGGCCACGGCGGCTCGGATCTTTCGGAAATGCATCGCGTCGGCATGGCCGCGCTGTCGCTGTACCAGGATGCGACGCGCTACTTCGACTGGCACCACACCGAGAACGACACGCTCGACAAGGTCGATCCCGAACAACTGCGCCAGAACGTCGCCGTCTACGTCGTCGCGGCCTATCTCGCCGCGCAGGCCGAAGGCGATTTCGGTTCGGCGCCGGGCGCGTTTCCGCGCAAGGCGCCCTGATTCGGGCAGCCACGCCGAGCGCAAGCGCGAATGGCTGCGCCCTCCCCGCCGACTCTCGTAGGAGCCCACCCTGTGGGCGATCCGCGCAGGAAACCGGTCGTTCGCGGGTTGTCGAATCCCCGCGATCGCGCACAGGGTGCGCGCCTACACGAAACCCATTTGTAGGAGCCCACCCTGTGGGCGATCCGCGCAGGAAACCGGTTGGGCGCGGGCATTCGTTCCCACGCGCATCGCGCACAGGGTGCGCTCCTACGCGGGTGGGGACGCGTGCTGGCGCCAGTACTCACCAAGCAGCACCGCGACGCTCGCGGCGACGTTGAGGCTTTCGATCGCGCCGCTGCCCGGGATCGTGAGCCGCAGGTCCGCCGCATCGATCATCTCGTCACGCATGCCCTCGCCTTCCGCGCCGAACACGAGCACGAGCCGCGCGGGCAGCACGGCCGCGTACAGCGACTCTCCCGCACGCGGCACCGTCGCGGCGAGTGCGTAGCCGTGTTTGCGCAATGACGCGAGCGCCGATGCGGGATCGTCGGCCTGCACCAGCGGCACGACTTCGGCGGCGCCTTCGGCAACACGCGCAGCCGCCCCCGAGACATCGAGCCCCGCGGCGCGCGGCGTGAGCACGCCGTGCACGCCGAAATGCGCGCTGCTGCGCAGCAGCGCGCCGAGGTTGTGCGGATTGCCGACGCCGTCGAGCCACAACAGCAGCGAACGCGCAGGGGCGGCCGGCAAGCCCGCGAGGAACGCATCGAGCGCGATCGGCTCCGGCCGGCGAACGTCGAAGCACACGCCTTCGTGGTGCCGCGATGCCGTGAGCTTGTCGAGATCGCCCTCCTCGACCACGCGATAGCCGATCCGATGCTGCACGCACCAGGCGAGCACCGGCTTCAGCACCGGAATGCGCGCCTCCGACAGATAGACCTTGCGCAATGCGTCGGGTCGATGCGCGAACGCCGCGAGGCAGGCGTTGAGGCCGTACAGGCGCTGCTCGCGAGGTGCCTGCGGCGCCGCCTCGGCCACCGGCTGCGGCCGAGGCACGCGCGGCGCGCCGCGCGAGCCGCCACCCGGACGATCGATGTACGCGCGTGCGCGTTCGCGCTTGCGTTGCTCCTGCTCGTCCTGCGTCTCGCGCGTGTCGCGCGATCGCGCCGTTTCGCGCCCGCTCGCTGGCGCAGGCCTCGGTCGGTCCTTGCGGCCCGGTTGCGCTCGCGCCCAAGGCGAGCTGCGGTCATCGTCATCGTTCATGCCGCACCGTACCTTCGATTCGCCTCAGTCGTCGAGTCGCTCGCGCGTGCGCGCGTAGACGACGAGATCGAGCAGCTCGCCGCGCTTCATGACTGCCGACTTCTGCGTGCCCTCGCGCGCGAAGCCCGCCTTCTCGAGCACGCGCATCGAGGCCGGGTTGTTCGCGTACACGGTCGCGTACAGCCGATGCAGCTGGAACGCCTGCATCGCCGGAACCGCGAATGCACCGATCACGCGCGTCATGATGCCGCGACCCCAGTAGCGCCGTCCGAGCCAGTAGCCGAGCTCGGCCGAATGCCGATGCACGTCGACGCCCGGATGCAGGCTGACGCCTCCGACCGCGGCGCCGTCGATCTCGATCGCCCACGCGCGCTCGGACTCGTCAACCGCGCGCGCGAGCCACGCGCGCCCGTCGTCGCCCGTGTACGGATACGGAAAGCGGTCGCGCAGCCCGCGCGAGACGTCGGCATGACTTGCGTTCGCGACGAGGCTCTCGAGGTCCTCGGGCCTCCATGCGCGCAGGCGCGCGCCCGCGCATTCGACGTGCAGCAACGGATCGGATGAAAGCACGCTGGCCATGTTCCGATGCTACCGCAGCAGCACGCACGCGCGGGACCGCGAACGCTTGCACCGACGCGCTCGCGGACCGACGATTCGCCGGGCATCCTGCATGGAATCGGCATGGACCGCGAAATCGAAGTCATCGAAGCCGACATCACGACGCTCGCGCTCGACGCGATTGTCAATGCGGCGAACGAAAGCCTGCTCGGCGGTGGCGGCGTTGACGGCGCGATCCATCGCGCGGCGGGTCCACGCCTGCTCGCGGCGTGTCGCGCCTTGCCGGAAGTCCGGCCCGGCGTGCGCTGTCCGACCGGCGGAGCGCGCATCACGCCCGGCTTCGACTTGCCCGCGCGTCACGTGATCCATACGGTCGGGCCGGTCTGGAAAGGCGGCGAATCGGGCGAGCCGGACTTGCTCGCGTCGTGCCATGTCGAATCGCTGCGTCTCGCCGACGCGCACGGCCTCGATTCCGTCGCGTTTCCCGCGATCAGCTGCGGCGTCTACGGCTATCCGGTGCAGGCGGCGGCCGCGATCGCGGTGCGCGCGGTGCGCGGCTGGCTCGGCGCGCATGCGCGACCGCGCCGCGTCGTGATCTGCTGCTTCGGCGGCCCGGCCCTGCGCGCATTCCGCGTCGCGCTCGACCTGCGCTGACGCGCGCGACGGCGCGCCAGCGATGGCGCAATCCACGGCCGAACGGCGTTGTTCGACCGGTCCGCGCCGATCGCGCGCACGCTCGCCCGCGTCGCTTTACGCGTGTGCCGAGTGCACGCTCGCGTGCACTTGCGAACCGGTCGCCGCGCGTGCCTATGATGCTGCACGGCAGCAGCCTTCCGACCTCCTCCTTTCCTGACAGGAACCGTCGCCATGCGCCACGAATCCATCCTCGACACCATCGGCAACACCCCGATCGTCAAGCTGCATCGCATGCCACCGGCGCATGTCGACCTCTACGTGAAGGTCGAGGCGTTCAACCCGGGCGGATCGGTCAAGGACCGCCTCGCGATCGCGGTGATCCTCGACGCCGAACGCCAGGGCGCGCTCAAGCCCGGAGACACCGTGGTCGAGGCGACTTCGGGCAATACCGGCGTCGCGCTCGCGATGGTCTGCGCCGCGCGCGGCTACAAGTTCGTCGCGGTGATGACCGAGACGTTCTCGATCGAACGCCGCAAGCTCATGCGCGCGTACGGCGCAAAGGTGATCCTGACGCCGGCCGCCGAGCGCGGCAGCGGCATGGTGCGCAAGGCCGAAGAACTCGCGAAGGCGCACGGCTGGTTCCTCGCGAGCCAGTTCCGCAACCCGGCCAATCCCGCGTACCACCGCAGTACCACCGCAGCGGAGATCCTGCGCGACTTCGCGGGCAGCCGGCTCGACTACTTCGTGACCGGCTGGGGCACCGGCGGCACGCTGACCGGCGTCGGCGAAGTGCTCAGGCTCGCGCGGCCCGACGTGAAGATCATCGCGACCGAGCCCGCGGGCGCCGCGCTGCTCTCGGGCCAGGAATGGAAGCCGCACAAGATCCAGGGCTGGACGCCCGACTTCCTGCCCGAGGTGCTCAGCCGCACCGTCGCGCACGCGATCGAACCCGTCGACGAGGTGCTCGCACGCGACACCGCGCGTCGCCTCGCGACCGAGGAAGGGATCTTCGTCGGAATCTCGTCGGGCGCGACGCTCGCGGCCGCGCTCCAGGTTGCCGACGCCGCGCCGGAAGGCTCGGTGCTGCTCGCGATGCTGCCCGATACCGGCGAACGCTACCTGTCGACCTTCCTTACCGAAGGCATGAACGAAGGCTCGGACGACGAGGACAGCCTCGCGTCGCTGTAGGCGCGCACCCTGTGCGCGATGCGCGGGAATCCGCAATGCCATGTCCGGCCGGTTACAGGCGCGGATCGCCCGCAGGGTGGGCTCCTGCGGTGCACCGCTTCGTGTAGGAGCGCACCCTGTGCGCGATCGCGCCGGCCGCGGATCGCCCACAGGGTGCGCTCCTACAAGCCTCGCAGTTGTCGCAATCGCTCGGCCGCATACGAACTGATGTCGACGTCGACTCCGTCGCCCGCCGGCAGGCTCGCGAGTCGTGCTCGCGCCTGCGCGACGCGGCCATGGTCGGCTTCGCAGGCGGCTGCGAGGATCGATGCTTCCATGCGTGGCGCATCGGAGAGGCCGTCGATCGCGAGCACCTCGAGCAGCGGGCCGCAGTCGGCCGGCATCGCACCGGTGCGCAACAACAGGCGCGCATGCTGCAACCGGGGCGCAGCCGCGGCGGCACCGCCGAAATGCGCGCGCTCGCCCGTGGTGAACGGCAACGTACGCGCGGATTGCTCGAGCGCGCTCGCGACGTCGCCCTGTTCCTCGAGCGCCTTCGCGAGCGCGATCGTCGCGCGCGCGGCGGTGCGGCTGTCTCGTTCGTTGCGGCGCGCGCAGATCGCGAGCGCTTCCTCGAGGTATCCGATCGCGCGCGCGGGCTCGCCGGCGAGCGTGCGGCTCGCGCCTGCGTTCACGAGCGCGTCGGCCACGCGGCGATGATCGGGGGGCAGGTGCGCACGCAGCACCGCCAGCACGTCTTCCATCACGCGCGCCGATTCCGCATGGCGTCCGAGGTTGCGCAGCGACACGCCCCAGCTGATCAGGCCCGGGACCGTGCGCGGATCGCCCTTGCCGTAGACCTGCTCGATCGCCCGCAGCGCCTCCCGGCACAACCGTTCGGCCTCGACATAGCGCTTCGCATGGCCCATCGCGAGCGAGTACGCGTGGATGATCATTGCCTTGCGCGCGAGCGGCAGGTCGGTCGCCGACTGCGCGGCGCGATAGCTCGGCTCGATCAGCGGCAGCGCGTCGGCGGGCCGATCGAGCGCCTTCAGCGTGACCGCCGTCACCGGAAGCATGTGCGCGACGTCGTCCGACAGCGGACCGAGGTGTTGCCGGCGCACCGCGAGTGCGCGCTCGAGGTACGGCCAGGCTTCGGCGTTGCGGTCGAGGTTGCCGAGCGCGATGCCGGTGGACGAATCCACGCGCGCGAGCAGCAGCGGATCGTCGATGCCATGCGCCTGGATCATGCGGCGCACCTCGCCGTACTCGGCCAGCGTCTCCTCGTAGCGGCTGTTGGTCGACAGCGAGGAAGCGAGCGCGATGCGCGTGTCGATCTCGGCGCGCACGTCGCCACTGGCGCGCGCGGACTCCAGCGCCCGCCGCATCAACCCCTGCACGAAGCTCCCGTCGCCGAGTCGCGAATGCGCGCGACCCATCGCCACCAGCAAGGCGGCGCGCGTGGCGGGGTCGAGGTCGGTCTGCTCGTCGATGCGCGCGATGCCGCGGGCCAGGAGTTCAGTCGCGCTGGGATCCTGGCCGTCGTTGGCGCCGGGTTCGGCTTCCGCGAACACGCGCGTGAGGAACTCGACGACCGCGCCGGACTTGCGCGCCTCCGCTTCGGCGACGTCGCGCTGCGCGCGCGCGTGGTCGGCCTGCCACAGCGCGGCGCCGAGACCGCCGACCAGCGAGGTTAATGCCAAGACCGCGAGGCCGACCGCGAGCGCGTGCCGCTGGAGGAATCGCGTCGCGCGGTAGCTGACATTGCCGCGGCGTGCCTTCACCGGCGCCTGCGCGAGGTAGGCGCGGACGTCGTCCGCCATCGCCTCGACCGAAGCGTATCGCTGAGCCGGTTCCTTGCGCAGCGCCTTCAGCACGATCGCGTCGAGATCGCCGCGCAGGCGCGCGCGAAGGCCAGCCGGTTGCAGGTTGCGCGCGTGCGCGAGCGCGACCGCCTCCGCCCCGGCTTCGTTCGCGATGCGCGAGGGGCGCGGCGGCTCCTCGGTGAGGATGGCCTGTTCGTAGGCCGCGGGCGTCGATGCGGTGGCGCGGTAAGGCCGGCGGCCGGTGAGCAGTTCGTACAGGAGCAGACCGAGCGCATGCACGTCCACGCCGGTCGTGACCGGGCGGCCCTGGATCTGTTCGGGCGCCGCATATTCGGGCGTGAACGCGCGCATCGCGGTCGCGGTCGCACCGGCGTCGGACTCGAGCAGCTTCGCGATGCCGAAGTCCAGCAGTTTCACCTGGCCATCGCGGTCGACGAGAATGTTCGACGGCTTGAGGTCGCGGTGCACGACGAGGCTGCGGTGCGCGTGCGCGACCGCGTCGCAGACGGAAAGGAACAGGACCAGCCGCTGCGCGATGCCGAGCCGGCTTTCATCGCAATGCTCGCCGATCAGGGTGCCGTCGACGTACTCGAGCACGAGGTACGGCTTGCCGTCGTCGCTGACGCCTCCGTCGAGCAGGTGCGCGATGTTCGGATGGTTGAGGGTCGCGAGGATCTGGCGCTCGGCGCGGAAGCGGTGCAGCAGCGCATCCGCGTCCCAGCCGCCGCGCACGAGCTTGACCGCGGCCTGCTGCGCGTACGCGCCGTCCGCACGCTCGGCGAGCCAGACCGCCCCCATGCCGCCGCGACCGATCTCGCGCAGCAGCCGCCACGCGCCGATGCGCAGGCCCGTGAGGTGTTCGCGTTCACGCTCGCGCGCGTCCGCATCGATCGCATCGACGAGGTCCGGAAGTTCCGCGGCGAGCCCCGCGGTCGGTCGGGACGCGGAGTCGGACTCCAGCAGGGCATCGACTTCGCGGCGCAGTTCCGGATCGTCCGCGCAGGCGCGGTCGAGGAACGCGTCGCGCTCGCCCGCCGGCAGGTCCGAGGCGCGCTCGAACAGGTCGCGGACGCGCTGCCAGGTGTCGGCTTGCATCGACGTGTGCTCCCGAGCGACGTGTCGTGCGCAGGGTGCCATAGTGCGACGTCTCCGATGACCCGTCAGCAGGGACGATCCCTCAAGGCGCAGGGGCTTGCGAACGCAAGACGGGCGCCGAAGCGCCCGTCTCGTCGATCATGCCTGTCGCGAAGACCTCAGCCGGTCTTCTTCCACTGTCCGAGCGCCGCAAGGCCGTTCTGTTTCGCGCGCAGGATCACCATGTCCTGCGCGGCCTTGTAGTTGGACTGCATGTCCTTGGCCCACAGCTGCAGCGCGGCGCTCTGCATCGCGCGGCCATAGGAGAACGACAGCGGCCACGGGTGCGGACCCATCTGGTTCATCGCGTTGAGGTGGGCGGTCGCCTGCTCGTCGCTCTGCCCGCCGGAGAGGAACACGATGCCCGGCAGCGACGCGGGTACCGCGGCCTTGAGGCAGCGGATCGTCGCTTCGGCGACTTCGTCGACGTCGGCCTGGTCCGGGCAGTCCTTGCCCGAGACGACCATGCTCGCCTTGAGGATCGTGCCTTCGAGCATGACGTTCTGCTCGTACAGCGCGCCGAACAGCGAACGCAGCGTCGCCTCGGTGACTTCGTAGCAGACGTCGAGGTCGTGGTCGCCGTCCATCAGCACCTCCGGCTCGACCATCGGCACGATGCCCGCTTCCTGGCACAGCGCGGCGTAGCGCGCGAGCGCATGCGAATTGGCTTCGATGCAGGTGCCGCTCGGCGTGTCCTCGCCGATCGTGATCACCGCGCGCCACTTCGCGAACTTCGCACCGAGGCGTGCGTACTCGGCGAGGCGGTCGCGCAGGCCATCGAGGCCTTCGGTCACGAGCTCGCCAGGGAAACCGGCGAGCGGCTTCGCGCCGAGGTCGACCTTGATGCCGGGGAGTATCCCTGCGTCCATCATGATCTTCGTGAACGGCACGCCGGCCTTGGTCGCCTGGCGCAGCGTTTCGTCGTAGAGGATCGCGCCGGAGATGTGATCGCCGAGCTTCGGCGCGGTCAGCAGCATCTCGCGGTAAGCGCGGCGGTTCTCCTCGGTGTTCGGCACGTTGACCGAATCGAAGCGCTTCTTGATCGTGGCGGTGGACTCGTCGATCGCGATGATGCCCTTGCCCGGTGCCACCATCGCCTGGGCGGTGCTTTCAAGCTCTTCGATGCTCATCAAGGACTCCGTGGAAAACGCAGCGGGGCCGCAGCGCATGCCGGCCGGTCGTGATTCGAGGGGCCGGCATTATAGGCCAGTTCCCGCGGCGCTGCCCCGCTACCGCCCGCGGCGTACCGCTCAACGGTCGTCCCAGGAGACCTTCTCGATGTGGCACTGCTGCATCACGGCCGTGCGTTCGGCCGGCGCCTCGGGCAGGTTGAACGGGAAGATCAGCCAGCTGAACACGCGATCGCGCCCCGCATTGGAGACGGTCGGCTCGAAACGCATGTTCTTGGCCATGCTCATCGCGATGCCCGCGAGGTCGCCCTCGGGCACCAGGCGCTGGACCTTGATCGTGCTCGTGGTGCCGTCCTTCTCGACCACGAACGAGACCGCGGCGCATCCGGGCGAACTGATGTTGCGCGCGATGTTGGGCACGTCGGCCTCGATCGACGAATTGACGACCACCCAGTACTTGGCGAGGTTGTCGGGCTTGACCACGCGCACCGGCGCCACCGACTGCGCGGCCACGGGCGCGGCACAGGCGAGGGCCAGCAGGAACACGACGGGTTTCGGCAGCAGCATGGGAGCTCCTCGCGGCACGTGGACGGACATCGGGGAACGGAGTCTAAGGCCGTTCCGCTGAAGGATCGCCGTCGTCGGCGACCGGCGGCGGTCCGCCGCGCAGGGAGCCGTCGCGCAGGCGCTGCAGCAGGCCGGTCAGCCCGCTCGCACCCAAGAGCAGGGCGATTCCAACGACCATCTGGATCAACCAATACGCGCCGGTCTGAATCAGTTCCGACGCTTGCCGATCGGCGTCCTGCACGCCGACATACAACAGATTCTGCATGGCGAAGTAGCAGAGCGAAACGAAACCCTCCAGCGCGAACCACGCGCCGAGCACGCTGAACGCGATCCACTGGATCTGCTCGGGCGCTATCGGACTTTCGAACACCTGCGAGGTGCTGCGTCCCGCTGCGAGCCGCGCGAGCACGCCGGGCCACGTCCACAACAGAAATGCGATCAACACCGTCAAGCCCACGCTGCCGACCACCAACCATTCAACGCCATGCGTCCAGCTCGTGCCCATGGTGGCGAGCATGGACAGGACACTCGCCACCGCGGTCAACGCCAGCGAAATCGCGGCGAGCCTTATGGCGATGCAGAGGATCGTGTAGAGCGACGTGCGCATGAATGCCATCCCCTGGGTGAATACGGCGCGTCCCAGCGCATGCAGCCGGACGCGCCGCGACATTGTAGGCTGGACGCGCGCAGCGCGGCCGGCTGCTTCCCGTGGCTGGAACGAGCAAAGAGCGCCGGCCGGCCTGCGGCCGTCCAGCCTACCAATCGCTCCCTCGCGAACGCGGAATCGGGGTCGCCGTCTGTTGGCTGGACGCGCGCAGCGCGGCCGGCGGCTTCCTGCGCGCTGCAACAAGCGAACAGCGCCGGCCGGCCTGCGGCCGTCCAGCCTACAGGTCGCTGAGGCCTTCGGCGACGCCGTCGGCGCCGACGCGCAGGAGCTTGAGCGTGTTGGTGCCGCCGAGCTGGCCGGTGTGGTCGCCGTTGGTCACGATCACGCGTTCGTCGACGAGCAGCATGCCGAGGCCGAACAGGTGGCGGATCGCCTCGCGCGCGGCCTGGGTCGGGCCGACGCCCTGCGCATCGAATTCGACCGGGTGCACGTCGCGGTAGAGCAGCATGCGGCGGCGCGCGGCCGCGTTGCGCGAAAGCGCGTAGATCGGCACCGCCGAGCGGTAGCGCGACAGCCATTGCGCGGTGCCGCCGCTCTCGGTCAGCGCGACAATCGCGCGCACGCCGACCTGGTCGGCGAGGAACATCGCGGCGAGCGCGATCGCCTGGTCGGTGCGGTCGAGCCGGTGCGTGCCCGGCGAAAGGTCCTCGGTCGGCTCGAATTGGCGCTCGGCGCCGAGGCAGACGCGGCGCATCGCAGCGACCGCCTTGTCCGGATGCCGGCCGGCCGCGGTTTCCTGCGACAGCATCACCGCATCGGTGCCGTCGATGACCGCATTCGCGACATCGAGCACCTCCGCGCGCGTCGGGATCGGCGATTCGACCATCGACTGCATCATCTGCGTCGCGGTGATCACGACGCGGCTCTGCTCGAGCGCCTCGCGGATGATCTTCTTCTGCAGGCCCGGGAGTTCCGCGTCGCCGATCTCGACGCCGAGGTCGCCGCGCGCGACCATCACGGCGTCGGACACCTCGAGGATCTCGGCGAGGTTCTCGATCGCCTCGGCGCGCTCGATCTTCGCGACGAGCGCAGCCGAGCCGCCCGCTTCGCGCAGCAGCGCGCGTGCCTGCTCGACGTCCTGCGCGGTCTTCACGAACGACACCGCGAGGAAATCGGCTTCGAGTTCGGCCGTGAGCCGGATGTCCGCGCGATCCTTGTCCGACAGCGCGGCGACCGTGAGGCCGCCACCAAGGCGGTTGATGCCCTTGCGGTCGGACAGCCGCCCGCCCGCGAGCACGATGCAGCCGACTTCGCGCTCGCGCACTTCGACTACTTCCAGCGCGATCAGGCCATCATCGAGCAGCAGCACGTCGGCCGGGCGCAGGTCGCGCCAGAGGTCGTGGTAGCTGACCCCGACGCGCGTGGCGTCGCCGGCGGGCGCGTCCTCGCGGCAGTCGAGCGTGAACGCAGCGCCGGGTTCGAGTTCGACCGGGCCCGCGGCGAAACGCTCGATGCGGATCTTCGGGCCCTGCAGGTCCGCGAGCACGGCAACCTCGCGACCGAGTTCGGCCGCCGCCGCGCGCACCGCGGCCGCGCGCTTGCGATGGTCGTCCGCCGCGCCGTGCGAGAGGTTCAGGCGCACGACGTCGACGCCTTCGGCGAGCAGGCGCTTGAGCGCGCCTTCGGCGTCGGTGGCGGGTCCGAGCGTCGCGATGATCTTGGTGCGCCGCAGCTGCGGTGGCGTCGAGCCGGTTGCGGAAGGCATGCGCTAAGCTAGCACAAGCCCATTGCAGGATCGCGTATGGCCGCGCATGACGTCCGCACGCTCGCACTGTCCTCGTCGGTCGCGCGTGCGCGCCGCTGGCTCGGGGTGCTCGCATTCGCCCTGCCGGTCGGGATCGTCGCCGCGACCCTCGCGTTCGCGCTGCGTGCCGAACCCGCGTTCGCGCGCGACGCGTCGATGTGGGTGTTCGCAGGGGTGACCTTGTCGAGCGCGCTGATGTGGTGGTGGCTCGACATGCGCCTTCGCCGCGTCGGCGTCGTGCTGGACGGCGAGCGCCTGCACGTCGACGGCGGCATCGGACGCCGCGACTTCGCGCTCGCGGAGCTCGCTGCAGACGGCGTGCGCACGATCGACCTGTCATCGCAGCCGGAGCTGCGTCCGGTCATGCGTACCTGGGGCATCGGCTTGCCCGGCCTCTCCTCGGGCTGGTTCCGCCTTCGCAACGGCGACAAGGCGCTGTGCCTGCTGACCGACCGCAACCGCATCACGATGCTGCGCGCGCGTGACGGCACGCGCATCCTGCTCTCGCTCGCCGACGCGACCGCGCTGCGCGAGGCGCTGGAACGCGAGCGTCGCTGATCGTACGGTCACTGTTTGCGCCGAGCACAGCGCTGCCACCTTCGCCGATCCCGCTGAGCGCAGCGGAACCACCTTCACCGTTCGCGCTGGGCGCAGCGGCGCCACCCTCGCCGTTCGCGCCGAGCGTAGCGGCGCCACCCCCACCGTTCGCGCTGAGCGCAGCGGCCGCAGGCCGCGGAGTCGAAGCGCATGTGCGATGCACGCGCGGTGCGACCGGGCCCTTCGACTCCGGCCTTCGGCCTGCGCTCAGGGCGAACGGAAAAAAGGAGCCTGCGGTTCGCGCTGAGCGCAGCGGCCGCAGGCCGCGGAGTCGAAGCGCATGCGCGATGCACGCGCGGTGCGACCGTCCCCTTCGACTTCGGCCTTCGGCCTGCGCTCAGGGCGAACGGAAAAAAGGAGCCTGCGGTTCGCGCTGAACGTCGCGACGCCACCCCCACCATTCGTGCCGAGCGCTGCGGGTCCCCCTTCACAGTTCGCGCTGAGCGCAGCGGCCGCAGGCCGCGGAGTCGAAGCGCATGCGCGATGCACCCACGATGCAACCCGGCCCTTCGACTCCGGCCTTCGGCCTGCGCTCAGGACGAACGGAGACAAGGTGCCGTCGCGATGGGAGAAGTCGTTCAATATCTGCGCATCCCGCCGAACGCAGCGTGCCCTTCGTATTCCAGTCTTTCCGACGGGTGCCGCATCCACCGTGCACGGAATCAGCGCAGCAGCGCGTGCAGGCCCCGCGGATCGGCGGCGATCGCATCGGCGCCCGCTGCGCGCAGTTCCTCCTCGCTGCCGAAGCCCCAGCGCACGCCGAGGGCGCGCACGCCGTTCGCGCGCGCGCCGTCGATGTCGAAATGGCGGTCGCCGATCATCACCGCGTCGTCCGCGCGGCTGCCGAACTCGCGCAGCGCACGCGCGATCATCGCGGCCTTCTCGCTGTCGCGGCTGCCGGGCTGGGCGGCATACACCTGTTCGAAACGTGCGCCGAACGGCAGGCTGCGCACGATCTTCCCGGCGTAGAGGTCGGGCTTGGTGGTCACGACCGCGAGTCGGTCGCCGCGCGCCGCGAGCGCATCGACGACGTCGCCGATGCCGGGATACACCACGTGCTCGCGCCAGCCGACCGTGCTGAATCGCTCGCGATACAGGTCGACCGCGCGTTCGACCGCCGCGTGGTCGTCGCCGAGCGCGAGCGGGAACGTCACGCGCAGCGGGGGACCGATCCACGCGCGCAGTTCCTCGCGCGGCGGGATCGGCGCGCCGAGGCGCTCCAGCGCGTACTGGATCGAATCGACGATGCCGATCTCGGAATCGATCAGGGTGCCATCGAGGTCGAACAGGATCAGGGCCACGCGCTCTCCGATTGCATCAAGCATCGGGGCCGAAGCCCCTCTTGCACTCCGCGCAGCGCGCGCCGCCTTGCGGGACGGGCTCCGGCCCCGATGCTTCCGCAGGCGACGGAACGACTCCGCGGTTCAGCCGCGCGCTTCGAGCGCCGCGACCGCGGGCAGTTCGCGACCTTCGAGGAATTCGAGGAAAGCGCCGCCGCCGGTCGAGATGTAGGAAACACGATCGGCAACGCCGTACTTCTCGATCGCGGCGAGCGTGTCGCCGCCGCCCGCGATCGAGAACGCGTGCGAATCGGCGATCGCGTGCGCGAGCACCTCGGTGCCCTTTCCGAATGCGTCGAACTCGAACACGCCGACCGGTCCGTTCCAGACCACCGTACCGGCACCCGCGATCATCGCCGCGTAGGTCTTCGCGGTGGCCGGGCCGATGTCGAGGATCATCTCGTCGTCGCCGACCGCGTTTACTGCTTTCACGGTCGCGGGCGCGTCGGCGCTGAACGCGGGCGCGACGACCACGTCGACCGGTACCGGTACCGCGGCGCCGCGCGCCTTGGCGGCCGCGATGATCGTGCGCGCTGTCTCGACGAGGTCGGGTTCGTACAGCGACTTGCCGACGCCATGTCCAGCCGCGGCGATGAACGTGTTCGCGATGCCGCCACCGACGATCAGCTGGTCGACCTTGCCGACCAGCGACTCCAGCAGCGTGAGCTTGGTCGAGACCTTGGACCCCGCGACGATCGCGAGCAGCGGCCGCGCCGGCTGCCCGAGCGCCTTCGCGAGTGCGTCGAGTTCGGCCATCAGCAAGGGCCCCCCGGCCGCGACCTTCGCGAAGCGGATCGCGCCATGCGTGGACGCCTGCGCGCGGTGCGCGGTGCCGAATGCGTCCATCACGTAGACGTCGCAGAGCGCGGCGTATTTCCTGGCCAGCGTCTCGTCGTCCTTGCCCTCGCCGACGTTCATGCGGCAGTTCTCGAGCAGCACGAGCTCGCCCGGCGCGACCTCGACGCCGTCGATCCAGTCACGCAGCAGCGGCACCTCGCGCCCGAGCAGCTCGCCGAGGCGGCGCGCGACCGGCGCGAGCGAATCGGCCTCGCTCCAATGGCCTTCCTTCGGGCGGCCCAGGTGCGACATCACCATCACCGCGGCGCCCTTCTCGAGCGCGAGACGCAACGTCGGCAGCGCCGCGAGAATGCGCGTCTCGGACGTGATGCGGCCGTCCTCGACCGGCACGTTGAGGTCTTCGCGGATCAGCACGCGCTGGCCACGCAGGTCGAGGTCGCTCATGCGCACGATCGTCATCGGATGTCCTCCTGGCCGGGATGCGGTAACCCCTCATTACAGCGGCAGCGCGTCCTGCGCGCAATGGCGACGCTCGCGCCCGCCGTTCGGCGAACGCCGGACCGGTGTCCACGGCGACGTGCATGAGCCACCGCCGCCGCGATCGCCGGCGCGATGCAGGGGCGACCGCGCGGGTCGCGCCTCGCATGCTCCTGCCACGCGCACCGAAGTGGTACCACGACGCGGCATCCCTCCACGCTAGCATGCACGCCCGTTCGCATCCGAGGTCGGTAATGAGCACGCATGTCGCCACGATCCGCTGGCAGCGCGGAGACGCCACGTTCAGCGATGGCCGCTATTCGCGCAGGCACGCATGGACATTCGACGGTGGCGCGGTCGTCGCAGCCTCGCCGTCTCCCGACGTGGTGCCGGCGCCGTGGTCGGATCCCGCCGCGGTGGACCCCGAGGAAGCGTTCGTTGCCGCCGTGTCGAGCTGCCACATGCTCTGGTTCCTGTCGATCGCGGCCGAACGCGGGCTGGTCGTCGATCGCTACGAGGACGAGGCCCAAGGCACGATGTCGCGCATCGCGCCCGGGCGCCAGGCGATCACGACGATCGTGCTGCGACCACGCATCGCGTTTTCTGGCGCGAGCGCCCCGGGTCCAGGCGACATCGAGGCCCTGCACGAGGCCGCGCACGAACGCTGCTTCATCGCGAATTCGGTGAAGACCGAGATCCGCGTCGAGCCGCGCACGGCTTCGACGATCGAGGCGCCGCAACGTTAGGGCCGGCGTTCGCATGGCCGACGGAAGCGCGAGGCTGCCAAGCCACCTCAGCGACGGGGCCATGCGGTCGAGAGGTACCAGCCCGCCATCACGCCGGTGATCGCGCCGAGGAATTCGAACAACACGCGCACGCCGAGTCTGCCGGGATCGTGGATCGCCGCGAGCGTTCGCTGGATGACGTAAGGCGATTCGAGCCGCACGATCGAGAGATGGAACAGCTGCCAGGCGTCGACGCCTGCGCCGAGGACCAGCGCAGGCAGCAGCGAGACCCCGATCGCGCTGCCTTCGCGCCAGCCGAAGCGCGGCGCGAGCCGGTGGGCGAGCAGCGACAGCAGCAGGCCCACGCCGCACGCGATCGCGCCTGCCTGCCAGACGCCGGCCCAGCCGGTGGACAGCATCTGCAGTTCCATCAGGTCGTGGCTCGACGGTCGCGGCGGACTCCGGGGTGCATCGGGGAACCTGCAACGGGAAAACACGCACCATAGCAGGCGAAGGCGCGCGCCCGGAGCCAAAACGGGTGCCTGGTGCACACCCCGTGCACGGCGTGGCCGGCGAAAAGTGCCAAAGTTCGGCACTTTCAGGCGTGCGTGCGGGCCGTCACGGTTTCGGATCGCGCCTCCGGCCGTGGCATGCAACTTGCTTCGCAGTACGGCAATGGACCTCACTGCCCTCCCGGAACCCATGGCCGCCCAACTCGCGCTCGATGCCGTCCCCGCTGAATTCGTCGGCCAGGACCTCGAATGGAACACCCGTTACAACGGACTGGTCGCGATCGCGCGCCTCGGCGGCAAGGCCGTGGCCGGGATCTCGGGGCCCTGGGACGGCAAGTACGCGCTGACCTGGTGGGAACGTCCGCTGCCCGCGCGCAAGCTCGAACTGTTCGACTCGATGGACGCCGCGCGCGAGCACGTCGAGGACTGGGCGGCCCGCATCTGCCATGGCTATCTGTGCGCGGAACCCGCGAGCGCGGTCCGCGAAGGCATCATCGACGAACTGCCGGTGTTCGCCGCGCGCGCGCCGGCTGGCCATGAAGGCCTGCTCGGCCAGGTGTTCGACCTGCTAGGCACGCGCCGCCCGCGCGGTGGCCATGAGCCGATCGACCGCAAGCGGATCCGCCGCAGCGACGAAACACTCGACCTCAGCGACCTGCACTTCGCGGCCAACCGCTGATCGGCGGAGCCGCCACGTCGCAGGCCGGGAGCACGCGCGCGCAGGACGCGGTTTTCCACGGCACGAGCACGTATCCGCGCGCGCGAGCGCTGCGCGTGGCGCGTCAGGCCCTCGACTTCCCGCCCCTCGGACGCCTTCCGGCCTCCGAACCACGCCGCGCGCGCACGTAAGTGGAGGTCGTGGTGCCGTCGCCGACCCTGCGGTTCTCGATCTCGAACAGCCCGCTCGCGGCAACCACCTCGCTGAGCTTGCGCAGGCCGTAGTTGCGCGGGTCGAACTCGGGCGCCTGCTTGGCGATGTTGTTGCCGACCGTGCCGAGGAAGGCCCAGCCCGATTCGTCGGAAGACGCCTCGACCGCGTTGCGCAACAGGGTGCCGAGGCGCGTGTCCTTGTCGATAGACACGATCGGCTTGACCGCGGACTTCGCGTCTTCGCCGTCCTTCTGCACGAGGATCTCGGTGTAGATGAACTTGTCGCAGGCGCTCACGAACGGCATCGGCGTCTTCTTTTCGCCGAAGCCGTAGACGACGAGACCCGCTTCGCGCACGCGTGCGGCGAGGCGCGTGAAATCGCTGTCGCTCGACACGATGCAGAAGCCGCCGAGCCGACCCGCGTACAGCAGGTCCATCGCGTCGATGATCAACGCCGAATCGGTCGCATTCTTGCCGGTCGTGTAGCGGAACTGCTGGATCGGCTGGATCGCATGCGTGAGCAGCACGTCCTTCCATCCCTTGAGCTGGGGGCCGGTCCAGTCGCCATAGATGCGCTTGACAGTCGCGGTGCCGTACTTGGCCACCTCCGCGAGCAGGCCTTCGACGACCGCGGGCTGCGCGTTGTCGGCATCGATGAGCACGGCCAGCGTGGTCGAAGCGAGGGCCATCGGCGCAGACTCCATTCGGGTGCAGCGGGCCAGCCTACACCGCTTGCACCGCGCGGCAAAACGCGGCGTCAGCGGGCGGCGTCGCGCACCATCTCGATGTCGACCGGGGTGCCCGGGTTGTGGCTGCGGATCGAGAAGTGATCCGCATCGAGGCGCAAAATTTCGGTCGGATACGCGATGCCCTCCTCGATCATCACGAGCGCGCCGTCCTCGTAGGACCAGCGGCCGATGCCGGGCGGCGATCCCGCGGCTTCGATGCGCAAGCCGCCGTCGGCCGCGAACCGGTAGCGCGTCCCGATCGCGACTGCGCTCGAGGACACCACGCGCCAGTCGACGTCGACGAAGCGCGCACGCGCGTCGCCGACCTCTGCCGGTCGAGGGTCGCGTGCAGCGCGCTGCTCGCTGGCCGGTGGCGCGGAACACGCGGCACAGGCCGCGACCAGCAGCACGACGAGACCCATGCGGATTCGCGTGGTTCGACCTGGAGGTCCCTTCATCGTGGCGCTCCGTGCGTGCGCGGGCCGCGCGCGTCCATCATGCGGCGCCCCGCGCACGGCGTCGAGCCGCGCGACGCGATCCGGCCAGCGGCGGTTCACGTCGCCAACGCCTCGTGCACGCGCGCTTGCAGGACCGGCAGGACGTCCTGCGCGAACCATGGATGGCGCTGGAACCATGCGGTGTTGCGCGGCGAAGGATGCGGCAGCGGAAGATGCGCGGGCGCGTAGTCGCGCCATGCGGCCACGGTGTCGGCGAGGTTCGCACGCGCGCGCGCGCCGAGCATCGCCTTCTGCGCGTGCCAGCCGACCAGCAACGTCAGCCGGATCTCCGGCAGGCCCGCGAGCAGGCGCCGATGCCAGAGCGGCGCGCACTCGCGTCGCGGCGGCAGGTCGCCACCGCCACCCCGCCCGGGATAACAGAAGCCCATCGGCATGATCGCGACGCGCGAGGCATCGTGGAGCACGGCTTCATCGATGCCGAGCCAGCCGCGCAGGCGCTCGCCGCTCGCGTCACTCCACGGGATCCCGCTCGCATGCACTTTCGCGCCCGGCGCCTGACCGACGATCAGCAGGCGAGCGCTGCCCGCGGCCTGCACCACCGGGCGTGGACCCAGCGGCAACGCCGCTTCGCATGCGCGGCACGCGCGGATCGAGGCGAGCAGTGCATCGAACGGCTCGAGCGTCGGAACCGGCTTCATGCGGCGATTGTACGCGCCGCACGCGGGGTCGCTTCAATCGTCGTCGGGCACCGACACGCTGCCGCGCACGTCGCGATGGGTCACGTCGCCGGAACCGCTCGAGCGCACGACGAGGTCGCCGCCGATGTCGACGGCCTCGACGTCGCCCGAGCCGATCGCGCCGACCCGCACGTTGCCGGTCACGCGGTGCAGCGACACGTCGCCGGAGCCGACGCCGCCGATGTCGACCTGGCCGCCCACGTCGGAAAACGTGAGGTCGCCCGAGCCCGAGCGCGCGACCTTGACGTCCCCGCGCACGTCGCCGAGTTCGATGTCGCCTGAAGCGGTGCTGCGGATCTCGACGCTGCCCGATCCGCGACCGTGCACGTCGCCGGAGCTCGTGCGCACGCCGATCGAGCCCGCGATCGCATCGGCGACGAGGTCCCCCGAAGCCGTTTCGAAATCGAGCGCCGCGACCTTGCGCACCTTCGCATCGCCCGAACTGCCGCGGATTCCGACCACCATGCGTTCGGGAACGCGCAGCGTGAAGTCGATGTAGGCATAGCTCGATCCGAACAGGCGGAACTCCGACGGCCGCGCGCGCGAGGTGATCGCGAAGTCCTGCCCGCTCCGCTGCTGGTCGACGACGAGGCCCGGCAGGCGGTCCTCGCTCGAGGCGCAAGCCTTCGCGCGCACCTCGATGCGCTCGAGCCCGGCCACGCCCTCGACATCGACGTCGTCGGACTCGAGCGCGAGCACCAGGGTCTTGATGCCGGTCGCGTCGACGTCGAAATCGCGAGGTGCGCTGAACGCGCACGGCTCGGCCAGCGCGATCGCGGGCATCACGGCGAACAGCCAGGTCAGTCGGCGCATGGGGTCACTCCGCACGGGAACATGATCGATCGGATGCGCAAGCGTAGCGCAGGGTTGAAACGCGCGCGCGGCACGCACCAGCGTGGCATCGCCGCGCGCTCAGGCCGGGTCGAAGCCGTCGGCGAAGACCGCGTCGCCGCGAAGCTCGTAGGCGCCGACGTCGAATCCCGCGCCCTGCGGCCGCGGCACGCGCTCCGCATCGAGCGCCGGCGCCGATCCGGCGCTGCCCGCGTCGACCGCGGCCGCGCCTTCGTGCAGGTGCAGGTCGAACGGCGCATCGACGAACAGGCTCGCCGCATCGCTGGCGTCGAGGTTGTGGTCGGCCGTCACCTCGATGCCGTCGAGCGCGTAGTCGGTCGCGAGGTTGTTGCGCACGAGCACGCGCTCGCTCGGCCGCCCGTCCTTGTGGTCGTGCACCATGATCCAGGGCGGACCCGGCTGGCCGCCGGCAAGGTCGATCACGGTGTTGTTGAGGATGCGCGAATCGCGCATGCCGTAGAAGCTGATGCCGTGCCAGTGGTCGGTCACGACGACGTTGTTCTCGACGATCCACTCGTCGAAGAAGCCGTCGAAACAGCCGATGCCCTGCATCGAGCTGCGCAACGGATTGACCGGATCGGTCGCGTTGACGAACACGTTGCCGCGCAGCACGACGCCGGTGACCGCGCCGGTGCCGACGCCGCCGGGCCCGTAGGACCAGCTCTGGAAGCCGTCGTCGTGGTTGTCGTCGAAGTCGTCGCCGACGAGGTTGTTCTGCACGCGGTTGTACTCGAACACGCCGCGGTCGCCGAGGCCACGCAGGCCGTCGGCGGAGAAGCCGTCGACGAGATTGCGCTCGATGCGTGCATCCACGCCGGAAACCGAGACGCCGAAGCGCACGTTGCGTATGCGGCTGTCGCGCAGCGTGACGCGCGCCGCGTCGATGTCGACGCCGCTCGATGCGAGGTCGACCCATTCGGCCGGACCCCAACCCGAGGCGTCGTCGATCGAGTGGATCTCGAGTTGCGCGAGCTCGATGTCGAAAGCCGGTCCCGACCAGTCGTGGTCGCTCACCTCGACGATCGTTCCCTGTTGGTTCTGTGCGCCGAACGACGGGCTGATCTCGAGCCCGCTGATGCGCCAGTTCTGCGCGGAACGCACGCGCAGGCTGCGCAGGCGCGCCGTTTCGCCGGGCGCGGCCGCGATCGTGATCGGCGCCGCGTTGTACATGTGCTCGACCGCGACGTCGCCGTGGTAGCCGGCGTGCAGCAGCAGCGTGTCGCCCGCGCGCACGGGCGCGCCGGTATGGACCGGCACCAGCACCATGCCGTCCTCGTACGGATACTCGGGCCAGTCGCGGGTCTCGACGAGGCCCGCCTCGAACACGGCCTGCAACGAGGGCCACGGCTGCGCCGCGCTGCCGTCGCCTTTCGCACTGCCGTTGACGGGGTCGACATGGAACGTGGCCGCGCCGACGGGGATGGCCACGATGAGGAGCAACAGCAAGGCGGATCGCATGGTGATCCCGTCTTCGTCGGAGGCCCCGATTGCAGCACTGCGCGAGCGCAGTGACCGTGACGCGTTCGCGATCACCGCGAACGCCGGCCGGCCTGCGGCCCCGCAGGCTGGACGCGCGCCGCGCGGCCGGCGCTGTTCGCGCGATGCCCTCAATCGCACGTCCCTTCCCGATGCCAGCGCAACACCGGATCGGGTAACACCGACTCGAGCGGCAGTCCGAGCGCGGCGCAGGCGTCGAGCGCGTCGCGCAGCGCGCGCGCGGGCGCGCCGGCGCCGCCAGGCGCGTCGATCGCGTTGAAGCGCTCGTATTCGGCCTGTTCGAGCATCGCGAGCGACCAGTCGTGCAGGCGGTCGAGCCGTGTCCCAAGCTCCGCGCGCAACCAGCCGCGCAACGGCGCGTGCAGCGCGAGTCCACCTTCTGCACACAGCGAGCGCGCGTGCGCGAGCGCGTCGTCATGCACGCCCGCATGCCATTCGGTATGCCCCGCCGCGGACTGCGGCACCGCGAATGGCGCGATCGCGCGCCGGGCCGCGTAGCGCACGAGCAACGCGCGTTCGAGCCGGCGCGCCTCGGCCACGCGTTCGAGTTCGACCAGCGCGCCCGCGTCGAGGTCGAAGTAGTCGAACCAGCGCGCATGCAGGGTATGGAACCGCTGCAGCGGCGTGCGCGAGTAGCCGATCTTCACGAGGTCGGACTCGCGGCACGGCAGCAGGTAGACGAAGCTGCGGCCGCTGCCGCGGCTGCTGGTGCGCGGTTCGGGGACGGGGCTGGGCGAAGACATCGGTCGGGGGAGTCCGTGATCCTGCGATTGTGCGCGCACGCGCGCGCGAGCGCATTCATGTTCGCGCAAGCCGGCTGCAGCGAGGATGCGCGCACTCCGGGAAGGCGGCGGCGAATGGACCTCAAGAGCGGATATCCGTGGTGGGTGGTCAGGAATGGACTGCTCGGGGACTACGGCGTGCTTGCCGAAGACCTCGAGTGCGACGTGCTCGTGGTCGGGGCCGGCATCACCGGCGCCCTGATCGCCGACGAGCTTGCGCGCGCCGGCCTGCGCACCTGCGTGGTCGACCGGCGCGACGCGGGCTGGGGCAGCACCGCGGCGAGCACCGCGCTGCTGCAGTACGAGATCGACGTGGAACTCGGCGCGCTCGCGCGCGAGCGCGGTCTGCGCGATGCATTGCTCGCGTACCGCTCGTGCGCCGATGCGGTGCGCGCGCTGACCCGCCTTGCGCGCACGCTCGGGCGCACCGGCGTGATGCCGGTGCGCAGCCTCTACCTTGCGAGCCGCGGCTTCCACCGCACGCGCCTTCGGCACGAGGCCGCGCTGCGGCAGGCGCACGGGTTCAAGGTCGAGGTGCTCGAACCCGAGGCGCTGCGCGCGCGATTCGGCCTCGATGCCCCGCTCGCGTTGCTGACCGAACCCGCTGCGGTGGTCGACCCGTACCGCTTCGCGCATCGGCTGCTCGCGCGCGTGCGTCGCCACGGCGGCCGCGTGCACGATCGTACCGGCGTCGCGGAGTTCCGCGCGCGGCGCGGGGGCGTCGATGCGACGCTCGACAACGGCGCGCGCGTGCGCTGCGGCCATCTGGTCATCGCGGCCGGTTACGAAGGCCAGCGCCATCTCGACCAGCGCGTCGCACGCAACCGCAGCAGCTACGCGTTCATCACCGACCCGCTGCCGGCCGGACAGGGACTGCTGCGCGACTGCGTGGTGTGGGAATCGGCGCGGCCTTACCTGTACGCGCGCGGCACGCCCGACGGGCGCGTGCTGTTCGGCGGCGAAGACGACCGCATCGACATCCCCGCGCGGCGCGACGCGCGCCTCGCAGGGAAGACCGCGCGCCTGCGCGCGAAGGCGCGCGCGCTGCTGCCTGCGCTCGACATCGAGCCCGCGTTCGCGTGGGCCGGCACGTTCGCCGAGACCGTCGACGGGCTGCCGTTCTTCGGCGCGCACGAACAGCACGGCCCGCGCGTGTTGTTCGCGATGGCCTACGGCGGCAACGGCATCACCTACAGCCAGATCGGCGCCGGCCTGTTGCTCGACACGATCCGCGGCCGACGCCATCCCTGCGCACGGCTGTTCTCGTTTGACCGCCTGAAGTGATGCGCGCGGCGGCTCAGTGCGCGAGCAGGTCGACTGCGTTGCGCGCCGCGACCCATTCCTCGTTGGTGCGCTCGACCGCGATCACGAGCCCCGAGTCCGCGCGCGAGATCACTGCCTCGTGGCGTGCATTCGCGTCCTCGTCGAGGCGCGCGCCGAGGAAGCCGAGGTCGGCGCAGACGCGGCGCCGGATCTCGGCGTTGTGCTCACCGATGCCCGCGGTGAATGCGAGCAGGTCGAGTCCGCCGAGCACCGCGGCGAGCGCGCCGATCTCGCGCACGATGCGACGCACGTAGAGCGCGAGCGCGGCGCGCACGCGCGCGTTCCCGGCCTCGAGCGGCAGAAGGGCGCGTGGATCCGACGAGACGCCCGACACGCCGAGCAGGCCGGACCGGTGGTACAGCAATTCGCCGACCTGCTCGAGCGAGAGTCCCTGCACCTGCATCAGGTGGATCACGACGCCGGGGTCGAGCGCACCGCAGCGCGTGCCCATCATGAGGCCGTCGAGCGAGGAGAAGCCCATCGTGGTCGCGACCGAACGCAGCGACTGCATCGCGCACAGGCTCGCGCCGCTGCCGAGGTGCGCGACGATCGTGCGCCCGCGCGCGCGCTCGCCGTGGCGCTCCGCGAGCGCGTGCGCCATGTATTCGTAGGACAGCCCATGGAAGCCGTAGCGGCGCACGCCCTGTTCCCACGCGTCGTATGGCAACGCGAGCATGCGTTCGACGTCGGGCATCGTGTGGTGGAACGCGGTGTCGAAGCACGCGACCTGCGGGATCTCCGGCACCGATGCGTGCAGTTCGGTGATCGCCTCGAGCGCGAACGGCTGGTGCAGCGGCGCGAGCGGGATGTACGAGCGCAGGTCCGCGAGGACCGCGTCGTCGATGCGCACCGGCGCGAAGTAGCGGCTGCCACCGTGCACGACGCGGTGCGCGACCGCGACGATGCGCCGGCCCGCGAGTCGCGCGCGCACGCGCTCGCGGATGTGCGCGAGCGCGGCGCGGTAAGGCGCCTGCGGGTCCAGCGCGAGCGGCCCCGGCGCGACGCCGGTTTCGCCGAAGGTCGGCTGCGCGCCGGTGATCCCGTCGACCTTGCCGTTCCACGCAGGCTCGCGGGGCAGCGGCGCCGCGGCCGCGTCGAACAGCGCGAACTTGATGCTCGACGAGCCGCAGTTGAGGACCAGCACGAGGCCTTCGCGCACGGTGGAACCCGGGGCGTGTGGGGACGTCATCGCGCCGAGCGTAGCAGGGACCGGCGCGGCGGCGTGCGCGAGCCGGCCGCGCTGCACGCGTTCCGCCTATGCAGGGTCGCTGTCGAAGAGCTTGCCCGGATTGAGGATGCCGTCCGGGTCGAGCACGCGCTTGATGCCGCGCATCAACGCGATCTCGGCCGCGCTGCGCGTGCCCTCGAGGTGCGGCTTCTTGACGAGCCCGATGCCGTGTTCGGCCGAAATGCTGCCGCCGACCTCGGTCAACGCGCCCGACAGCGCATCGGTGACGTCCTCGCAGCGCGCGAGGAACGCCTCTTCGGAGAACGATGCGGGCTTGAGCACGCTGATGTGCAGGTTGCCGTCGCCGATGTGGCCGAACCAGACCACGTCGAAACCCTCGTAGCCCTCGGCGAAGATCGCCTGCATCGACTGCATGAAGCGCGGGATCGCGCCGATGCGCATCGAGATGTCGTTCTTGTAGGGACGATGCGGCGCGAGGCTTTCGGTGATGCCTTCGCGCAGGCGCCAGAGCGCGGCGGCCTGCGCCTCGCTGCGGCTGATCACGCCGTCCTCGACCCAGCCCTCGCCTGCGCAGTCCTCGAACAATGCGAGCGCGGCATCGCGCTGCGCTTCGTCGGCGGCGTCGAACTCGGCCAGCACGAAGTACGGAGAAATGCCATCGAACGGTCGCTGCGCGCCGTGGCGCAGCACATGCTCGAGCGCGCGGTCGGTGAAGAACTCGAACGCGGACAGGCGCAGGCGGCTGCGGCAGGCCTCGAACACCTGCATCAACGCATCCATGTGCGGCAACGCGAGCAGCATCACGTTGGACGGCGGCGGCGGATCGGCGAGGCGAACCGTGACCTCGACGACGAGCCCGAGCGTGCCTTCCGAACCGATCGCGAGGTGGCGCAGGTCGTAGCCGCTCGAGTTCTTGACGAGGCCGCGGTTGAGGTCGAGCAGTTCGCCGTTGCCGTCCACGAGCTTGATGCCGCCGATCCATTCGCGCGTGTTGCCGTAGCGGATCACGCGGACGCCGCCCGCGTTGGTCGCGACGTTGCCGCCGATCGTGCACGAGCCGCGCGACGCGAAGTCGACCGGGTACGCGAGCCCGCGTTCGGCCGCGGCCTTTTGGAGGCTCTCGAGCACCACGCCCGCCTGTACCGTGAGCGTGCGGTCGACCGGATCGAAGTCGAGCACGCGGTTCATGCGTTCGAAGCTCACGACGAGTTCGCCGCGCGCGGCGACCGCGCCGCCCGACAGCCCGGTGCGACCGCCCGAGGGCACCAGGCCGATCGCGTGATCGCGCGCCCAGCGCACGATCGCCTGGACCTCGGCGGTCGAATCGGGCAGCGCGATCGCGAGCGGCGCGGGGGTCCAGCGGCGCGTCCAGTCGCGCCCGTAATGCTCGAGGTCGGCAGGATCGGTCTTCAGCACGAGCGCGGGCAGGCGGCGGGCGAGGTCGGCGAGGGCGGCGGTCATCGGCTGGCCGTGGGGACGGAAGCCCAGCGTGCCAGTCGCGCGGTCCGCGGTCCACTGCTGCAGTGCCGCATACAGCGCGCGTTCTGGCATAGTGCCCGACCCTGCAACACGTTCACCGCCAGCCTGCCATGAGCCGAACCTCGTTCCCGAAACAGGACATCCGCGTGCTGCTGCTCGAGGGCATCAGCCGCAGCGCGATCGACACGTTCGCGGCCGCGGGTTACACCGAGGTCGAGCTGCACGAAAAGTCGTTGCCCGAGGACGAACTCAAGCGTCGCATCGCGGACGCGCACATCGTCGGGATCCGCTCGCGCACCCAGCTCGACGCCGAGGTGCTCGCGCATGCGCGGCGCCTGCTCGCGGTCGGCTGCTTCTGCATCGGCACCAACCAGGTCGACCTCGCGGCCGCGCAGGCCGCCGGCGTGCCGGTGTTCAACGCGCCCTACTCCAACACCCGCAGCGTCGCCGAGCTCGTGATCGCCGAGGCGATCCTGCTGATGCGACGGATTCCGCAGAAGAATGCCGAATGCCACCGCGGCGGCTGGTCCAAGTCGGCCGCGGGCAGCTACGAAGTGCGCGGCAAGGTGCTCGGCATCGTCGGCTACGGCCACATCGGCACCCAGGTCGGCCTGCTGGCCGAAGGGCTCGGGATGCGCGTGCTGTTCCACGACGTCGAGGCCAAGCTCGCGCTCGGCAACGCGCGCGCGGCCGCGAGCCTCGACGAACTGCTCGCGCAGGCGGACGTGGTCACGCTGCACGTGCCGGAGACGCCGCAGACGCGCCTGATGATCGGCGCGGCGCAGCTCTCGCGGATGCGCGCGGGCGCGGTGCTCATCAACGCCGCGCGCGGCAGCGTCGTCGACATCGACGCGCTCGCCGAGGCGTTGCGCGGCGGCCACCTCGTCGGCGCGGCGGTCGACGTGTTCCCGCAGGAGCCGACCGGCAACGCGGAACCGTTCGTGTCGCCGCTGATCGGCATGGACAACGTGATCCTGACGCCGCACGTCGCCGGCAGCACGCTCGAGGCGCAGGACAACATCGGCATCGAGGTCGCCGCCAAGCTCGTGCGTTACAGCGACAACGGCTCGACCCTGTCGGCGGTGAACTTCCCCGAAGTCACGCTGCCCGAGCACCCGGACAGCCGGCGCCTCCTGCACATCCACCGCAACGTGCCCGGCATGCTCTCGCGCATCAACGAAGTGTTCTCGCGCGAGAACGTCAACATCGACGGCCAGTACCTGCAGACCAACCCGACGATCGGCTACGTCGTCGCCGACGTGTCCAGCTCCGAAGAGAAGGCCAGCGCGCTGCGCGACGCACTCGCCGCGATCCCCGGCACGCTGCGCACGCGCGTGTTGTACTGAAGGGTCATCGCGCTGCGCGCATCCCGTGCGCGACCTCGAAGGCTCACGGGCCGTCGCGCGCGACCTTGGCCATCACGAGCGGGATCGCGGCGACCATGAGTTCGGCGATGACCTTCGCGACCACGAAGCCGATCGCCCAGCCCGCCACGCCGCTCGCCATCAGCCACGAGATCACCGCGAAGCCGCCACCCGCGACGAGCAGCATCGCGAGGCTGCCGAGCATCGATTCGCCGGGCGCCGTGCGCATCCGGCCGAGCACGAACTCGACCAGCTTGAAGCCGCCGAACACGACCACGAAGAACGGCAACGCGAACGGGATGCCGCCGAACAGCAACGTGAGGTAGCGCCCGATCGCGTCATGCGAAACCGTGGAGAGGAACGGCCCGCCCTGCTCGCGGTAATGCACGTGGTCGGCGTGCGCATGCACCAGCGCGAGCGCCAGCGTGATCGCGAGCGGCCGGTGCAGGCCGGCCTCGATCCACGCGTCGGGACCGCGCAGCAGCGCGCCGAAATCGCCGAAGCCGCCGACCATCAGCAGCGACACGCTGTAGGCGCCGCCGAGCCAGACCAGCACGAACGCGAACAGGAACAGGCGTTCGCGCAGCGGCTTGGGCTGTTCGGACCAGTCGCGCCGCGGCACGAATCGGTGCTGCAGCCAGGCGATCGTGACCAGCAGCACCGTTTCGGCCATCACCAGCGCGATCAGGTGTGCGGCGCGCAGGCGTCCCTCGACGAGCAGGTGCAGCACGATCGCGTTGCCGGCGAGCACGCCGATCAGGTTGCCGAGGACGGTGGACATGCCTTGCGAGGGAAAGCGTCGCAGGTACTGCAAGGCGTCCGCACGCGTGAGGGTTTCGGAACTGTCGGCCATGTCGCCCCCGCCGGCATGCCGGCAGGCACCGGCGTACATTGCGATCATAGCGTCGCGCGCGGGCAACCTGTCACGCCTGGCGCACGCCGCGTCCGAGCGGCGGCAAGGCTGGAGGCGCGCCACCTCGCAGCTCGCGCCGCATCGTCACGGAGCGTCCGGCTGAACGTGCGCTCAGTCGAACCCGTCCGTGAACAGCCGGTCCATCGGGATGCGGACCACGTGTGCATTGTTGCGCAGCTCGGGGTCGGTGGCGGCATTCGCCGGCTGCACCGCCACGGGAACGAGCGTGTCGGCTTCGCCGCCTGCGGGGATGCGGCCGGTGATTTCGTACATCGCGCTGCCGCCGTCCCCGAGATCGATCACGTCGATGAGTGCACCAGTCTGGACGATGCCATCGCAGCCGGCGACGAATGCCACCGGCAGGCAGCGCCAACTCGCATTCGCCAGCGCGGAAAGGTCGGCCGTGACCGTTGCGCCGTCCGAAGGCACCACGCCATTGTTGCCGACCACGACGTGAAGGGTCACGATCGATCCCTTCGCGAATATCGAACCCGGCGACATTGGATCGACCGCGAGGTCGGACTTGGACAGGAATCCGTCTAGCCGGCCGATGATCGTGCTCGCGCCCACGTCGGCGATGTAGACGAACCCGCTGCCCGACGGCAGCATGCGGCGCGGCGTGCCGCGCACGCGTCCCGACGAAACGACGTTGTAACCGGCATCGTAGCGCTGCAGCCTGGGTTCCGAGCCGCGCGTGATCGCGTACAGGTCGCCGAACAGCCAGCCGATGTCTGCTGCGGCATCGATGATTCCGACCACCGTCAAGCCGGCGGTTTCGAGCACCAGCCCCGATCCCAGCGCAACGCGTGATCCCGCAGGCGAGACGCGGATCGGCACGTCGAAGGCGTAGTCGCCGTGATAGGGCGTCTCGCCCTCGCCGACGATCGTCCCCGCCAGGCTGATCTGCTCGAAATGCAGGTCGTTGGGGGAAGTGTCGTCCCTCAGGAAATACATCCGGCGCATCACCGGATCCCATTCGAACTGGCGCGAAAAATAGTTCCAGTCAGGATTGGAGAGCATGTCCCCCGCAGGAGAGAACACGTAATGCGTCGACCACGCGCCGCTGTAGTCGCCCGCAAACAGGTATTCGCCGGCAGTGGCCAGGCCGAACGGCGTCAGGGGCGTCGCGGTGAACCATTCCGCGGTGCCGGGCTGGTCCATCGGGAACGCATGGATCGTACCCCCGGCGTAGGCGGCGTAGATGCGATTGTCGCCGCGCGAGTAGGCTGCATGCAGCGGATTCACGAACAGGGGCACGGGCGCCCCGAACGACCAATCCTGCGGGCGGAAGGCATACGCCGCGTGCGCGACCCGGTTGACCAGGACGAGCTGCTCGCCATCGCCGAGGATCTCGTCCGCATGGGCGCCCGCTTCCACCCAACCGCGCGCCGGCGGCGGAACCGGTGGTGCGGCCGTGCCGAGGTCGATCGGCGTCATGACCAAGGATCCGATCGAACCCGAGATGCCGTACACGGTGGCGCCGACGGCGACCACATCGAGCAGATGGTCAGGCGCCGCGATCCGACCGATTTCGCGCAGATCGTTCGAGAACAGCGAAAGCGAACCGGCGCGCAACGCGACGAACCCGTCGCCGAGCCACGCGATCCCGCTTACCGGCCCGCCGAGGCTGCCCATGTACGAGAGGTCGTCGCTGTCGTAGACGATGCCTGCATCGTCCGCGACCATGCCGCCCGCTTCGCGCGCGAACGTCTGGCTCGCAGGCGGGAGGTCGCCGTGGTACGGACTGTCGAAGTAACCGAGCAGGTGGCCGGAGGGGTCGAGCTTGACCGCCACGATGTCCGAAGGGCTGACGCCATTCGTGCGTCCGAATACGCGGCCCTCGCCGTCGATCCCGCTGGTGCCGGTGAAGTCATGCCAGATCGGGATCGAGCTGACCTCGGCGCCTGTTGCCTTGTCGTGGCTGCGCACGCGGGAGTCGGCGGAATCGCCGAGCAAGAACACATTGCCGATCACTTCGATCATCGCGCCGGTGCCCGGGTCCGTCTGCGCATAGACGAACGCCGAACCGTCGTGCCCGCGCCGTTCGATGCGGTCCGGAAACTTGAGGTAGATGCCACTCGCATCGACGTCGAACGCATCGGCTGCCCCGCCGAGCGCGACATCGGCCAGCCATGTATTCGCAGCCGCGTCGAACCGACGAACGCGCTGACCCACGCGATCCAGGAAATAAACGATCCCGTTCGCCACGCGCCGTTGCGTCCAGACCTGGGACCAGGGCACCAGCGGCGCCTCGCTCGACAGCGGATCAACCGGTGGTTCGCTGTGGTAGGCCGCCGAGGCCGAACGACCGGCAACGAGCGCGCACAGCACGCCCAGCACCGCAAATCCCATTCCGATGCGCATGCGGCATCCCCCTGCAGATGTAGATCCCGCATTCTACTGCGCAACGTCCGTGCCTCGGCGCGGCCGCCGTATCGACTGCCCAACGTACCCGGTGCAGAAGATCCGCAAGATCGCGACCAGGAAGGCGATGATCGCGAGCACGCTCGTGTGCACGTGAGGTCGGAGATGCCGTAGACGCTCCGGCTGGAGCTGCTGGTCAGTCGGTCAATTCCTGCACCAGCTTGCCCATGTCCGCCATCAGCTGCTCGCTCGGGACCGGGCCCGCCGCCTCGTTGAACCTGACCATCGAAAGCAATCGCATCGTTCAGCCCTGCCGGCACTGCCGATCAGCGCGCTCCGGATGTCGACGAACAGACGCGCGGGATTTCGACGCGAAGCGCGACGCGAGGTCGCGCTTCGCGTCAGCTGCGCAACTTGTAGCCGGTGCGGAAGATCCACCAGACCGCGACGAGGCACGCGACGAGGAAGCCGATGATCGCGAGCACGCTGATGCGCACGTCGACGTCGGAAATCCCGTAGAAGCTCCAGCGGAAGCCGCTGATCAGGTAGACGACCGGGTTGAACAGCGTGATCTTCTGCCACACCGGCGGCAGCATCTGGATCGAATAGAACGCGCCGCCGAGGAAGGTCAGCGGCGTGACCACCATCAGCGGGATCACCTGCAGCTTCTGGAAGTCGTCGGCCCAGAGCCCGATGATGAAACCGAACAGGCTGAAGGTCACCGCGGTGAGCACGAGGAACGCGAGCATCCAGAACGGATGCGCGATCTCGTACGGGACGAACAACCGCGCGGTCACGAGGATCAGCACGCCGAGCATCACCGACTTGGTCGCGGCCGCGCCGACGTAACCGAGCACGACCTCGACGAACGACACCGGCGCCGACAGCAGCTCGAAGATCGTGCCGGCCCACTTCGGCATGTAGATGCCGAACGAGGCGTTGGAGATGCTCTCGTTGAGCAGCGAGAGCATGATCAGTCCCGGGATGATGAACGCACCGTAGCTGACGCCGTCGATCTCGCCCATGCGCGAGCCGATCGCGCTGCCGAACACGACGAAGTAGAGCGAGGTCGACAGCACCGGCGAGGCGATCGACTGCGTGATCGTGCGGAACGTGCGCGCCATCTCGAAGCGGTAGATCGCGCGGATCGCATGCAGGTTCATGCGGCCACCTCGCGGCGCCCGCCGTGCACGAGGCCGACGAAAATCTCCTCGAGCGAGCTTTCGCTGGTGTTGAGGTCGCGGTACTCGATGCCGAGCTCGCCGAGCCGGCGCAGCAACGACGCAATGCCGGTCTCCTGCGCCTGCGCGTCGAACGTGTAGACGAGCGAGTGGCCGCCCTGGATGAGTTCGAGCGGCAGGTCCGCGAGCGCCGAAGGAAGGGTTGGCAGCGGCGCCTGCAGCGTCAGCGTGAGCTGCTTGCGCCCGAGCTTGCGCATCAGCACGTGCTTGTCCTCGACCACCACGAGTTCGCCCTTGTCGATCACGCCGATGCGGTCGGCCATTTCCTCCGCTTCCTCGATGTAGTGGGTGGTCAGGATGATCGTCGCGCCGTCGTCGCGCAGCCGGCGCACCATGCGCCACATGTCGTGGCGCAGCTCGACGTCGACGCCGGCGGTCGGCTCGTCGAGGAACAGGACGCGCGGCTCGTGCGCGAGCGCCTTGGCGATCAGCACCCGTCGCTTCATGCCGCCCGACAGCGTCATGATCTTGCTGTCCTTCTTGTCCCACAGCGACAGGTCGCGCAGCACGCGTTCGAGGTGCGCGGGATCGGGCGGCTTGCCGAACAGGCCGCGGCTGAAGCGCAGCGTCGCCCACACGGTCTCGAACGCGTCGGTCGACAGTTCCTGCGGCACCAGGCCGATCAGCGAGCGCGCCTTGCGGTAATCGCGCACGATGTCGTGGCCGTCGACCTCGACGCTGCCCGCGCTCGCATTGACGATGCCGCAGATGATGCTGATCAGCGTGGTCTTGCCCGCGCCATTGGGACCCAGCAGCGCGAGGATCTCGCCGCGCCGGATGTCGAGGTCGATGTTGCGCAGCGCGCGGAAGCCCGATCGATAGGTCTTGTCGAGCTGGCGTACGGAGATGATCGGCGACACGCGATCCTCGCGGATGATGGCGGCAAACGCGCATGCTAGCCCACGCGCCCTCGCCGTGGCGTCGCGCGAGACGGACTGCTGCGTCCCCTCATCGGGACGATCGCGGGCACGCCTCGCGCGAGAGTGCCGCTGGCCCGCGCGGCGCGTACTCATTCCTGCTCGAAGCCGTTGCCGAATACGGGATCGGCCTGCCAGCGTGCGATGTAGTTGACCTGCACATCGTCCACGGTTTCGAAGCCGCCGGCGAGGACGAGTGCGCCGCCCCAGGTCGCGATCGCCGACGCGGACCAATCGGTGCCGCTGCCGACCGGCGACCACGCGGCACCGTCCCAGCGCGCGACGTGGCGCGCAGGCGCGCCGCCCGCCGACTCGAAGAAGCCGGCTGCCCACAGCGCGCCGCTGTATTCGCCGAGCGCCTCCACGCGCTGGTTCTGCAAGCCCGTGCCGAGCCCGCTGCCGAGCGGCACCCAGGTCGCGCCGTCGCGGACGGCAATGCGGTTCGCCGCGATGCCGCCGATCGACTGGAAGCGCCCGGCGGCGATGAGGCGACCCCGCCAGCTGCCGAACGCGTACACGCGTTCGTCGAGCTCGTCCTCGAAGACCGTCCACGTGCTGCCGTTCCAGCTCCAGATGCCGTCATCGAGCGACGGCCACGGAAGATGGCTGGCGGCGTACAACGTGCCCGCATGCACGCCGAGCGCATCGACACCGTCCTCGAGCCCGCTGCCTAGCGCACTCCAGGTCGCGCCGTTCCAGCGTGCGATGTTCTCCGTCGCGCCGCTCGCGAGGGAGGCGCCCGCGACCACGAGCTGGTCGCCGTGCACCGCGAGCGCATCGACCGCGAGGAACAGGCTGCCCGGAATCGCGGACCACTGGGCGCCGTCCCATCTGGCGAGGCCGTCCGCGGGGACGCCGCCTGCGGTGTCGAAGCCGCCCGCGACGACGAGCCAGTCGCGAAACGACACCATGTGGAAGATGCCACCCCCTTCGAGGCCGCCGCCGGGCAGCGGCTCCCACTGCGAACCGTTCCAGCGGGCGATGCGCGCGGCCGGCACGCCGGATGCGGTCTGGAAGCCGCCTCCGGCGTAGAGCTGGCCTCGATGCAGCGCGACCGCATTGACCGAACCGTCCATGCCGGTGTCGAACGGCATCCAGCCGTCGGTGCCGGTGGTCGCATCGGAACCGGCGATCGCGGCAACCGGAATCGCGAGCGAGGCGGCGATGGGCAGAAGCGTGCAGCGAAGCGACATGGCGAACCCTCCCAAGCGGCCTGCGCGAGGATCACGGGGCGTCCGGCCGCGTGCTCCGCCCCTTGCACGCATGCGTCGCCTGGAGGCGGATCGGCTCATTGCCTGCGAAGGCCGGAGTCGAGTGGCCGGCCGCCGCGTTCCCCGCGTGCGCTACGATCGCGCACCCGGCCACGACCCCGCGCAATGAGCTACAGGTTCGCGATCTTCGACTTCGACGGCACGCTCGCCGACAGCTTCCCGTTCTTCATGCGCGCGCAGCAGGTGCTCGCGGACCGCCACGGGTTTTCGCGCGTGGAGGTCGCCGAGATCGATTCGCTGCGGCGGAGCAGCGTCGCGCAGATCCTCGCGCGCAGCCGGCTTCCGGCATGGAAACTGCCGCTGGTCGCGCGCGATTACCGCGCGATGATGCGCGACGCGAGCGACATCGCGCTGTTCGACGGCATCGAGGCGACGCTCGGCGAACTTGCGGAGCGCGGCATCGTGCTCGGCCTGCTGACGTCGAATGCGCGCGACAACGTCGAGCGCGTGATGGGACTCGATGCGTTCGCGCGCTTCGCGCACGTCGAATGCGGCATGTCGATACTCGGCAAGCGCCCGCGTCTCCGTTCGATGCTGCGCCGGGCGCGCGTCGCGCCGACCGATGCGATCTACATCGGGGACCAGGACAGCGACGGCGAAGCGGCGAACGCCGAAGGCGTCGCATTCGGCGCGGTCGGCTGGGGCTACGGCGCCCCGGAACTGCTGCGCCACCACGCGACGCACGAATTCGCGCACGTGCGCGACATCGCGACGCTGTGGGCAGCCGAACGACCGTAGGGTGGGTCGCAGGCCGTAGGGTGGGTCGCAGCGCGCGACAAGAATCGGTCTTCGCGTGATGTCTCCGCGCGAGACCCACCAGCGCG
>JAEYZH010000051.1 GCA_023430685.1 Pseudomonadota bacterium | reverse complement strand
CGTCGGCGCCGCGCATCGCGCGCGCGCCGACCGATCCGCCGCCGACGTCGGTCATTTCGACGAGCGACTTCACGCGCGCCTCGCTCGCGCCGAGCGCAAGCAGCCCGACGCCGCGCAGCGGTGCGCTCTGCGCGAACACGGCGCTGCTCGAGAACGCCGCGCAGCAGGCGATGGACAACAACAGGTTCGTCTTCATCGAAGGTTCCCGGCGACGGCCGAGAGGGCCGACATGCTCGCATGATCGAGCGGCCGACTCCAGTCGGCTCGAGCGTTCCAAGCAGGCATCGTGCCACTGGCTGAACGGCCGCGCGGACGCGCTGGATCCTCGTCAAGGACGCACGTGAAGGTGTCCGGCGGACAGTCGCGGACACCCGCGGACGGCCGCGCGCGCCGCGGCAGGGACCCGCGGTCGCCGCTGCGCATCGCGGCTACACTCGCAACGGGATGCGAGGGGGCGCAAGTCGAAGGTGTCGAAGCCGGGAACCGCGGTACACGATCGAGCAGGCTGCGCGAGCGCGCCGGACGGGGCGCCCGCGGTGCTTGCGGCGCTCGCCGGGGGCGCCGCGATGTCGGGGCAGCTGCTCGCGCGCGAACTCGGCCTCACGCGCGCGGCGGTCTGGAAGCAGGTCGTGCGGCTGCGCGGCCTCGGTCTCGCGGTCGAGGCGCAGGCCGGCGCAGGCTACCGCCTCGCCGCGCCGTTCGAGCGCCTCGACGCCGCGGCGATCCATGCCGCGCTGGCGCCGGCCGCGCGCGCGCCGATGCCGCGGCCGCGCGTGCTCTGGGAGACCGATTCGACGAGCAGTGAACTGCTGCGTGCGGCCGGCGCGGGTGCGCCGGATCTCTCGGCGTGCCTCGCCGAACTGCAGCGATCCGGACGCGGGCGGCGCGGCCGCGCGTGGCACACGCCGCTCGGTGGCGGGCTCGCGCTGTCGTTGCTGAAGCGTTTCGAGCGCGGCATGGCCTCGCTCGCGGGACTCAGCCTCGTCGCGGGCGTCGCGACCTGCGAAGCGCTCGCGGATGCGGGCGTGGCCGGCATCGGCCTCAAGTGGCCGAACGACATCGTCGCCGGCGACGCCAAGCTCGGCGGCATCCTCGTCGAGCTCGGTGGCGACGCGCTCGGTCCCTGTCACGCGGTGATCGGCATCGGCCTCAACCTGCGCGTGCCCGACGCGGTGTTCGCGGGCATCGACCAACCCTGTACCGACGTCGCGCGCGTGGCAGGCGTGGCGCCTTCGCGCAACGCGCTCGCGGCGGCCGTGCTCACGCGGCTCGCCACCGCGCTCGCGCGCTTCGATCGCGAGGGCTTCGCGCCGTTCGCGCCCGCGTTCGACGCACTCGATGTCCTCAGGCAGCGGCCAGTGCGCGTCACCCGCCCGGGCACGCCCGATGCGTGCGACGGCATCGCGCTCGGCGTCGACGCGCGCGGCGCGCTGCGCGTGCGGTTCGACGATGGCGAGCGCAGCGTCGACAGTGGCGAAGTCAGCGTGAGGGCGCGCGCATGATGCTGCTCGTCGATCTCGGCAACACGCGCCTCAAGTGGGCCACGCTCGCGCGCGCGGGGCTGCGTCCCGGGGGCGTGTTCGCGCATGCCGAACACGACGTCGACGCGCGCCTGCGCAGCGAATGGCACAAGCTCGCGCGGCCCTCGCGCATGCTCGTCGCGAGCGTGCTCGACGAGGAACGCGAAGCGCGGCTTGCGGCGTTCGCCCGCGAGCGTTTCGACCTCTCGCCGGAGTTCGTGCGCAGCCCGGCCGCGGCGCTCGGGATCCGCAATGCCTACGCCGAGGCTGCGCGCCTCGGCGTCGACCGCTTCCTCGCGCTCGCGGCGCTGCATGCGCGCGCGGCGCAGCTGCAGGTGCTCGCGAGCGTCGGCACCGCGATGACGCTCGACCTGCTCGATGACCAGGGCCGCCATCACGGCGGCCTGATCCTGCCGGCGCCACAGCTGATGCGTGCGTCGCTGCGCGCGCGCACCGCGCGCGTCGACGTCGTCGAGGGGCGCTGGCGCGAGTTGCCCGACAACACCGCCGATGCGGTCGCGAGCGGGGCGCTGTATGCGGCCACCGGCGCGGTCGCGCGCTTCCTCGAGGTCGCGACGCGGCGGTTCGAAGCGCGACCCGCGCTGTTCCTGACCGGCGGCGGCGCGGACGAGCTCGAGCCGTTGCTCGCCGATGCGCGCCGCGTGCACGACCTCGTGCTCGAGGGCCTCGCGGCCTGGGCGGCGCAGCCCGGCGCGCGCGGCTAGAATCGTCCGCCACGCCGCCGGCCTCGACCCCATGTTCGTCCGCGCCCTGTTCATCCTGCTGCTCGCGCTCAACATCGGCGGCGCCTGCTGGCTCGTGTTCGCGCCGCGTGCGCAGCCGGCCGCGACGGCGCCGGCGACCGATCCCGGCGTCGCGCCGCTGGTGCTGTTGTCCGAGCGCGACGGCAGCCGCCCCGATCCGACCGAACTCGCGGCGGCGCCCGAAAGCGCGGCGGACCTCGCGCGCGACCAATGCCGCCGACTCGGGCCGTTCCCGACCCAGGCCGATACGCGCAACGCGATGGCGGTGCTGACGCCGCTGACCAAGCGCATCCGCACGCGCGAGACGCGCGCGACGCAGACGCGCGGTTACTGGGTCTACCTGTCCGCGATGGCCTCGCGCGAGGAAGCACTCGGCGTCGCGCGCGAGCTCTCGGCCAAGGGCGTGCGTGACTACTACGTCGTCACCGCGGGCGAACAGCAGAACACGGTCTCGCTCGGCCTGTTCCGCGACCAGGGCAATGCCGAACGCCGTCGCGCCGAGATCCAGGCGCTCGGCCTCGCGCCGCAGGTCGCCACGCGCACCGAGGAACTGCCGCAGTACTGGCTCGACTTCGCGCTCGCGGGCGACGAACCGGCCGACCTCGCCGCGCGCGCGGGCGCGCCGCGCGACGCCAGGGTCGAGACGATTGCGTGCTTCTGACCGGCGCCAGGCCCTGCGCGTGCTGCACTTGCTAGAATGCGCGTCCGTGCCGGCATAGCTCAGTTGGTAGAGCAACCGCCTTGTAAGCGGTAGGTCCCCAGTTCGAATCCGGGTGTCGGCAGACCCTTTTAGGGGGAATCGGGAATGGGGAATGGGGAATGGTAAAAGCGGGGGCCACACGCGCCCTGCTTCGACCATTCCCCATTCCCTATTCCCTATTCCCCATTCGCGGCCTTTCTATCCCCCGCCGTTCAGCAACGCGCACCTAGCATCGACCGTCCCTGCACGGAGCGATGGCGATGCCGCGACCGATCTGGACCGGAACCCTCTCGTTCGGCCTGCTCAACGTGCCGATCCAGCTGATGTCGGGCGAGCGTCGCACCGACCTCAGCTTCCGCATGCTCGACAGCCGCAACAACAAGCCGGTGCGCTACGAGCGCGTCAACAGCGACACCGGCGAAGAAGTCCCGTGGAAGGACATCGTCAAGGCCTACGAGTACGACAAGGGCAGCTACGTCGTGCTCGACGAGGCCGACATCAAGGCGGCCGCCCCGGAAAGCCACGAGGCGGTCGAGATCGAGGCGTTCGTCGATGCGGGCTCGATCACCCCGTCCTACTACGAGAAGCCCTATATCCTCGTGCCGGGCAAGAAGGCCGAGAAGGGCTACGTGCTGCTGCGCGAGACCTTGGTCCGCACCGGCAAGGTCGGCATCGCGCGCGTCGTGATCCGCACGCGCGAGTACCTCGCCGCGGTGATGCCGCAGGGTGACGCGCTGGTGATGATCCTCTTGCGCTATCCGCAGGAACTCGTCGACGCGAGCGACTTCAACCTGCCCTCGAAATCCGCAGCGGACTACCGCGTCAGCGCGAAGGAACTCGAGATGGCGCAGTCGCTGATCGAGTCGATGTCGGGCGAATGGAAGCCCGGCGACTACCGCGACGAGTTCCGCGCGCGCCTGCACAAGGTGATCGAGAAGCGCCTCAAGCAGAAGGGCGTGGTGTCGGCGCCGGACGAGGACGACTCGAAGATGCCCGAGGACGCGGCGACGAACGTGGTCGACTTCATGGCGTTGTTGCAGCAGAGCATCAGCTCGAAGAAGCGCACGCCCGCGAAGAAGGATGCCCCCGCGAAGGCCGCGAAGAAGACGGTGCGCAAGGTCGTCAAGGCGAAAGCGCCCGCGAAGAAGGCGGCGAAGAAAGCCGCGTCGAAGGCGCGCAAGTCCGCGTAAGCCGCGATGAGCCTGCGCGAGTACGCCCGCAAGCGCCGCTTCGACGAGACGCCCGAGCCTGCCGACGACCGCGCGCCGCGCGCGCGCCGCTCGCGCAAGGCACCGATCTTCGTCGTGCAGCTGCACCACGCGCGTGCACGCCACTACGACTTCCGGCTCGAGATCGACGGTGCGCTCAAGAGCTGGGCGGTGCCGAAGGGTCCGTCGCTGCGCCCGGGCGACAAGCGACTCGCGGTCGAGGTGGAGGACCATCCGCTTTCGTACGCGAGCTTCGAAGGCGACATTCCCGAAGGCCACTACGGCGCGGGCCACGTCGACCTGTTCGACCAGGGCACCTGGCGCCCCGAGTCCGATCCCCTGCCCGCGCTGGCCAAGGGGCACCTCGACTTCGAACTCGCGGGCGACAAGCTGCGCGGGCGCTGGACGCTGATCCGCACGGGCCGGCGCGGCGCCAAGCCGCAATGGCTGCTGTTCAAGCGCAGTGATGCCGAAGCGCGCGATGCCGAAGCCGACGACCTGCTCGGCCCGGGCATGCGCAAGACCGCGCCGCGCAAGGCCGCGAAAGCCACGAAAAGCGCGACCGCAACGAAAGCCGCCCGCACCGCGAAGAGTGCCAAGGCCGCGAAGTCGTCGACCGCGCGGCCCGCGCGCGCGCGCGTCGCCGCGCGCTGGCGCACGCGTGCGCTCGCGCTCGAAGGCGCGCGCGACCGCGCGCTGCCGGCCGGCTTCCGCCCGCAACTGTGCATGCTCGAGGACGCGCCGCCGCGCGGCGAGGGCTGGCTGCACGAGACCAAATGGGACGGCTACCGCCTCCTCGCCGACCTCGACGGGCGCCGCGTGCGCCTGCGTTCGCGCAACGACCTCGACTGGACCGCGCGCTTCCCGGCGATCGCAGCCGCGATCGAGGCGCTGCCGGTCGCGTCCGCGCGGCTTGACGGCGAACTCATCGCGCTCGATGCGAACGGCAACAGCGATTTCAGCGCGTTGCAGCGCGCGCTCGAGGCCGGCGCCGACGCGCGCCTGCACTACATGCTGTTCGACCTGCCCGCGCTCGAAGGCGTCGACCTCGGGCGCGTCGCGCTGGTCGAGCGCAAGACGCTGCTCGCGGACCTGCTCGCCGACGTCGCTGGCCGCGGGCCGCTCGCGATCAGCACGCACGTGGTCGGCCATGGCGAGCGCGTGTTCGAGGCGGCCGGTCGGCACGGCCTCGAAGGCATCGTGAGCAAGAGCTGCGATGCGCCGTACGTGCCGGGCCGCTCGCGCACCTGGCTCAAGATCAAGCACGCGCAGGGCGAGGAGTTCATCGTCGTCGGCCACAGCCCGCCGAAGGGTTCGCGCAACGCGTTCGGCGCGCTGCTGCTCGCGACCGTCGACGACGGCGCGCTGCGCTACGTCGGCCGCGTCGGCAGCGGATTCGACGACGCGCGCCTCGCGGACATCGGCCGGCGGCTCGCGAAACTCGCGCGCGACGAGCCCGTGCTCGAACTGCCCGCGCACGTTCCGTTCAATCCGAAGTCGGTGCGCTGGGTCGAGCCGCGACTCGTGGTCGAGGTCGCGTTCCGCGGCTGGGCCAAGGAAGGCCTGCTGCGCCAGGCGAGCTTCAAGACCCTGCGTGAAGACAAGACGGTGGAGGATCTCGGCATGGCGACGCGCAAGGCCCCGACCGCGAAATCCGCGCGCGAGCGCGCGGCTGCCCCCGGCAAGAAGACCCCGCGTTCGCGCGACGCCCACGCATCCGCCGAGGTGCGCATCACGCATCCCGAACGCATCGTGTTTCCCGATACCGCCTACAGCAAGCAGGCCGTCGCGGACTACTACCGCGCGGTCGCCGACTGGCTGCTGCCCGAACTCGTCGAACGACCGCTGTCGGTCGTGCGCTGCCCCGAGGGCGCGGGCGGCACCTGCTTCTTCCAGAAGCACCACGCGGCCACGCTCGGACCGAATGTCGCGTCGGTGCGGCTCAAGGAAAAAGGCGGCGCGAGCGACAACTACCTCTACGTCGAGGACCTGCAGGGCGTGCTCGAACTCGTACAGATGAACGTGCTCGAGTTCCATCCCTGGGGTGCGCGCGTCGACCAGCCCGATCTGCCCGATCGGCTCGTGTTCGACCTCGATCCCGGCCCCGGCGTCGACTGGAAACGCGTCGTTGCGGGCGCGCGCGACGTGCGCGCGCGGCTCGCCGAAGTCGGGCTCGAAAGCTTCGCGCGACTCTCGGGTGGCAAGGGCGTGCACGTGGTCGTGCCGATCGCGCGCGGGCCGGACTGGGCCGAGGCGAAGGCGTTCTGCGAGGCGTTCGCCGACGCGATGGCGCAGCACCGGCCGCTCGACTACCTCGCGACCGCGAGCAAGGCCAAGCGCGAAGGCCGCATCTTCATCGACTGGCTGCGCAATGCGCGCGGCGCGACCAGCGTTGCGAGCTGGTCGCTGCGCGCGCGCGCGGGCGCGCCCGTGTCGATGCCGGTGAGCTGGACCGAACTCGGCCGGTCGCGCAGCGGCGCCGACTTCGACCTCGCTCGCGCGCAGCGGCGCGCGAAGACGCTGCGCAAGGATCCGTGGGAAGGCTTCACGAAGCTGCGCCAGCGCCTGCGGACGCTCGATCCGTGACGAAAAGCGCCGGCCGACCTGCGGTCGTCCAGCCTACGGGCGCTTCAGCGCACGCGCGAACGCGTCGGCGAGCGCGCCGCCTGCGGAGGGCGCCGCAGGTTTCGCCGGTGGGCGACCGCGCGCGGGGCCCGCGCTGCGTTCCTCGCGCGCGCCGCGCGCAGTGCGCGCTTCGCCGGGCACGTCGTCGAGGCGCATGCTGAGCGCGATGCGCTGGCGTTGCAGGTCGACTTCCATCACCTTGACCTTGACGATATCGCCCGCCTTGACCGCTTCGCGCGGGTCGCGCACGAACTGGTGCGACAGCGCCGAGACGTGCACGAGGCCATCCTGGTGCACGCCGATGTCGACGAACGCACCGAACGCGGCAACGTTCGTCACGCGGCCCTCGAGCACCATGCCGACGACGAGATCCTTCACGTCCTCGACGCCCTCGGCGAACGTCGGCGCGACGAACTCGGGGCGCGGATCGCGGCCCGGCTTCTCGAGTTCCTTGAGGATGTCGCGCACGGTCGGCAGGCCGAAGCGCTCGTCGGCGAACTGCTCGGCCTTGAGCGTGCGCAGGAACGCGCTGTCGCCGATCAGCTCGCGCACCTCGCGCCCGCAGGCCTTGATGATGCGCTCGACCACCGGGTAGCTTTCCGGATGCACGCCGCCCGCGTCGAGCGGATCGGCGCCGTGCGGGATGCGCAGGAAGCCCGCGCACTGCTCGAACGCCTTGTCGCCGAGGCGCGGCACCTTCTTCAGCGCCTGGCGCGTCGCGAATGCACCGTGTTCGTCGCGGTACTTCACGAGGTTCTCGGCCACCGTCGACGAGAGCCCCGCGACGCGCGCGAGCAGTGGCGCCGAGGCGGTGTTGACGTCGACGCCGACCGCATTCACGCAGTCCTCGACGCGCGCGTCGAGCGCGCGCGCGAGCCGCACCTGGTTCACGTCGTGCTGGTACTGGCCGACGCCGATCGCCTTCGGATCGATCTTCACGAGCTCGGCGAGCGGATCCTGCAGGCGCCGCGCGATCGACACCGCGCCGCGCAGCGAGACATCGAGCGTCGGAAACTCCTTCGCGGCGAGCTCCGAGGCCGAGTACACCGACGCGCCTGCCTCGCTCACGACGATCTTCGCGAGTCGCGGGTTGGCGAGCCTGCGGATCACCTCGGCTGCGAGCTTGTCGGTCTCGCGCGAGGCGGTGCCGTTGCCGATCGCGATCAGTTCGACGCCGTGCCTGAGGCACAATGCGGCGAGCTCGGCGAGCGAGGCATCCCACTGCCGGCGCGGCTCGTGCGGAAACACCGTGCTCGTCGCGAGCAGCTTGCCGGTCGCGTCGACGACCGCGACCTTGACGCCGGTACGGATGCCCGGGTCGAGCCCCATCACGGCCTTCGGTCCCGCAGGCGCCGCGAGCAGCAGGTCCTTGAGGTTGTCGCCGAACACGCGGATCGCCTCCTCCTCGGCCCGCTCGCGCGCGCGCGCGAACAGGTCGAGCGTGAGCGAAAGATGCAGCTTCACGCGCCAGGCGAGGCGGCAGGTGTCGAGCAGCCACGCATCGGCCGCGCGTCCGCGCGCCGCGATGCCCGCGTGCGCGGCGACGCGGCCTTCGGCTTCGGCGTGTCCCTGGTCCGCATCGGCGGTGGGCCCGAGCTCGAGCGCGAGCACGCCTTCGTTGCGCGCGCGCATCAGCGCGAGCAGGCGGTGCGACGGGATCTTCGCGATCGCCTCGGCATGGTCGAAGTAGTCGCGGAACTTCGCGCCTTCCGCGTCCTTGCCCTCGACGAGCTTCGCGCGGATCTGTCCACGTTCCCAGATCGAGTCGCGCAGGCTGCCGACCAGCGCGGCGTCCTCGGCGATCGTCTCGATGAGGATCTGTCGTGCACCATCGAGCGCGGCCTTGATGTCGGGCACGCCCTTCGCCTCGTCGACGAACGCAACCGCGCGCTGCTCGGGCGCGATGGTCGGGTCCTCGCGCAAGGCGGTCGCGAGCGGCTCGAGTCCCGCCTCGCGCGCGATCTGCGCCTTGGTGCGGCGCCTGGGCTTGTAGGGCAGGTAGAGGTCTTCGAGCCGCGCCTTGGTGTCGGCCGCGAGGATCTGCGCTTTCAGCGCGTCGTCGAGCTTGCCCTGCTCGCCGATGCTCGCGAGGATCGCCTCGCGACGGTCCTCGAGCTCACGCAGGTAACCGAGGCGTTCCTCGAGCAGGCGCAACTGCGCGTCGTCGAGTCCGCCGGTGACTTCCTTGCGATAGCGCGCGATGAACGGCACGGTCGCGCCGCCGTCCAGCAGCTCGACCGCGGCCCTGACCTGCGCCGGTTGCGCGGCGATCTCCGCGGCGATGCGTTGTTCGATGCTCTGCATGCGATGTCCCGAAAAGAGAAGGGCCGCAACGGCGGCCCTCGCACGATTCTAGCAGCGCACGTTCGCGCCGTAGGAGCGCACCCTGTGCGCGATCGCGCCCATTCGAACGTCGTCGCACACACGGTTTCCTGCGCGCATCGCCCACAGGGTGGGCTCCTACGCAAAGCCCGGACCTGGCGCGCGTCGCAGGCGCGCACCCTGTGCGCGATCGCACCCATTCGAACGCCGTCGCACACACGGCTTCCTGCGCGCATCGCCCACAGGGTGGGCTCCTACAACTTGCCGGCGGCCTTCGCGACGTGGGTCGAGATCGCGTCCATCAGCGGCGGCGAGAGGCAGTCGTAGGGTTCGAGCCCGAGCTCGCGCAGGCGCGCACGCACCGTCCCCATGCGCGCGGGATCGAATCCCGACTCGATGATCGAGGACACGAACGCGGCGAACGTCGGCGCCGACCACCCTGCCTGCGGCGACAGCTCGGTGTGCACGAAATCCAGGCCATAGAATGGATGCGTCGTCTTCTCGATGCGGCCGTACAGGTGCACGCCGCAGTCGCGGCAGGCATGGCGCTGGATCGTCGCGTCGGGATCGACGACCTCGAGGCGCTCGCCGTTGCGCGTGACCTCGACCTGGTCGCGCGGGACCACGGCCACGAGCGAGAACAGCGCGCCCTCGGGCTTCCAGCACTTCGTGCAACCGCAGGCATGGTTGTGCGCGGTCTGGGAGCCGATGCGGACCTCGACCGGGTCGGCGCAGCGGCACTGCAGGACGCCGCCTGCGAAACCGTCCTGGGCCGGCGCGATGCCGGCATCGATCGCGGGATGGATGGGCTGGTTCATGACGCCTCCGGTGGAAACTCGGCTCTTGTGAAATGCGGCCATGGATGGCCGCGCGTGGACATTGCGAAGCCGAATCCGTGGCGGGCCCCGGGTGCCGTCCCGAACGAGGCGATCCGGGATGGATCGCACTAGTAGCGAATCACCGAGCGGATCACCTTGCCTTCGTGCATGAGGTCGAATGCGTGGTTGATCTGCTCCAGCGGCAGCTCGGCCGAAACGAATTCGTCGATGCGGATTTCGCCCGCGAGATAGCGCTCGACGTAGCCCGGCAACTGCGAGCGACCCTTGACGCCGCCGAACGCCGAGCCTCGCCACACGCGCCCGGTCACGAGCTGGAACGGGCGCGTCGAGATCTCCTGGCCCGCGCCCGCGACGCCGATGATGATCGACTCGCCCCAGCCCTTGTGGCAGCACTCGAGCGCCTGCCGCATCACGTTGACGTTGCCGATGCACTCGAAGGAATAGTCGACGCCGCCGTCGGTGAGGTCGACGATGACCTGCTGGATCGGCGTGCCCTCGTGGTCCTTCGGATTGATGAAGTCGGTCGCGCCGAGCGCCTTGGCCATCACGAACTTGTCGGGGTTCATGTCGATCGCGAGGATGCGCGCGGCCTTTGCCATCACCGCGCCCTGGATCACCGACATGCCGATGCCGCCGAGCCCGAACACCGCGACGGTCGAGCCCGGCGCGACCTTCGCGGTATTGAGCACCGCACCGATGCCGGTGGTGACGCCGCAGCCGAGCAGGCACACCTTCTCGAGCGGCGCGGCCGGGTTGATCTTCGCGAGCGCGATCTCGGGCAGCACGGTGTACTCGGAGAACGTGCTCGTGCCCATGTAATGCAGCACCGGCCTGCCGCCGATCGAGAAGCGCGAGCTGCCATCGGGCATCAGGCCCTTGCCCTGCGTCGTGCGGATCGCCTGGCACAGGTTGGTCTTGCCGGAAAGGCAGAACTTGCAGCGTCCGCATTCGGGCGTGTAGAGCGGGATCACATGGTCGCCCGGCTTCACGCTGGTGACGCCCGCGCCGACCTCCTCGACGATGCCGCCGCCCTCGTGGCCGAGGATCGCGGGGAACAGGCCCTCGGGATCGGCGCCCGACAGCGTGTACGCGTCGGTGTGGCAGACGCCGGTCGCGACGATGCGCACGAGCACCTCGCCCGCGCGCGGGCCCTCGAGGTCGACCTCTTCGATCGAAAGGGGTTTGCCGGCCTCCCAGGCGACCGCGGCTCGGGTCTTCATCGGCTTGCGTCTCCTCGGTGCGGCGATGCGCGGGTCGCCATTCTGCGCTGCCCGGGTTCGCGGCGGAAGTCGCGACGCGCTCAGCGCGCCGGCCGACCTTCGGTCGTCCAGCCCACGAAGAGAGGCGTCGCACGTGTGGGCTGGACGCGCGGAGCGCGGCCGGCTGGTTGCCGTGAGCGGTGCGCAAAGCGCCGGCCGACCTTCGGTCGTCCAGCCTACGAAGAGAGGCGTCGCATGTGTAGGCTGGACGCGCGGAGCGCGGCCGGCTGGTTGCCGCGAGCGGTGCGCAAAGCGCCGGCCGACCTTCGGTCGTCCAGCCTACGAAGAGAGGCGTCGCAGTGTAGGCTGGACGCGCGCAGCGCGGCCGGCCCGTTGCCGCGAGCGCTGCGCAAAGCGCCGGCCGACCTTCGGTCGTCCAGCCTACGACGGGTCCGCGCCGCGCTCAGTCGAGCGCGTGCACGCCGTCGATCTCGACGAGCAATTCAACGCGGCAGATGTCGCCCGCGAGCACCATCAAATCACCGAGCGCGGGCAGCGCGGCGCGCAATGCGGTCGCGACGCTTTCGGCATCGGCCGGATGACGCACGTAGGCCTTCAGCAGGCTGCGCGCACCGAGCGCCTCGCGCGCGCCGGCTTGGGCGAGCAGGCTGCGCAGGTTCTCGAGCGTCTCGGCGACCTGCGCCGCGAGATCGTCATCGTGGCGCGATGCATGGCCGACCACCGCCGCGGTGCCCGAGATCAGCAGCTGCGCGTCGGCGCTGCGCATGCCGCGCGCGAACGTCGGCGCGGTCGGGCCGTACTGGCGCGGATAGCGCCAGGCGCTGACCTGGCGCGGGTTCTCGATCGCATGTCCGCCGACGCGCGCGGCGAGTCCGTAGACCTGCAGCACGCGCTGTCCGTCGCGACGGCCGATCGCGGTCGCGGCCGGGTAGCTCGCGTGCATGCGCGCGTCCATGCCGCGCGCGCGGCCGGCGCAGAACTGGCGATAGCGCTCCTCGTCGCCGTCGCCGACGTTGATCGCGTCGAGGTAATTCCAGAGCCGCAGGAAGTGCGGCGTCGCGGAGTCGCCGACGAACGCGCAGATCGTGCGATAGGCGTGCTCGGCGGCAGCCTCGATCCCTTCGTGCGCAGCCTCGTCGACCTCGATCGCGAAGAACAGATGCTCGCCGTCGGTGCTCCACGCGAGCTCGCCCTCGCGCCCGCATCGCACCGGCCCGACACCGCGCCAGATTTCCACGCGCCCCTCGGAACCGGCGCAGGCCTCGAGCCCGACCTGCAGCCGGCGCGGATCCGCATCGCGCGCGAGCGCGCCGAAGCCGATCGCGGCGAGCACGTCCTGCGCGAGCGCATCCGACGCGGGGGCGTAGCGGATCGCCAGGGGGGCGACGGGTTCGGGCAACGGCATCGACATGGGACGGGTACGGGACGGACGTGGCGCGGGCAGGGCGGGCGGTCGCGGATGATACACTGGGCGGATGCCCCGCTCCGACCGAAGCTGAACCATGGACCCGACCGCCAGCGCCGCACAAACGCCAGCCGAACGCGAACTCGCCGAACTCATCGTCGAGAGCCTCAACATCGACTGGGTGCAGCCCGAGGGCATCGCTCCCGATGGCGCGCTGTTCGGCGGCGACCTCGGTCTCGACTCGATCGACGCACTCGAACTTGCGCTCGCGGTGTCCAAGCGCTACGGCTTCCAGCTGCGCTCGGACAACCCCGACAACAAGCAGATCTTCGGCAGCCTGCGTGCGCTGTCGGCGCACGTCGAGGCGAACAAGGCAGCGAATCGGGAATAGGGAATCGGCAATGGGCAAGAGAAGCTTCCTGCGCCTGCCGATTGCCCGCTCCCTTCCCTGACGGAAGTGTTCCGCGCTTCTACGAGTCCCGGTTCCCGATTCCCGCTTCCCAGCTCGTGTCCACCGGCGTATTGCCGCCCGTGAACTGCGTGCGCGCCTGGCGCCGGCGGTTGCGCAGTTCGGCGAGGAAGCGCGGCAGGTTCACGAGGCCACCGATCGCATAGATGACCTTGAACAGCTTCAGGCGCAGCAGCACCGGCGCGCTGTCGAACACGTCGCCCGCGAGCATCGAGATCACCCCGTCCTCGACGCGCAGCAGGTTGCGCGGGCTCGCGAACAGCTGGCGCATCACCGGTGAGTTGAAGCGGTAGATGAACCACGAGAACACGCGCACGCCGCGTCGGATGCGCTTCTCGAACGCACGCTGCAGCGCCGCTTCGCGCGCGGGCTCATCGAGCGCGGCGCCGACCAGCGCCGCGGCCCGCTGGCCGCTGTGCATCGCGAGGTAGACGCCCGACGAGAACACCGGGTCGACGAACGCGAACGCGTCGCCGACCATGACCCAGCCAGGTCCGCTCATGCGCTCGCAGGTGTAGGAGTAGTTTCCGGTCACGCGCACCGGCGACACCATCTCGGCGTCGGCCATGCGCCGCCATGCATCGGGCATCGTCTTCAGCGTGTCGAGCAGGAACGCCTCGTTGCGGCCGCGGCGCGTCTTCAGGTACTCGGGCCAGCACACGCAACCGACGCTCATGATGCCGCCCTGCAGCGGGATGAACCAGCACCAGCCGTGCGCGAAGTTGTAGATGCTGATGTTGCCCGCGTCCTCGCCCGGCCGCAGCTCGACGCCGCGGAAGTGCGCGAAGATCGCGGCGCTTTGGTGGCTCTTGTTCTTGCGCTTGAGCTTGAGCGCGTTGCCGAGCAACGTGTCGCGCCCGCTCGCGTCGACGAGGTAGCGCGCATGGACGACCAGCGCGCGGCCATCTGCGTCCTTCGCGTGCGCGACCACGCGGCCGATGCCGGCCGGCTCCACGCGCTCGACGAGCACGCCCTCGCGCGCATCGACGCCGTTCTCGCGCGCATGCTCGAACAGCATGCGGTCGAAGTCCTCGCGCTTGACCTGGAACGCATGCGGCGGCGAGTCGCCGAGCGCGCGCCGGAAGTGGAAGGTCTGGTACTGGCCGTCGGCGGACGGGAAATCGGCGCCGAGCTTGTGCACGCCGAGCGCGCGCACCTTGTCCATCACGCCGAGCGCGTCGAAGATCGGCAGGTTGCACGGCAGCAGCGATTCGCCGATGTGGAAGCGCGGGTGATGATCCTTCTCGAGCTGCAGCACGCGCCGGCCCTGGCGCTGGAGCAGGGTTGCCGCGGTCGATCCCGCGGGGCCGCCGCCGACCACCAGCACGTCGCATTCGATCGTCTGCACCTGCTCCACGCGTCCTCCGCTGCGATGCGCCGGCGTGGCGCGCGCGCATGGTACATTCCCCGCGTTCCCGCCGCCGCCTTCGTGGCCGCCACGCCAAGGGCCTGCGTGCACGTGCCTTCCGCCTCCGTTCCTCGTGCTGCCCCGCCGTCGCCGGCCTCGCGCGTGTTCGCGCTCGGCGTCGCCGCGTACGTCGTGCTCGCGCTCGCCGGCTGGTGGAGCGGCCGCGCCTGGCTCGACGTGCTCGCCGCATTCGTGCTCGTCACGCTGCTGCTGTCACCGGGCCTGCGCGACCGCCGCGCCGGCGCGTGGTGCGCGTGGCTCGGCAGCGGCGCGCTGCTCGCGCTGCTCGCCGCGCGCGGCGATGGACGCTTCGCGCTCGACCTCATGCCCGCGCTCGTCAACGCGATCCTCGGCAGCCTGTTCGCGCGCACCTTGCGCGGCAACCGCGAACCGCTGATCGCGCGCTTCATCGGCGTGATCGAGGGACACGAGCGCCTCGCACTGCCCGGCGTCGCGGCGTACGCACGCGGACTCACGCGCGCATGGGCGCTGCTGCTCGGCCTGCAGGCGCTCGCGCTGGTGCTGCTCGCGGCGAGCCTGCCCGGCGCGCCGCTCGCGGAGTCGGGTGCGATCGCGCCTGCGCACGCGGCCGCGTGGCGCGGGTACCTGCACCTCGGCAGCTACCTCGTCGTGCTCGCGTTCCTCGTCCTCGAATACGGCTGGCGCCGCTGGAGCCTGCGCCACGTGCCGCACCTGCCGCTGCCGCGCTTCCTCGCGCGGCTCGCGCGGCGCTGGCCGTCGCTGCTGCAGAGCCTCGCGACCGAACGCGAGGCCGGCTGATGGACGAGCCGATCCGCGCGACGATCCGCATCGACGCGGCGCACCCAAGCCTGCCCGGCCACTTTCCGGGCAACCCCGTCGTGCCCGGCGTGGTGCTGCTGGACCGGGTCTGTGCCGCGCTGGAGCGTGCAGGCGCGGGGCGACTGCGGCGCCTCCTCGCGGTAAAATTCCTCGCGCCGCTGCTGCCCGGGCAGGAGGCGCTGCTGACCGCCACGCGCGAGGGTTCGCGCGTGCGCTTCCGGATCGAACGCGAGGGAACGCCGGTACTCGGCGGCGAAGGGGAATGGGAATGAGCGAACACTGGGCGGAACGACGCGAGGGCGGCGGCCGTTTCGCGATCTGGCTGATCCGCGCGATCGGCCTCTACTGCGGGCGACCGCTCGCGCGCGCGTGCCTGTATCCGATCACGCTGTATTTCTTCTTCCGCCGCCCGTACGAGCGCCGCGTCTCGTACGCGTTCCTCGAGCGCGCGCAAGGGCGACCCGCGAGTGCGTGGCAGGTCATGCGCCACATCCACCGCTTCGCGGGCACGATCCTCGACCGCGTCTACCTGCTGGCCGAACGCTACCGGCGCTTCGACGTGCGCCTGCACGGCCTCGAGGAACTCACCTCCCGCATGCGAGAGGACCGCGGCGTGCTGCTGCTCGGCGCGCACGTCGGCAGCTTCGAGGTACTGCGCGTGGCCGCGCAGGAGCGACCCGACGTCAAGGTGCGCGTCGTGCTCGACACGCAGAAGACGCCCGCGCTGACCGAACTGCTGCACGCGCTCAATCCCGAGGTCGCGCGCAACGTGATCGATGCCTCGCGCCCCGCGACCGACATCGTGCTCGCGCTCGGCGAGGCGCTGCACGAGGGCGCACTCGCGACGCTGCTCGCCGATCGCGCGCGCGCGAACGAGGCGACCGTGCAGGCGACGTTTTTCGGCGAACCCGCGCGATTTCCGATCGCGCCATTCCTGCTCGGATCGATCCTCAAGGTGCCGGTGGTGCTCTGCTTCGGCCTGTACCGCGGCGGCAACCGCTACGATGTGCACTTCGAGGCGTTCGCCGACGAACTCGCGCTGCCGCGGCAGGGGCGCGACGCCGCACTGCAGGCCGTCGTTCAGCGTTACGCGAGCCGACTCGAGCATCATGTGCGCGCCGATCCCTACAACTGGTTCAACTGGCATGACTTCTGGAATCCCGAACATGCGGGTGGTGGCGAGCCTGCTGCTGGCCGTCGCGCCGTGGCTGCCGCTGCCGTCCACGGCCGCACCGCCTGAGGCTGCGACGAACGCGCAGGCGATCGTCGCGCGCCTCGAGCGCACGCCGCCCGCGCGCACCGCCTACACCGAAGTGCGCTGGTCGAGCCTGCTCGAACGCCCGCTCGTGCTGCGCGGCGAACTCGAGTACCTCGGGCCCGGCAAGCTCGGCAAGCGCGTCGACACGCCGTACCGCGAGCAGCTCAACGTCGCAGATGGCCAGGCCAAGGTGCAGCGCGGCGAGGGGGCGGTCCGCAGCTTCTCGCTCGGCCAGGCGCCCGAGCTCGAAGGTTTCCTGCGCGGGTTCGCGGCGCTGCTCGGTGGCGATGCGGCCGCGCTCGAACGCGACTTCACGCTCGATGCGAGCGGCGACGACACGGCGTGGCGGCTCGTGCTGAAGCCGCGCGACCGGCGCCTCGCGCTGCGCATCCGCGCGATCGAAGTCGAGGGCGCCGACGGCGCCGCGCGCTGCTTCCGCACGCGCCAGGCCGACGGCGATCTCGCGGTGCTGCTGGTCGAATCACTGGCCGAGGCGAAGATCCCGAACCGCCCGTCGGCGCCGCAGATCGATGCGCTGTGCCGCGGCGACGCGGCGAAGTGAGTCGCACGTTTTCCTTCTCCCGCGCGGCGGGGGAAGATGCCCACAGGCCGGAAGGGGGACGCCTTGATTCCTGATTCGCGTCACGGGCGCGCGACTGCATGACCGCATCGCGCACCCGCTGGACCGTGCTCGCGCTCTGGCTGCTCGCGCTGGGCGCGCTCGCGGCCTACGTGTTCGGCACGCTGCGCATCGGCACGGACCTGCGCAGCTTCATGCCGCCGCCGTCGACGCCGGACCAGAAGCTCCTGATGGAACAGATCGGCGAAGGCCCTGGATCGCGCTTGCTGCTGCTCGCGATCGATGGCGCGCCGGAGGCGACGCTGGCCGAACTCAGCCGCGGCCTTGCGGCCGCGCTCGCCGACGAACCCGCGTTCGAGCAGGTCATCAACGGCGCATTCGATCCGTCCTCGCTCGATCCCGACTGGCTGCCGTATCGCTGGCTGCTGTCGCCGACGCTCGACCACCAGCCACTCGATGCGGCGTACCTGTCCGATCAACTGCAGCAACGCGTCGCCGACCTCGCCTCGCCTGCGGCCGACCTGCTGAAGCCACTGCTGCCGCGCGACCCGACGCTCGAAACCCTCGTGCTCGCGGAACGCTGGTCGCCGCCGAAGGCGCCCGCCCTGCGCGACGGCGTCTGGTTTTCCTCCGATGGCGCGGCCCTGCTGCTCGCGCAGACGCGCGGTGCGGGGTTCGATCCCGCGGTGCAGGGCGCCGCGATCGACGCGCTGCGCGCCGCGTTCGCGACGCTGCCCGGCGCGAACGACGCGCGCCTCACGTTGAGCGGACCGGGCTGGTTCAGCGTGCTCATCAACGAAAAGACGCGCGCCGAAGCCGATCGCATCGGATTCGTGAGCACGATCGGCTTCGTGCTGCTGTTGCTGCTCGCGTATCGAAGCATCGCCTCGCTGCTGCTCGCGGGCCTGCCGGTCGTCAGTGGCGGCCTCGCGGGTGCTGCCGCGCTCGCGCTCGGCTTCGGCAGCGCGCACGGCATCACGCTCGCGTTCGGCTTCACCCTGCTCGGCGTCGCGCAGGAATACCCGATCCGCGTGCTGAGCCATCGCCGCGCGGGCGAAGACGCGCTCGCGAGCGTGCGCGCGCTGTGGCCGCTGCTCGCGACCGCGATCGTGTCGGCCGCGATCGCGTACCTCGCGTTCTTCGCGTCGGGCGTGACCGGCCTGCAGCAGCTCGCGGTGTTCACGATCGCGGGCCTGCTCGGCGCAGGGCTGACCACGCGCTACCTGCTGCCGCGCGTGCTGCCCGCGCGCTTCCGCGATGTCGCGGACACGCCGGGACTCGCCGCGGCCGCGCGTTTCATCGATCGCGTGCCGCGCCCGCGCTGGCTGCCGTGGTTGTTGCTGGTCCTCGGCCTCGTCGTGCTCTGGCGCGTGCCGGGCCCGATGTGGCAGGACGACCTCTCGGCGCTGACGCCGGTGCCGCGCGATCTCCTGCTCGAGGACGCGAAGCTGCGCGGCGAACTCGGCGCGCCCGACGTGCGCTACCTGCTCGTGCTGCGCGCGGACAGCGCCGACGGCGTGCTCGCGCTGTCCGAATCGCTGGAGCCGCGTCTCGCCGGACTCGTCGCGAGCCGCGCGCTCGATGCGGTGGAACTGCCGAGTCGCTACCTGCCGAGCCTCGCGACCCAGCGTGCGCGCCAGGTGAAGTTGCCGTCGCGCGCGGAGCTCGAGCGCGCGCTCGCCGAAGCCGGCGCGGAGCTGCCGTTCCGCAGCGGCCTGTTCGAGCCGTTCCTCGACGATGTCGACGCCGCGCGCACACTCGAACCGTTGACACCCGCGGCGTTCGCGAAGACGCCGCTCGGCGCGCGCCTCGATGCGATGCTCGTGCGCGAAACCGATGGCGATGCATGGCTCGGCCTCGCGACGCTGTCGGGCGTGCACGACGCGGCTGCGCTCGAGGCGTTCACCGCGCAGACGAACGGCGCGGCCCGCCTGCTCGACCTCAAGGGCGCCTCCGAATCGCTCGTCGTCGATTACCGCGGGCGCATCCTCAAGGCGCTCGGCGTCGCACTCGGCCTGCTCGCGCTGACCGTCGTCGTTGCGCTGCGCAGCGCGCGCCGCGCCTGGCACGTGCTCGCGCCGATGTCGCTCGCGACGTTGCTCGTGCTCGTGGTCGAACGCGCCGCGGGCATCCCGCTGTCGCTGTTCCACCTCGTCGCGCTCACCCTCGCGGCGGGGCTTGGCCTGCACTACGCGCTGTTCTTCGAACGCCCGGTCGCCGACGAAGCCGAAGGCCGCCGCACGCTGCACGCGACCCTCGTCTGCGTGCTCTCGGCGCTGCTCGTGTTCGGCCTGCAGGCGCTGTCGTCGATGCCGGTGCTGCGCGCGATCGGCCTCACGGTCGCGCTCGGCGTCGGCTTCCACTTCTGTCTGTCGATCCTGATGGCGCGGGCTTCTCGTCCCGCGAGCGACGCGGCAGGCTGAGGCACGAAGGACACGAGAGGAAGTTCGCTGGATCCTGCTCGTGTCCTTCGCGTTTCGTGGTCCAGTCTTCGCGCTGTCCGCGCAGCACTGAACGGACGCCATCCGCGCGGGGCAACGATGGCGCGCCCCGCGCGTGCGTCCCGTGCTTCGTCAGCCTTGCGCCTCGAAGCCATCCGCGAAGATGCGATCGTCGATCGCCTCGACCGCGCCGATGTCGCAGCGCGCGCCTTGTGGTCGCTCCAATCCGCGCTGGTCGGCGGCGGCGCAGGCATCGTCCGCACCGGCGTCGATCGCCGGGCTGTCGATGTGCGGGAGCAAGGTCGGCGTGGCGCCGCCGTTGTCGCCGAGCGGGCGCAGCAGCGGGTCGAGATCGCGCACGTCCGCGCCGCAGATCGCGCCCGCCGGGCAGCCGCCGGCGATCAGTGCCGCGCGGATCGTCGGCGTGGCCGAGGCATTGCAGATTTCAGGATGGCTCGCGCCGCCATCGCATCCGGCTTCCTCCGGCAGCGAGAACGTGCCGCCCCAGAGGATCACGTTGGTCAGGATCGGTTCGCTGCTGCCGCCGAAACGGCCGCTGCTGTAGATCGAAGCCGCGGTGAAGCGGTCGCTGTTGGCGTGGAACGTCACGTGGTTGAGCAGCGGACTGCTGCGGCCCGCGTGGTCGCCATCGTTGACCAACGCGATGCCCCAGTTGCCGGCGAAGGTGACGTTGGTCAGCACGGGGCTGCTGTCGCCGCCGTTCCAGGCGCGGTTGTACATGCCGCCGCCACCGAAATTCGCGGCCGTGTTGTTGCGGAACGTGACGTTCTCCAGCGTCGGACTCGCGCGGCCGCCGTCGTCCGCGAAGTTGTACAAGCCGCCTCCGGCATCGCTCATGTTGGCGCTGAACAGCAGGTTCCGCAGGGTCGGGCTGCATTCGTGGCCAGCGCCACGCCCGTTGCAGTACACGCCGCCTCCGCTTCCTTCGAGACTGCTGGAAGCCGCAGTGATCGCGAACCCATCCAGCAGCGTGGTCGCGGTGACCCTGCCCGCGGCGGTGGTGCCGTCGATGGTCACGACGCGCAGGCTGTTGCTGCCGCGCCTGTCCGCGCCGTCGACGACGACGCCGTCCGCGTCGGTGACGTCGTCGCGGCCGAGGTCACCCGACAGCACCGTGCGATGGCTGGCCGGATCGCGCTGGCCCAGGCTCGTTTCGGTGCCGGCGAAGCCGCCGTAGAGGCGTTGGCCCGGGCGGATCGCGAAGCTGATCGCAGGGTCGCCTGCATCGGTCGGCGTGTAGACGCCGCGCGCGACGCGGATCTCGCCGCAGGCCGGATTGGCGAGCGCGTCCTGCAAGCGAACATGCGCGTTGGCCCAGTTGCTGCCGTTGTTCGCGCCGGTCGCGTCGTGCTTGACGTGGCAGGCCGGCACCTCGACCTCCACCGCACCGATGTCGCAACGGCCGCCTTGCGCGCGGGGTATCCCGCGCTGGTCGGTCGGCGGGCACGCTGCGGTGTCGGCCGCGTTGATCGCCGGGCTGCCGGTGTTGGGCAGCATCGTTCGCGAGAATCCGCCGTTGTCGGCCAGCGCGCCGAGCGCCGGGTTCGCGGTGATGAGGCCGGTGCATTGCGTGGATGCCGGGCAGCCACCCGCGACGATGCTGTCGCGCACTATCGGCTCGGCATTCAGGTTGTGGATTTCCGCCCCTTCGGTGGACGCCTGGTTGCCCCACAGGATCACGCCGCCGAACGTGGGGCCGGCGTTGGCGAGGTTGCCCGCTCCGCCGTAGTTGAAGATCGCGCCGCCGCGCGCGGCGCTGTTGCCGCTGAAGGTCACGTGGGTCAGGATCATGCGCCCGTCGCCGTTGGTGCCGGTGTAATGGTAGATTGCGCCGCCGTTGGTGCTCGCGTTGTTGCTGGAGAAGGTGGTGTTGCTGATCAGCGCGCGGGCGGTGCCGCTGTTGAGAGCGTCGTTGTAGATGGCGCCGCCGTAGTTGGCGCTGTTGCCGCTGAATCCGACGCGATCCAGCACCGGACTGCTTTGGCCCACCCTGCCGTTGTTGAACATCGCGCCGCCGTAGGTGCCGGCGCTGTTGCCGGTGAACTCCGCGTCGACGAGTTCGGGATTGGCGTGACCGGCACTGCTGCCATCGTTGTAGAGCGCGCCGCCATTGCCGCTGGCGCGGTTGCCGCTGAAGCGCACGCGCGCGAGCAGCGGACGGGCGATGCCACCCGACACCCCGAACAGGTACATGCCGGCGCCATGGCCTCCCAGATTGCCGCTGAACCAGACGTCGCGCAGCGTCGGGCTGCATTCCTGGCCGGTATTGGCCGCACGGCAGCGCAAACCCGCACCGCTGTCGAGGTACTCGACCGGCGTGCCGACGGCGCGGCCCGCGGTGACGATCACGCCGTCGAGCACGGTGCCCCGCGTGACCGGTCCGGCGGCGGTACCCCCGTCCATCGTCACGACGTTGTAGCTGTTGGAGTAACGCACGCCATTGCCATCGGCGACGATGCCGTCGCCATCGGCGACGTCGTTCGCATCGATGTCGCCGGAAAACACGCTGCGGTGGATCGCCGGATCGCGCTGATCGCGCAGCGACTCGGTGCCGGCGAAGCCGCCGTAGAGGCGCTTGCCGGGATGGATCACGAAGCTGGTCTTGCGTTCCGCGTGGGTCGGACTGGCCGGGTTGGCAGGCACCACGGGCTTGTAAAGACCCTTGCGGATCCAGATCTCGCCGCAGGCGTCCGCAACCAGCGCGGCCTGCAGCGGCATCGGCGATGACCACGACGTGCCATTGCCGCTGGCTTCCGGCGCCACCCGGCACACGGCCGCGCCGGCCGCGGGCGCGGCGAGCACGGCGAGCAGCGCCGTGGTGATCAACAGGCTGGATCGATTCATGGAGTCCTCCGCGGAAATTGATCTGGGCCACTCGGAACGCAAAGCAGCGTCCAGAACCCCCATGCGGATCCATCCGGCGCTCCCGAATGTGACGGGGTTGGCGACTGCGCGACCCGCGCAGTCGCTCGCGCACTAGAATCACGGCATGGAGGCGCTGCAGCCCAAGGACATCACCGTATTGCTGGCCGAGTGGCGGCAGGGAGACCCGGTCGCGCTGGATGCGTTGATGCGCCAGGTGTACGCGAACGTGCACGCGATCGCCGCGCGTTCGTTGCGCGCGATGCCGGCCGCGACGCTGAGCGCCACCGATCTTGCGCACGAGGCGCTGGTCCGCATGCTCGGCGGCGAAGTCGACTGCGTGGATCGCCACCACTTCTTCCGCGTCGCGGCACAGGCGACGCGCCAAGTACTCATCGACGCGGCGCGCAAGCGCCTGGCGACCAAGCGCGGCGGCGACGTGCGGCGGGTCGAACTCGACGAGGCGCGCCATGTCGCCGCCAACGATGCCGATGCGCGCCTGCTGCACGTCGACGAAGCCCTGCGCGACCTCGCCACGCGCAACGCGCGCCACGCGCAGATCATCGAAATGGTCTACTTCGGCGGCCTCGAACGCACCGAGGTGGCCGCGGCGCTCGGACTCTCCGACACCACCATCGATCGCGACTTGCGCCTCGCGCGTGCGTGGCTGAAGACGGCGCTCGCCTCATGACGCCGCCGCCGCTGGAGCGCTATGCCGATCATTTCGAGCGCCTCGCCGGTTTGTCGCCGGACGAGCGCGAGGCCGCGATCGCCGCATTGACGCTCGATGGCGATGAACGCGCATGGCTCAGGCGCCTGCTCGAAGCGGACGCCGACGCGGCCGACGATCCACTCGCGCAGGCGCTCGCCGCAAGCGCGGGCGCGCAGCTCGCGGCGCTCGAATGGACCGGGCGGCTCGGCGCCTATCGCCTGTTGCGCGAACTCGGCGCGGGCGGCATGGGCACGGTGTTCCTCGCCGAGCGCGTCGATGGCGGATTCACCCAACGCGTCGCGATCAAGTTGCTGCGCGGTTTCCCCACGTCCGAAGGCCTGCGCCGCCTGCGCCGCGAACGACAGATCCTGTCCGGGCTCGAGCATCCGAACATCGCGCGCCTGCTCGACGGCGGCGAAACCGCGGACGGGCAGCCGTGGCTCGCGGTCGAATACGTCGACGGCATGCCTGTGCTCGCGCATGCCAACGCGCACGCGCCGCGCCTGGCCGACCGGCTCGCGCTCTTCGACGCGATCCTCGATGCCGTCGCGCACGCCCACCAGCGCCTCGTGGTACACCGCGACCTCAAGCCCGCCAACGTGCTCGTCGATTCCGCCGGCACCGTCAAGCTGCTCGATTTCGGCATCGCGATGCTGCTCGACGTCGACGGCGAGGTGGACAGTGCGACTTCGACGCGCATCTACAGCGCCGGCTACGCGAGTCCGGAGCAGCGCGAGGGACGCGCGATCACCACCGCAAGCGACATCTACAGCCTCGGCGTGCTGCTCGGCGAACTTCTCGCGGCCACGCCGCAAGTCCACCTCGATGCGGAACTCGCGGGGATCCTCGCCAAGGCGCGCGACGCGGATCCGGCAAGGCGCTACGCAAGCGCTGGCGCGTTCCGCGACGACCTCGAGCGCTATCGCGATGGCCGGCCGGTCCACGCGGCGCGCATGACGCGCCGCTATCGGTTGCGCAAGTTCGTCGGCCGCCATCGTTCCGGCGTCGCGATCGCATTCGCGGCCCTGCTCGCGCTCAGCCTCGGCGTCTGGCGTCTCGGCCACGAGCGCAATCGCGCGATCGAGGCCGAGCATGCCGCCTCGCGTGATGCCGATCGCGCGCGCGCCGCGCTTGCATTCCTCACCGACGCCTTCGAGGCGGCTGCACCGGACAACGCGCTCGGCGCCTCGGTCAGCGTACGCGACCTGCTCGACCACGCGCGTGCGCAAATCGTAGCCCGCGAACTCGATGCATCCGTGGCGCAGCCGCTGCAGCGCCTGCTCGGGCATCTCTACGACGAGCTCGGCGATCCGCTCACCGGCGCCGAACTGCTCGCGCAGGGCAGCGCGAACGCCGAAGTGCACAACACCGCCGAAGCACTCGCGCTCGCTCGCGACCACGACCGCCATGCCCATCTGGAAGCGATCAATGGCCACCACGAGGCCGCGCTCGCCGCGGCCGCGCGCGCTGCGGCGCTGCGCGAGCGCCACGCTCCGGGTGATGCTGACGAGCGCGCGCGCAACCTGCTGGTCCAGGCGCTGATCCTCCACAATCACGGCGAGAATACGAAAGCGATCGCGCACCTGCGCGAGGCGCTCGCGATGGGCACCGCAGGTCATGTCCTCGACGCGGACCTGGAAGCGGAGATCTCCGACAAGCTGATGTCGATGCTCGTGTTCACGAGCGAATGCCGCGAAGCCCTCGGACTCGGCGACGCCAGCCTCGCGCGCGTCGACACCGGGGAGATCGCGCCGAGCGCGCGCATCGAGTTCCTGCGCACGCTCGCCACCGCGCACACCAACTGCGTCGAGCCGGCGCGCGCGGAAACGCTCTATCGCACCGCGATCGCCGAACAGGAAGCGCTGGTCGGCAAACAGGGCATCCGCATGCTGACGCTGCTCAACGACCTCGCCGTTCCGCTCTCGCTGCAGGGCCGCTATCGCGAGGCCGCTGCGCTGCTGGTCGAGGCGGGCGCCCTCGACCGCGGCTACTCGGCGCGCTCGGCCGACTACGCGGCCGTGCTCGGCAACCGCGCGTCGGTGTTCGAAAGCGCCGGCGACTACGCGCAAGCACTCGCGCTGTTCGCGGAGGCGGTCGAGGACATGGATCGCGTCGGCACGCCGGCCGATGCAGAGGCGCGACGACGCCTGCTGCGCAACCAGGCACGCGCGCTGGCGCTCGCGGGCAAGGAGGACGCGGCCGCGACGATCCTGCTGGACCTGCGCGATCGAGCGCAACGGCTCGACGGCGCCGGTTCGATCGAACACCTGATGTGCACCTGGCAACTCGCACTCGTCGAGCGCCGCCGCGGACGACTCGCGAGTGCCGAGGCCTACCTGCGCGAAGCGGAAACCGGCCTCGTCGACGTCCTGCCGCCGGAACACGTCGTGTTTGCGCATGCGCTGCGCCAGCACGGGGCAATCGCGCTCGCGCGTGGCGACGCCGGCGCCGCTGCGCAACGTTTCGAGCAGGCGCTCGCGCACATGCGCGCAGGGGAAACCGCCGCGGTCGACGTCGCGATCGCGCGCGCGGAACTGGCGTCTGCGCAGCTTGCACTGGATCGCCGCGATGCCGCCCGCGCCGAGCTCCGCGCAGCGTTGCCCGTTCTGCGCGACGTTCTGCTGCCGACCGAAGTCAGCCGCGTCGACGCCGAGCGCACCGCGCGCGCGCTCGGACTGCCCTGACCGCACGTATCCGGATCAGGTCGGGTCCGGTTCCAGTGGCAACGCCGCAGGCCTGGATGCCGTGCGCCAGCGTGGAGATGACCTCAAGCTTGACACGTCGCCCCGGCGCTACTATATTACCCAGTAGTTATGTAACAGTACGGTTATGCCTCCGTCCGAACGCCTCGACCTCACCTTCGCCGCCCTCGCCGACCCGACCCGCCGCGCGATCCTCGCCCGGCTCGCGTCCGGCGAGGCCACGGTCACCGAACTCGCCGAGCCGTTCGCGATCAGCCAGCCGGCGATCTCCAAGCACCTCAAGGTGCTCGAACGCGCCGGCCTCATCTCGGTCGACATCGACGCGCAGCGTCGTCCACGCAAGCTCGAACCCAAGCGGCTGGCGGAAGCCGTGGACTGGATCGAACGCTACCGCAAGGTCTTCGAACAGAACTACCAGCGCCTCGATGCACTGCTCGAGCAGATGCAGGCCAGGCCGACACGGCGCAAACGCACCAAGGCATAGCGCGCGTTGCGGCGCGCCGACCGCTAGCTCGTCCACCGCGACGAGCGCCCACGATGAACCTGAAGGAGAAGTCCATGCCCAAGCCCGCAGACGTCACGCTGCCGAGCGATCGAGAAGTCCGCGTCACGCGCTCGTTCAACGCCGCGCGCAAACTCGTGTGGGATGCCCACACCCGGCCCGACCTCGTGCGGAAGTGGCAGGGCTACGATGACTGGGACATGCCCGTGTGCGAGATGGATGTCCGCGTCGGCGGAAAGTACCGGTGGAAGTGGAAGCACCGCGCGGACGGCACCGAGTTCGGCTTCTTCGGCACCTTCAGCGAAGTCGACGCCCCATCGAGGATCGTCCACGCGCAGTACTACGACGCGGGCAATGCCGACTTCGACATGCCTGCCGGCGATCCCTGCATCGTGTCACTCGACCTCAGCGAGCAGGACGGCGTCACGACGCTGGTCTGCAGCCTCATGTTCGCGTCGAAGGAAGCGCGTGATGGGGCGATGGCGACGGGCATGACCGATGGGATGGAGCACAGCTACAGCCGGCTGGACGAGTTGATCACAGGGGCTAGGTGACAGCGCGCGAAATCAACTACCTCCGCCCCACTAGTCCATCAGTCACCGCACTAGCCGCCGGATTCTTCAGGAAAATGTACGATGAGACGCACAACTTCTCCGACGTCCACTGCAGCACGTGGATCGATACTGGGCTCGCCCCCGAGTGCTCTGGAGAAACGACCATCAGCCAGATCCGGGCGCCTAAAGCGGACGACCAAACAATGGTTCCTCGCACCGTTTGGCATCGGTTGCTTCAAGGTCACTGAAGTTTCCGATGAGTGTTAGGATATCCCAACCTGTGGTCACAGACCGAGGTTGGGCAAACAGCAAATATGCGAAACCGCGGGTCTACTGCGCAACTCACGCGCGCAAGCGGTCGTCCTGACCATAGAGTCGGCTTGACGAAATGCTTCTATGTAACGTTGGCGTGCTCGTGCCTTAGCTTTGACGTCAAACCGCATGGTTGAGGTGAGAGGATGAAAACTCGAAGCTCAGCGCAACTTTCTGCTTTGACTCGGTTGTTCTCCGTGGCTGTTTTTCGCGAGATGGCCAAGAAGGGTCAGTCAGGTCTGTTTCAAAGGCTAATCGGTCAGACCGAACTAATCGATCACGTGGGCCAATGTGCAACTGTAGGTGACGCGTTCGACGCTGCGTTTGACGTCCTTAAAATTGCCGGACACCGAGACGAGTACATCTACCGTGCAGCGATAACACAGAAGATCTTGATAGGAACGCATTCGCTCCGCACCGCCGCGATGCTCAATGAATTTCGTGTTGGAAGATCCAAGGCTGACCTCGTCATCTTGAATGGCACCGCGACGGTCTATGAGATCAAGTCGGAGAGGGATTCGCTTGCGCGACTCGCCAGTCAGGTCGAGGACTACAGACGGGTCTTTGCCAGGGTGAATGTGATCGCGAGCGAAGGTCACATCCCTGGTGTGTTGGACGTAGTTCCGAACGACGTGGGGGTCATGTGTCTTTCCAAGCGATACCGAATTTCGACGGTGCGCAAAGCACAAGATTGTTCGGCCCGGATCTGTCCAGCGACAGTGTTCGAATCCCTCCGGATGGCCGAAGGGACTACAATTTTGCGCGCGATGGGGGAGAGAGTTCCAGACGTGCCCAATACGCAAAAACACGTCGCGGTGCGCGATCTCTTCACCAAACTTGATCCTCATGCTCTACATTTAGAGATGGTACGTACGCTCAAGCAGTCGCGCAATCTTGCGTCGCTAAGCGACTACGTTGATCGCCTACCCAAGTCTTTGCAGGCCGCGGCGCTGTCGATACAAGTTCGCAGCTCTGAGCATGCGCGGCTGATCAAGGCTACGGCGACTCCTCTACGCACAGCTATGACCTGGCACTGACCGACGTATGTACTACCCATACTTTCGCGGCAAACAGTTCGAGCTCATCACTATCCGCGACATGGCGGCCCTACTCGCTCAAAAGCATTTTGTTCCAGTGATTGAGCCTGTGCGCGAATCGCTTGGCGGCCTTAGGAAGACATTGAGTGCGGTATGCGACGCCGGAGGGAGAGCGATTGTCATCGTAAACCCCTATCACGGTGACCATCAGGAAGATGGAGCGAATATCACGGGCCTTTTACAAGCCGATTTCGACCAGATGGAGAACATTTCGGCTGGTGTCCTTCTCCGCAATGACATGACGGTCGATCAGGCGACGGCTTGCTATCGGCAACATATCGGTCAACACCCTGTGCTCGTTCACGCGGGTTTCACCGCTCCCAAGAAATTGGCGGCAGAACTGAAGCCCGACATGGCCAATCTGACCAATGTCTTTATCGAAGATCATGCTAATACACTCTATCGTAAGCATTTCGATGGCAGTACTCGCATTCTGATTCGCGATGGATTCAAGCCGCGGCGAAATGCCGAATTCGCCAAAATCCCAGTGGAAGAGTTCTCGGAGCTGCACCTAACATTCGAGAGTGATCTCGGAATGGATGGCTTCGGTGATTTTCTAACTGTTGGCGACGTTTATTCTGATGGCGGCGGCCCAGCATATGCGGTCGCAATTCACCTGACATTTATCGACCCTCGTGCAGACGGCGTCATGTACATTTATCACTTCGTGTCGACCACAAATGACACGCCCACTGATCCCGCTGGAAAGTTTGCTCAGGCATTGGCGAAGGCGATCGCGAAGCTGGACGGCGGTATGTCTCACATCCTTGAGACCGAAGCGATCAAGGAGTTCCGGGATCTACACGCCAAGGGCCATTTCCGTGGTCTTGGCTACGTCAAAAAGCTCTCGATGAAGCACCACATTGAGACGCTCGCCGACTATTTCGACTGAACCAGCTGTATGGCGAAGAAGTTTTGCTGCCCGGAGTGCTTCGACGATCACGCATTGCGAGATCAACTTTTCCCAGCGCTCGACCCGCATCGCGGGACATGCAGCTTCTGCGGGACCGCTGAAACTTCGCTCGTTGAGCCAAGCAAGCTTGCCAACTATTTCGAGTTGCTGAGCAACGTCTACGAGCCGAGCGCCGAGGGAAAGTCGCTTGTTGAATGGATGAAGGACGACTGGCATCTTTTTAGTCATCACCGCATGGATATCGCCCATGCGAAAGAGCTGCTGGGCGAGATTCTTGATGACGGCGATGTGGTGCGTCGCACATTTGCTCCGTCGGCAAGCTATATCAGCGAAGGCCCTGCTCAGTGGGACAAGTTGCGCGACGAAATGATGTATGGAAACCGCTGGTTTCTCGACGTTGCTATTGACCTAGATCGTCTCCGGCAACTTCTCGACATGCTGCTGGCCAGGGGTTTGCCGAATCGATGGTATCGCGCGCGAATCCGTACGGACGACGAGATATTCCAGATCGAGCAGATGGGGGCGCCGCCTAGACGACGTTCGTCACATGGTAGGGCCAATCCAGCGGGTATCCCCTATCTATATCTGTCGTCGGTCCCAGATACAGCCGTAGCGGAAATTAGGCCGCATACTGGGGAGGTTGCTTGTGTAGCAGATTTCAGTGTTCCGGAGATCAAAGCTGCGGACTTGCGCAATCCTCGTAAGCTTGTATCTCCGTTTATCTTGACCGACGCCAGTGAGATCGGCCAGCTGCGTGCCGACTTACCGTTCCTCGAGCGCCTCGGCGAGGAGTTGACGCGTCCAATTCAGCCAGCAGGGGCTGCGATTGACTATATTCCGAGCCAATACCTCTGCGAATTCATCAAGAAAAGCGGCTTCGACGGTGTGGTCTATCGAAGTTCTGTTAGCGACGGCATCAACCTCGCTTTGTTCAATCCTGAGCAAGCTGTTGGTGGAGAAGTGGGCCTGTACAGTGTGACAAAGGTGTCAGTTCAGGTTGCTGCGCTGACCTAGCGTGCCGTCTAGAAGCGCAAGTACGGCGATACTAAGCAGGTCTAGAAGGAGCTGGCTGTAGTTGCCTGGATGCCCTTGTCGGAGGACGGCACGCGAGTCGCACTGTAATTTATCCACCGCATCGTCGCTATCCCGTTCACGAGCTAAATTGCGGCAGCCTTCCTTCACAGCTCCAGCGTAACCGCCTGCCCCACGGCCAAGGCCTGCCACTCCGCATCGAGCTCGAATAACGGGAAGGCGGTGGTTAAGACCATACGCCGTTGCTGCATGCGAGTCGCCCCAGTCTGGTCGACGCACCGCCGCTGTTGGCCCGACGAAGTCGCTTGCGGCGCCGTCCTTCACATCTCCAGCGTAATCGATTGGCCGACAGCCAACGCCTGCCACTCCGCATCAAGCTCCCTAATGCGCGACCGCACCGCGAGGATGTCATCAGGCAAGACCGGGAGCGGCGCGCATTCGCGCGCACGGCACGTGACCTGATACAGCTCGATCATGTCTACGGCGGGACTCGTTCCGCCGGACCAGGCGTCGCCCTGGAACACTTCGACGAGGCGTTCGACGCCGTCGCTCTCGGACTCGGCCGCCATGCGGAAGTCCGCCGCTTCGCCGTCGCGCACGCGACCGAGGAAGCCGCGCTTGTGCAGGATGCTTTCGACCGCGTAATGCACCATGTCGTGCGGGATGATGCGCTGCTTCGGGCACTCGATGCTCTCGGTCGCGTCGCCGCGATCGATGACCATGCGGTCGACTTTGCCGCTGCCTTTGATGAAGGTGATTCTCACCGCTGCCATCGCCTGCGAAAGAGGCCGCGCAAGAGCGCGTGAACAAGGGCGGCCCAACGCGCGAAACCGCCAGGATCACGCCTTGCGCAAGAAGTCCATCGTCCAATTGGTTTCCCATGTCGCGCCCGCGTCGGGCGAGAACGCCTGCTCCCACCTGAGCTGGTCCGCGCTGCACTTCGACCACAGGAACCGGATCCTGATCGGTTTGCCCTCGAACGAGTCGTCGGCGTAGAACGTGCCGACGCCCTCCGCGAATGAACCGACGACCGGCACATCGATCCTTCCGGGGAAGCGGCCGTCGAGCCACCAGATCGACCACGTGCGGTGGGCGGCATCGTAGGAACGCAACGCGACTGCGCGAAATTCCCCTTCGGGGAACTTCAGCAGGTTGTCTTCGATGTTGCCGAATCCGCCGAGGACACTCCGTGTGGACATCTCCCCGTCGAACTCGATCCATTCGTCGGAATTGGCGAGCCGTTCCTTGAGACGTCGGTGCTTCACGCGCCAATCCCCGAGCACGAAGTCGAAGTCGGAAGGCGCCGTAGGCAAGGTGGGCAGTGGCATGCGAGTCGATCCCCGGGTTTTGCATGCCAGTGTAACGGTCGCGCGGGATACGGCGAGAGCCAGTCGGCTGCCGCCTGGCACGGCAGATCGCCTATGCGCTCGTGGCTCGCAGCGGAGTACGATCGGATGCGCCATCCGAACCACGCTGCCGTGCCGGATTCGTTGCCCCTACGGCGCGTTGCGGCGTTCGGGCTCGGCCGAATGCAGAAAGCGCGTGAACGTGTCTTTCGGGCGTTCGATGCCGCAGGCAGTCAGGACCACGCCGACATTCCCGCGGTGGTAGGAGCCGTGCGCGAGCACGTGGAACAGCATCTCTTCGCGCGTCATGCAGCCGCGATCACCATCGGCGAACGTGAACGCGATCGATTCGGCCAGCTCGCCATCCGCTGTCCGGGCGACATACGCCTGGTACCAGTCATCGGTGGCCGCGATGCTCGCGCGCAATTCGTCGAGGCCGGGGGTCTCTGGCGTATTCGTCTCCGTGAACCCGTGTGCCTCGCCGACCAGATGCGCGGCGAAGATGCGATCGACGACGTGCGTATGGTTCATGAGGCGCAGGGCGAGCGTCCACTGCTCCGGAAAGCGAGCGGCGTCGATCGTCGCGATCGCATCGAGGATCTCGGCATTGGCCCAGGCCTTGTAGCGGAACGCATGCTTCATCGGCATCCTCGACGGTTCGGGCGCAACCCGCGATTGTCGCGCGGATTCGCGCTCCGCGGACCATCCCGAACGGCATCGAGTGGTTTCGCGACGTCCCGCAGCGCCCGCACGCCACGCGAGGCGGCGCTTCCGACGCTATGCTGCCCACGCCGGCGGTGTCGGCATCGAGAGGCCGTCCGACGCGTGGATCACCTGGCTGGAAATGTGGAAGCAGCGGCGCGATCGGCGGCCGGGGACTCGCCTGCCAGCACCCGCCGCGTGCTGGTCATCGTCGGCGCGTGGGCGCTCGTCGCGATGCTGCTCGCGGCGCAAGCCTGGGTGGCCGCGCAGGTGCGTGGCGAACCGGTCGTCTGGGCGCGCGCGAGTGCGATCTGGCTGGTCTGGGCGATGGTATGGGCCGCGCTCACGCCGCTCGCGCTGCGGCTCGAGGCACGCTTCCCGCTGCAGCGACCGCATCGACTGCGCTCGCTCGCGGTGCATGGCCTCGCCTCGGTCGGCTGCGCCCTCGTCAACCTCGCGCTGTTCGCGGTCGCGGCGCCGCTGATCGGCGCGACCCAGGTCGAGCCGACCTGGCTCGGCACCTTCAGCCGCCTGCTCGGCACGACCTTCCTGCTGAACCTGCCGGTCTACTGGCTGATCATCGTCGCGGCGCACCTGGAGCGACTCGCGCGCAGCGCGCGGGAGAAGGACCGCAGGCAGCTCCGCCTCGAGGCGCAGCTCGCGGATGCGCGCCTGCAGACGCTGCGCATGCAGTTGCAGCCGCACTTCCTGTTCAACGCGCTGAACACGGTCTCGGTGCTGATGCACGAGGACGCGGATGCGGCGGACCGGATCCTGCTGCAGCTCAGCGCCCTGCTGCGTCGTTCGCTCGACGGCAGCGAGGCGCACGAGGTCACGCTCGGCGAGGAGATCGGTTTCCTCGAGCGCTACCTCGAGATCGAGCAGGCGCGACTCGGCGAGCGCTTCGGCTACCGGATCGTTGTCCCCGACGATTGCCTGCAGGCGCGGGTACCGAACCTGATCCTGCATCCGCTGGTCGAGAACGCGATCCGGCATGGCATCGCGACGCGCGCGGGGCCGGGGCGCGTCGAGGTCGCGGCGGAGCAGCATGGCGATTCGCTGCGGCTGCGCGTCGTCGATGACGGGCACGGCCTGCCCGCGGCGATGGCCGAGCGCGTCGGACTCGCGAACACGCGCGCGCGGCTGCGCCTGCTGTATGCGGAACGCCAGCGCTTCGACGTGCGCAACCTCGATGGCGGCGGCGTCATCGCCGAGATCGAACTTCCGTGGCGCACGGGCGCATGACGATCCGCACGCTGATCGTCGACGACGAACCCATCGCCCGCCGCGGACTGCTGCGCTTGCTGCGGCAGGAGGCCGACATCGAGGTCGTCGGCGAGTGCGGCGATGGCGCATCGGCAGTCGCGGCGATCGGCGCACTCTCGCCCGACCTCGTGTTCCTCGATGTGCAGATGCCCGAGCTCGACGGGTTCGCGGTGGTCGAAACCGTCGGCGCCGAGCGCATGCCGGCCGTCGTGTTCGTGACCGCGTTCGACCAGCATGCGCTGCGTGCGTTCGATGCGCAGGCGGTCGACTACGTGCTCAAACCGATCGACCCGGAGCGCCTGCGCCGCGCGCTGCAGCGTGTCCGCGCGCGGCTCGCGGCGCCGGACGCGGACTTCGCGCGCCGGGTGACCGAGGTGCTGAGATCGATCGACCGCGGATCGCTGCGACCTTGGCCCACGCGCCTCGCGATTCGTTCCGAAGGTCGCGTGCGCCTGCTCGACATCGACGAGGTCGATCGCATCCTCGCCGCCGGCAACTACGTCGAGGTGCATGCGGGTAAGGATCGCCACCTGCTGCGCGAGACGATGGCAAGCCTCGAGGCGCGGCTCGACCCGCAGCGCTTCATCCGCATCTCGCGCGCGGCGATCGTGAGCATCGCGCGCATCCGCGAAGTGCAGCCGCTGTTCAATGGCGACTTCGTCGTGCTGCTCGACACCGGTGCGCAGGTGAATGGCAGCCGGCGCTACCGCGGGGCGCTCGACACGTTGTTTCGCTGATGCTCGCTGCGCTTGCTCGTGGGGGGTGTCCCGGAGTGACGGAAGCGGGCACTCATGCTCCTCCGCGCGCGACCGATTGCGCTGCGGATCGCCCACAGGGTGGGCTCCTACAGGGGCACGGTTCCGCATGGGTGCGCACCCCCTGCGCGATCGCGCACCGCGGATGCCGTCCGTCACGGCGCAGCACCGACCCGTCCCACCTTGGCGTCCGCCCGTCACAAAACCCGCGCGGAAGTCGGCGCAGCGCATCGATGATCCGGCCACGCACTTGCGCGTGATGGAGATCGTCATGAAAACCTGCAACCTCCTGCTGTCCGCGGTCGCCGCACTCGCGGCGCTCGCGGGCGTGGTGCCGTGCGGCGCGAACGCGTCCGATGGCGTCCGCACCGACTCGCTCGAACTCAACAAGTCGATCACCCGCCGGGTGTACGAGGAAGGCCTGAGCCAGGGCCGTTTCGACGTGCCCTACACGACCGACTTCGTCGGACACGGTGGCAGGAACACGTTCACCCATGCCGACGGCATGGCCGAAGCGAAGGGCTGGCGCGAGGCGTTTCCCGACCTCGCGATCACGGTCGAGAAGCAGGTGGCCGAGAACGATCTCGTCGCCGTGCACTGGACCGCGCGCGGGAGCAACACCGGTTCCGGCAACGGGCTTCCGGCCACGGGCCGCGCGGTCGAGATCACCGGCACGACGCTGTTCCGCCTGGATGACGGGCGTATCGCCGAGGAATGGACCTGCGCGAATTCGCTCGGGCTCATGAAACAGCTCGGCCTCGTGGAGACGACGACGGCGGCTGCCGCCGCGCGCACGACGCCGGCGCGATGAGAGGTTCGCGTGCGATTTTGGACTCGCGCCGGTGGGTCTCGCCGCTGCGCGGCTGCGAACCACCCTACGGTTGCGGGGAACCGGTTGCCCGGGATGCGTAGGGTGGAACGCAGCGCCAAAGGCGCGAGTTCCACCGTCGCGATGCAGGGGTCTCGCGCGGTTGCGGACTCGCGCCGGTGGGTCTCGCCGCTGCGCGGCTGCGACCCACCCTACGGCTGCGCGAAAATGGGTGCTCGGGATGCGTAGGGTGGAACGCAGCGCCAAAGGCGCGAGTTCCACCGGCGCGTTGAGCGGTGCGCGCGTGATCGTGGATTCGCGCCGGTGGGGCTCGCCGCTGCGCGGCTGCGACCCACCCGACGCACTGCGAGCCACCCTACGCAGGCGCGGGGCGATCGCGGTCGAATGCGGCCGCGAGCCGTTTCGGCGCGCGGTACCGCCACGCGGTTTCGACGAGGCGCATCACCTCCGCAGGATCCGCGCGGTGCAGGTCGATCCGGATGCCGAGGATCTGCTTGCCCCAATGCAGCGCTTCCATGCCGCGCGGTTCGGTCGCGAGCGTGAGCAGGCGCTGCTGCTCGTCTAGGCGTACGTGGATGTGCTGCCGGTCGGGCGGCACCGTGACGAAGATCTTGCCCTTGACCCGGAACGAGCCGTAGTCGAAGTGCGGCTCCTCGGTCACCTCGGGAAGGGCAAGCGCGATCGCCCTGACCGCTTCGATGTCCATCGCGCCTCCGGAGTCTGCGTGCAGCGCGAGTCTATAGACCCTGCGAACGTGCTGTCGTGGGAAGCGCTTCAGCCCCGAGCATTCCGCACCATGATCGGGACTGCACACCTCCCGCACCCCTCCGATGGGCCCGCCTGCACGGCGCGGCGAGGAAGCGCCGCCGCACCGGCCTCGATCGGCCTCGCACGCGCTACAACCCTCCCGCGACCCGCATGACCGTGCCCGTCGCGTAGGACGCCCTGTCCGACAGCAACCAGGCGACCGCTTCGGCGATCTCGTCGGCCTCGGCCGCGCGCCCGAGCGGGATGTGCGATGCAAGCCGCTCCGCACGCTGCGGATCGCCGCCTGCGGCATGGATGTCCGTGCGCGTGACGCCGGGCGAGACTGCGTTCACGCGGATGCCCTCGCCCGCGAGTTCGCGCGCCAGCCCGATCGTGAAGGTGTCGACCGCGGCCTTCGAGGCGGCGTAATGCACGTACTCGTGCGGCGAGCCCGT
>JAEYZH010000044.1 GCA_023430685.1 Pseudomonadota bacterium | reverse complement strand
GGCCTCGGCCGCGCGACGCAGGTCGCGCGCCGCCAGCGTGCCCGCCGCGGGTGTCGACGCCTCGTTGCCGATCGCCGCGCGCGCCGACGACATCATCGACCTCATACGCGCCCACCAGGTCGTCGTGCTCGCGGGCGAAACCGGCTCCGGCAAGACCACCCAGCTGCCCAAGCTCTGCCTTGCGGCAGGCCGCGGCGTCGCCGGCATGATCGGCTGCACGCAGCCGCGCCGGATCGCGGCACGCTCGGTCGCGCGCCGCGTCGCCGACGAGCTCGGCAGCGAAGTCGGCAAGCTGGTCGGGTTCCAGGTGCGCTTCAACGACCAGGTGTCCGACGGCTCGCTGGTCAAGTTCATGACCGACGGCATCCTGCTCGCCGAAACGCAATCCGATCCGTGGCTGTCGGCCTACGACACGATCATCATCGACGAGGCGCACGAGCGCAGCCTCAACATCGATTTCCTGCTCGGCTACCTCAAGCGCCTGCTGGCGCGCCGCCGCGATCTCAAGCTGATCGTGACCTCGGCGACGATCGACACCGCGCGCTTCGCGCGCCACTTCGGCGACGCGCCGGTGGTCGAGGTCGAGGGCCGCGCGTATCCGGTCGAAGTGCGCTGGCGCGGCATCGATGCGCAGGGGAAAAAAGGGGGTCAGGGTCACTTTTCCGGCGAGCATGAGCGTTCGACCGAACGTCGCGGGCGGAAAAGTGACCCTGACGCCCTTTTTCCTGGCTCGCTCGCGGAGCAGGTGATCGCGGTCGCCGACGAGATCACGCGCGAGGATCCGCGCGGCGACGTGCTGGTGTTCCTGCCGGGCGAGCGCGAGATCCGCGACGTTCACCTCGCGCTGTCGCGGCGCAACTACCGGTCGATCGAGGTGCTCGCGCTGTACGCGCGCCTGTCGGCGAACGAGCAGGATCGCGTGTTCCGCCCGGGCGCGCAGCGGCGCATCGTGCTCGCGACGAACGTCGCGGAAACGTCGTTGACGGTCCCGCGCATCCGCTACGTGATCGACAGCGGCACCGCGCGCGTCAAGCGATACAGTCCGCGCAACCAGCTCGAGCGCCTGCACGTCGAGCCGATCTCGAAGGCCGCGGCCGAGCAGCGCAAGGGGCGCTGCGGCCGCGTCGGCCCGGGCGTGTGCTACCGGCTCTACGACGAGCAGGAGTTCGAGCAGCGCGCACCGTTCACCGACCCCGAGATCCTGCGCTCCTCGCTCGCGGGCGTGATCCTGCGCATGCTCGCGCTCAAGCTCGGCGACCCGGCCGAATTCCCGTTCGTCGAGGCGCCCTCCGAGCGCGCGATCGCGGACGGCTACCGACGGCTCGCCGAACTCGGCGCGGTCGACGGCGACAAGCGCCTCACGCCGGTCGGGCGGGACCTCGCGAAGTTCCCGATCGACGTCGCGCTCGGACGGATGCTGATCGAGGCGGGCCGGCTCGGCGCGCTGCGCGAACTGCTCGTGCTCGCGTCCTTCCTCAGCGTGCAGGATCCGCGCGAGCGTCCCGCCGACGCGCGTGCGCAGGCCGACGCCGCGCACGCGCGCTTCGCCGACCCGCGTTCGGATTTCATCGGCGTGCTGCGCCTCTGGGACGCGTACGTCGAGGCCCACGCCGAACTCACGCAGTCGAAACTGCGCGACTGGTGCCAGCAGCACTTCCTCTCGTTCCTGCGCATGCGCGAATGGCGGGAGGTGCATCGGCAGCTCCTGCTCGCGCATGAGCTGCCGGGAATGGGGGATCGGGAATCGGGAATGGAAAACGCGGCGTCGCCCGAAGCGGATCGAGCGAAGGCGTCCCGCCGCGCCGTGCAACAAGCTCCGGCGTCGACCATGCCCGATTCCCGATTCCCCATTCCCGGCAACTACGAAGCCATCCACCGCTGCCTTCTCTCCGGCTGGCCGACGCAGGTCGCGCGCAAGGACGAAAAGGGGCAGTACCGCGGGACGCGCGAACGCAGGTTCGGGATCTTTCCGGGATCGGATGTCGCGAAGGCGCCGCCCGCGTGGTTGCTCGCGGGGCAGATCCTCGACCTGCGCAAGGTCTACGCGCTCGCGTGCGCGCGCGTCGAGCCGGCATGGATCGAGCAGCAGGCGGCGCACCTCGTGAAGCGGAGCTGGCGCGACGCGCACTGGTCGCGCAAGCGTGGCGCGGTGGTCGCGTACGAACAGGCCACGCTGTTCGGCTTGGTGCTCGCGGAGCAGCGTCTCGTGCAGTTCGGGCGCCAGCAGCCAGACGAGGCGCATGCGCTGTTCCTGCGCGAGGGCCTCGCGCGCGGCGAGGTCGATGCGCGCGCGGCGTTCCTGCGCGCGAATGCGCGCGTGCTCGCCGAGGCGCGCGAGATCGAAGCGAAACGGCGACGCAGCGGATTGCTGCGCGACGACGAGCAGCTCGCAGCGTTCTTCGCAGGCAAGCTGCCTGCCAACATCAGCACGGCGGCCGCGCTCGACGCCTGGTACCGGCGCGCTTCGCCGTCCGAACAGGCGGCGCTGCACTGGTCGCTCGACGACGTGCTCGGCGAATCGGCCGGGGCAGGCGCGCGCGACTACCCGCGCGAACTCGAGTTCGCCGGCCACGCGCTGCCGCTCGCGTATCGTTTCGTTCCGGGCGACGTGGCCGACGGCGTGACGCTGCAGCTGCCGCTCGCGCTCGTCAATGCGGTGCCATCCGCGCGTTGCGAGTGGCTGGTGCCCGGCCTGCTCGTGGAGAAGGTCGCCGAGGCGATCCGCGCACTGCCGAAGTCCCTGCGCCGCAATTTCGTGCCCGCACCCGACTTCGCGCGTGCATTCGCCGAGGCCGAGCCCGCGCGCGACGAACCGCTGCTCGCGGTGCTCGCGCGCTACCTCCAGCGCGTGACCGGGGTCGTGCTCGGCGAGGCGGATTTCGCCGGGGTCCAATGGCCAGCGCACCTGCTGATGAATTTCCGCGTGCGGGACGAGAAGGGCGAGCTGCTCGCCGAAGGCCGCGATCTCCGGGCGATCCAGGCGCAGTGGACCGGAGCCGCGCGCGCCGCGTTCTCGCGGAGGGCCGACGTCGACCTCACGCGCGACGAGGTCGACGCGTTCGACTTCGACGAGATCCCCGCGAGCATCGTGTCGAGCGGCGGCCTGACCGCGTTCCCTGCGCTGGTTGACCTCGGCGGCAGCGTCGCACTGCGCGTGTTCGAACGGCACGACGAGGCGCTTTCCGAGCACGCCAGGGGCGTCGAAAGGCTGCTGCGGCGCGCGCTCGCCGACAAGCTCAAGCAGGCGCGCCGGCAGTTGCCGCTCGCGAACGCGCTCGCATTGAAATGGGCCGCGTTCGGCAGCGCCGAGGCGCTGCGCGCGGACATCGTCGAAGGTGCCTTGCGGGAACGACTCGCCGCGCACACGCTCGACATCCGCGACCGCGCGCAGTTCCAGCGCGCGAGTGACGCGATCGCACGCGAGCTGTTCCCGGCCGCGATGGAACGCCTGCACCTGGCCGAAGCGATCATCCAGGCGCAGGCCGAATTGCGTCCGCTGCTGGAGCCGCCGCTGATCGGCTTCGCGAAGGCGAACTACGACGACCTGCGCGAGCAGCTCGACGAATTGCTCGCGACGGGCTTCCTCGCCGGCACCGATCGCACGCGTCTCGCGCAGTTCCCGCGTTACCTCAAGGCGATGAAACTGCGCGCCGAACGCCTGCGCCAGGACCCTGCGCGCGACCAGGCGCGCATGCTCGGCGTGCAGCTCTACTGGCGCGATTTCATGAACCTGCGTGCGAGTCGCGGTGACGATGCCGCACTGCACGAACTGCGCTGGCTCATCGAGGAGCTGCGCGTGTCGACGTTCGCGCAGGAATTGCGCACGGCCGAACCGGTATCGCCCAAGCGCCTCGCAAAGCTGGTCGAATCACTGCGCGCGGGGAACTGATCGCGCTCCGATCGTGGTTCGCAGAAGCGCAGGCAGTGCCCGCCCGAACGATGCTCAATCTCCGTTCGCCCCGAGCGCAGGCCGAAGGCCGGCGCCGAACGGCCCCGCGGCGACGCGCGGGCCATGCATGCGCGCTTTTCAACCGGGCCTTGGGCGACGGTGTTCGGGAGGACGGGAACCGTGCGATCGCCTTTAGCGGCGCGGAACGGTGGTCCGCGCGCGCCTGCTTCACTCGATGCGCTTCACGCGCAGGCTGCAACCGCACCCTTCGACGTACATGAGCCAGCTGCCCATCAGCATCGGCTTGATCTTGACCGCCGGGTTGTCGAACTTGCCGGTGTCGCGCATGCCCGACTCCGCCTGCTGCCACTTCTGGCCGTTCTCGAGCGTGAAGATCGTCTTGCCGCGCCAACCTTCGAACACGCCGACGATGCGGTCCTCGATGTTGTCACGCGCGGATTCATCGGGATAGAACACCGTGCCGCCGGATGGCGTGCGGTACTGCACGGTGCCGCTGCCGTGCGCATCGAGCCATGCATTGAGCGCCTGCAGTTCCTCGGGCGACAACTTCTGCAGGCCCGCGGCGGTGAAGTCGGCCTGCGACATGCGCTCTTCGAGCGTCGGCGACGCGGTCTGGGCGAGTGCGGACGAGGTGGCGACAAGCAGGGTCAGGGCAAGGCTGTTGATCGGGCGCATAAGGTCTCGTGGGGGATGCCGCAATCTGTGATTGCGGTTACAAAAATCCTTGGATTTACACGATGTTAACGCGTGCATCGGCGCGCGTTTGGAGGTACACTTCGGCACGTTTGGAGTGTAGCACGCGCTATCGGGAGCCACCCGATCGGCCAATTTGCTGCGGTCAGACACAGGCGTTCAGGGTTCGTACAGAAGCGGGCGAGGGACGGCAGAACCGCGCGAATGCTCACGCAAACCCCCGTTTTGACTAGAGAATCCGAAAAAATGGCACTGAACAAGCTCGTTCGTCGCGCGTGCATCGGGGCTGCGGCCTCGGTCCTCATGGTCCCACTTGCCCAGGCCGCCAAGCTCGCGGTCAACGACGAGGTCCCGCTGACGATCGTGTCTCCGGGTTTCTCCTACATCACGGCTCAGCCCGGCGTCGCGAGCAAGCTCAGCGTGGCCACCGAAGGCTACTTGTTCTGCGCGAACGTGGGTCCAGGCAGCCCGAACATCGTCACGCTCGCGCCGGGCCATTCGCGCTGGACGATGCCGGAAGCGTTCCTGTCGTCGACGAGCTATTCGGGCGGCGAGTTGCGCGTCAATCGCACTGCAGGGGGATCGCTCGAGCATTCGCTCATGTGCCACGCGCGAGGTTCGTTTGGCGAAGTCATCAAGCCCTACAGCAGCTTCGGCGGCTACGTGTTCCGCGACAGCTACGAGCCGAAGGAATCGGTGCAGTACTCGAACATGGTGAACTGGCGGCCGACCGACGGTTTCAACTGGAGCCAGCCCGACTGGACCCTGGTACCGACCGACTCGTGCAATTTCGCGATGACCGCGAGCCAGTCGCCGACCGTCGACGAGACGACGCTCTGCTCCGCCGCGACGGGCGTGCGCCCGGACGGCAGCGAGTTCGGCACGCGCGCGCGCACGATGTGGACCACCACCTCGGGCACGAACTTCATCTACCTCGCTCGCATCGATGCCCGCCTCGGCCCACAGTCGGCACCACCGAACTCGCAGTTCAGCGCGGGTCTCCCGCAACAGGTGCAGGACCTGCCGAACACCGTGGACGTCGAGATCCGCGATGCGTTCGATTCGGACTACCTGACCGCGAGCGGTTCGTATTGTTTCCTGTCGGAACTGCCGGCCACGTTGAATGCCACGGTGTGCAACGGCGCATCCGCCGGCGGCTCCTTGCCGCTCGCCGTGGCGCCCACGGGTTTCCTCTCGCAGAAGGTTTCGCTCAGCCTCGCATTCCCGGAGGCGCCGGCGGTCTCGCTCTACGTCGTGGTGATTCGATCCACCACGAACAACTTCCCGCCGATCCACACGCCCGTCGCGGCGGTCTCGGTGATGTCCGCGCCGGACGTGGTGCGGCATGAGAACGGCGATGCGTTCGTCGGAGACAACGTGATCTTCGGGTTCCCCGGCAACGGCGGCTTCCCCTGGATGACGCAGTAAGTCCCGACGTCCGATGCACCGCCGCCGCGCAGGCGGCGGCAGTCCCCACGGCAGCGCCGCCGCTCCGGCGCGAGGCTGATCGTGAAGAAGTCCACGAGCGCGCGGGTGCCTGAAACGGCATCCGCGCCGCGCATCGATTTTTCGGCTGATCCTCTCGCGGTCGCACGGCGCCTCGCGCAGGCTTGCGCCTCGCCGGGCGCGTGGGCCGACGCGCAACCCGAACTCGACGCCACGCTCGCACTGATCGCCGAACTCGGGGTCGGCAGCGATGCGCAGGCTGCTTGCGTGCTGTTCGCCGCGGGCGAGTGCACGCCTTCCGATGCGCAACCCGATCCGGCCACCTGGCCCGAGGAGTTGCGCACGCTGGTCGAAGGACAGCAGGCGGCCGAGAAGGTGTGGGCGTTGTACGCCGCGCACGGCTCGGTCGGCGGCAGCGAAGGACTGCGTCGCCTCCTGCTTGCGATCGTGCGCGACCTGCGCGTCGTGTTCATCCTGCTCGCGCGACAGGTCGTGCGCATGCGCGCCGCCGTGCAGGCACCCGAGGCGACGCAACGCGCACTCGCGCGGCTCACCGCGGACATCCATGCGCCGCTCGCGAACCGGCTCGGCATCTGGCAGCTCAAGTGGGAACTCGAGGACCTCGCGTTTCGCTACCTGCAACCGGATGTCTATCGGCGCATCGCCGGCCTGATCGACGAGCGCCGCGGCGACCGCGAGGCATGGATCGCGGTCGCGAAGGCGCAGTTGCGCGCCGCACTCGCGAAGGCCGGCATCGAGGCCGACATCGCGGGTCGTCCGAAGCACATCTATTCGATCTGGCGCAAGATGCAGCGCAAGGGCGTGGAGTTCTCCGAGCTCTACGACGTGCGCGCGTTGCGCCTGCTGGTCGCCGACCTCGCGACCTGCTACGCCGCGCTCGGGGTCGTCCACACGCTGTGGCCGCCGGTGCCGGGCGAGTTCGACGACTACATCGCGAACCCGAAAGGCAACCAGTACCAGTCGCTGCACACGGCCGTGATCGGGCCGGAAGGCCGCACGCTCGAGGTGCAGATCCGCTCGCACGACATGCACCGCCACGCCGAACTCGGCGTCGCCGCGCACTGGCGCTACAAGGAAGGCGGCAGCACCGACGCGAGCTTCGAGCGCAAGATCGCGTGGATGCGCAAGTTGCTCGATGGCATGGATGCGCGCGACGACGATGCGGCGCTGCTCGCGGGCTTCCGCACCGAGGTCGTCGAGGACCGCATCTACGTGCTGACGCCGAAGGGGCAGGTCGTCGACCTGCCGCGCGATTCGACCGTGCTCGACTTCGCCTATGCCATCCACACCGACGTCGGCCACCGCTGTCGTGGCGCGAAGGTCAATGGCCGCATCGTGCCGCTGTCGTTCCGTCCCGCGACCGGCGACCGCGTGGAGATCCTGACCGGCAAGCTCATCGAGCCCAAGCGCGACTGGCTCTCGACCCAGCACGGATTCCTTGCCACGCATCGCGCACGCGAAAAGGTGCGCGCGTGGTTCAAGCGCGTCGACCTCGCGCAGAACCTCGCGGCCGGGCGCCTCGTGCTCGAACGCGAGCTCCGGCGCCTCGCGCTGCAGCCGCCCAACCTCGACGCGCTGCCGGCGCGCTTCGACCTGAAGACCCACGACGAGTTGCTCGAGGCGCTCGCGTTCGGCGACATAAGCACCGGCCAGCTCGCGCGTGCGCTGCACGAACTCAGCACGCCGGCCCGCGACCCTGCGCCGCCGCCGGCACCAACGCCCGCGCGCGCGCCGAGTGGCGAAGGCGCGATCGTCATCGAAGGGGTCGGCAACCTGCTCGCGCAGCTCGCGCGCTGCTGCCGACCACTGCCGGGTGACGCGATCTCCGGCTTCATCACGCGTGGTCGCGGCGTATCGGTGCACCGCGCCGATTGCCGCCAGCTCGCAAAACTGCGCGACCGCGACGCCAGCCGCATCGTGCTGGTGGAATGGGGGCGCCGCGCGCAGTCCACTTACGACGTCGATGTCGTCGTGCGTGGCTACGACAGGAAGAACCTGCACAAGGATGTCAGCAATGCGATCGCGAGCGCGGGCGTGCAGGTAGTCGCGCTCGATGCGCGCGTCGACCCTCGCAAGGGCATTGCCGAGATGAACTACGCGTTGCGAGTGGCGGATTTCGGCCAGCTCAGCGGCGTGCTCGCGCAGCTGCTCGCGGTGCCGAACGTGATCGACGCGCGTCGAGTCACCTGAAGCGCGTGCGCTTCGACTTCGCGGCCTGCGGCCGTTGCGCTCGGCGCGAACCGCCGTAGCGTGCGTTCGCCCCGAGCGCAAGCCGAATGGGCGTATTTCCGTTCGCCCGAGCGCCGACCGAACGGCCGTTCTTCCGTTCGCCCGAGGGCAGGCCGAAGGCCGTCTTTCCGTTCGCCCGAGCATATGCCGAACGGCCGTCTTTCCGTTCGCCCTGAGCGCAGGCCGAAGGCCGGAGTCGAAGGGCCAACTTGCGCCAATGCCGCACGCTTCGACTGCGCGGCCCGCGATCGCTGCGCTCAATGTGATCGCCCGTTTCCCCGTTCGCCCCGAGCGCAGGCCGAAGCGCCCGCGCGCCGCGCCAGCGCTTTGGCCGCACGAGCGCATGCTATCCTGCCCGGCCAGTCCGACTCGCGTGTGCGCGCACGCCAGGTCCGGGCGCCCAGCGGATATGACGCGAACGTGATCGAGGTCCCCGGATTCCGCATCCTGCGCCAACTTGGTCGCGGCGGCATGGCCACCGTGTACCTCGCCATGCAGGAATCGGTCGATCGCGAGGTCGCGCTCAAGGTGATGTCGCCCGCGCTGCTGGTCGATCCCGATTTCGGCGAGCGATTCCTGCGCGAAGCGAAGATCGCCGCGCGCCTGCACCATCGCCACGTCGTCGGCATCCATGATGTCGGTCGTGCCGGCGACTACCACTACATCGCGATGGAGTACCTCGCCGGCGGCGCCGTGCTGCCCAGGGATGGCACCGCGCGCGACGTCGCCTTCGCGCTGCGCGTCGTGCGCGAGATCGCGGGCGCGCTCGCTTACGCGCACGAGAAGGGCTTCGTGCATCGCGACGTCAAGCCCGACAACATCCTGCTGCGAGACGACGGTTCGGCCGTGTTGACCGACTTCGGGATCGCGCGCGCGCTCGACAATGCCGCGCGCGTGACGCGCACGGGGGCCGTGGTCGGTACCCCGCACTACATGAGCCCGGAGCAGGCGCGCGGCAAGCAGATCGACGGCCGTGCCGACCTCTACAGCCTCGGCGTCGTGCTCTACGAGATGCTGGTCGGTCGCGTGCCCTACCACGCCGATGACTCGCTCGCGATCGGCATCATGCACATCACCCAGCCGGTGCCCGAATTGCCGGCGGCGCTGAAGGCGCTGCAACCGCTGCTCGACCGGCTGCTCGCCAAGCAGCCCGAAGACCGCTTCCAGACCGGCAGCGAAGTGGCCGCCGCGATCCTCGCGCTCGACGGCCAGGCGCAGGAAGGCTCGCTGCCCGGGTTCGAGGGCAGCACGCGGATCACGCCTTCGATGCCATCGGGCGCCGACACCGTCGTCGATGCGACGCCGTTGCAGACGCCGCCGCGCGAACGCGCCGAACCCAATCTCGGGCGCATCGACGGCATCGTCGCGGCGCTCGATGAAGGTCCGCGTGGACGCGCCGAGGCACGCGGGCGCGCGCAGCGGCGTTCGGGCCGCGGTGGCGCGGGACTCGCGTGGGCGCTCGGCGCCATCGTGGTCGGTGCGCTCGCGTGGGCGGCGTGGAACCGCCAGGACGAACTGCGCGACCTGCTGCCGCGGACCGGTTTCAACGACACGCTCGCGCGTGCGCAGCAGGCGCTCGATGCGGGGCGGCTGACCAGCGCGCAGGGCGATGGCGCGCGCGAACTGTTCCTCGCCGCGCGCGCGCAGGACCCTGACAACGACACCGCGAGACGCGGACTCGACGAGGTGTCGCGCCGGCTGCTCGCGCGTGCGCGTGCCGCGATCGCGGACGGCGATCCCGCGGCGGCACGCAGCGCGCTCGACGGCGCGCGCGAACTGCTCGGCGGCGGCACGGCGGTCGAGGAACTGGAGCGCTCGCTCAAGCAACTCGAATCACGCGACGACGAAGTGGTGCAGCTGCTCGACCAGGCGCAGGCCGCGCTCGCCGCGGGCCACATCGTCGGGGCCGACGGTGCGGCCGCGCTCTACCAGCGCGTGCTCGAAGGCGAATCGGGCAACGCGCTCGCGACGAGCGGCCTCGTGCGCAGCGCCGATGCGTTGGCCGCGCAGGCCGACGCCGCGCTGGCGGCGGGTGATGCCGCAACCGCGCAGTCACGCGCCGACGACATCGCGCGCATCCTTCCGACCTATACCGGTTTGCCCGACCTGCTGGGGCGCCTCACGCGCGCACGCGAAGCCGAGTCGGCCGCGCTGTCCACGACACTCGACCGCGCTGAAGCGCGATTGCGCGAAGGCGTGCTGGCAGGCGGCGAGGACTCCGCGCTCGAACTGTTCCGCGCGGTGCTCGCGAAGGACCCGGCGCAGGCGCGCGCGAAGGCGGGGCTTGCGCGCATTGCGCAGGCCTGGGTGGTTCGCGCGCATGCCGCGATCGACGAAGGCAACGCGGACGCGGCCGACGCACTGCTGCGCGACGCGGCGAAGCTCGCGCCGGAGTCTCCCGAGCTGCGGGCCGCGCGTTCGGAACTGCGCGAGCTGCGCGAGCGGCAGGAAATCGGATCGCAACACACGCCGGTCACGCCGCAACAGTCCGCGCGCGTTCGCGAGCTCGTTGCCGAGGCGCAGCAGGCCGTGATCGCGGGTCGCCTGATCGTGCCGCCCGGTGACAGCGCCTACGACAAGTACCGCGCCGCGCTCGCGATCGACCGCGACGACGCGGCCGCGCGCGCGGGCCTCGAGCGCTTGCCGGCGCGCGCGAAGGAGCTTTTCGCGCAGGCCCTCGCGGACGCCATGGTGCTGCGCGCGAACACGCTGCTCGATGCGATCCGGCAGATCGCGCCGGGCGATCCCGATATCGCGCCGATGAGCGCGCGCCTCGCGAATGCGTTCCTCGACCAGGCGGACCTTCGCATCGGCGAAGGCCGCCGCGAAGACGCCGCGCGCGCACTCGACGCCGCGCGCGCCCTCGCCCCCGACAATCCGCGCATCGAAGCGCTCGATGCGCGGTTGAGGGCCTGGCAGCAGGGACTGGGGAACAGGGAATAGGGATCGGGAGGGCAGGGAAACGGACGTTCGCGATTCGTGAACCTCGGTGAACTTCGGCGCAGGTCACAGCGTCTCGACGTCTCCTCGGGCACTCTTCGTGGCTCGTTGTTTCAACCGTTCCCCATACCCCACTCCCGATTCCCCGCCCATGTGCCTGCTCCTGATCGCCATCGACGCCACGCCCGGGCTGCCGCTGCTGCTGCTCGGCAACCGCGACGAATACCATGGACGACCCAGTGACGCGGCTGCGCCGTGGGTCGAGGATGCGCACGTGGTCGGCGGGCGCGATCGCATGGCGGACGGCGCCTGGCTCGGCTTGCGCACCGACGGACGCTTCGCCGCGGTAACCAACCTGCGCGTCGGCGTGCCCGCGACCGCACCGAAGTCGCGCGGCTGGCTGGTGCGGGACTTCCTGCTCGGTGATGCGACGCCGATCGACTGGCTCGACCAGGTGCGCATGCAGGCCGGCGACTACGGTCCGTTCAACCTCGTCGTCGGGGATCGCGAGGGTGCGTTCGCCCTCGGAAGCTCCGAGGGCATGGTGCGTTCGCTGCCGCCGGGCGTGCACGTGGTCAGCAACGGCGCGATCGGCGTCGACTGGCCGAAAACGGCGCGGCTGCAGCGCGGTTTCCGCGATGCGATGCGCACCGGCGGCCTGCGCGACGAAACCGGATTGCTCGACCTCTTGCGCGACGAGTCGCTACCGCTCGACGAGGAACTGCCCGACACCGGCGTCGGGCTCCAGCTCGAACGTCGCCTCGCACCGGTGTTCATCCGCGGCGACCGCTACGGCACGCGGGCGGCCACGCTCGCGCAACGCCACGCCGATGGCTCGCTGGTGCTGCGCGAGCGGCGCTTCGGCCCGTCCGCGGCGTTGGATGGAGAAGAGCGTTGGCAGTCCCTCGCCGGCGGCGCATTCGAGGCAAGTGCCGCGTTCTGAGGAGCCGGCTTTTGGTCTCACGGATGCTACGGCGCCAAGCGCCATCGAGCCTGCGGGCGCCGTGGATTCTCCATCCAGGCCTCGGGCTTTCGCGCACAGGGTGCGCTCCTACAGGAGGCGTGGCGCGCATGCGGCGTGCGCAGGAGCCCACCCTGTGGGCGATCAGCGCAGGCAACCGTTCGCGCGCGGTGCTTCGCATTCGCGCGAATCGCGCACAGGGTGCGCTCCTACGGTGCCCGGGGCTGCGCGCGATGTCGTTCGGTGTCCAACAAGCGACTGACCGCTGCGCGCGCGGCATCGAACGAGAAGTGCTGCTCGACGTTCGCGAGACCGTTCGCCGACAGCGTGTTCCACAGCGCCTCGTCGCGGTAGAGCTGCACGACCGCCGCGGCGAATGCAACGGCGTCCGCCGCGACCAGCACGTCCGCGCCTTCGCGCACGTGCATGCCTTCGACCGCGATCGGCGTCGCCACGACCGGCAGTCCGCAACTCATCGCCATGTTGACCTTGCCCTTGACCCCCGCGCCGTAGCGCAGCGGCGCGACCGAAACGCGGCAGCCATCCATGAACGGCAGGATGTCCTCGACGAAACCGTGCACGACCACCGACGCATCCGCGAGCGAGCGGATCGCGTCGGGCACCTTGCTGCCGATCACGTGCAGGCGCACGTCGGGAAGTTCGCGGCGCACCAGCGGCAACACCTCCGCGACGAACCATTCCACCGCGTCGGCATTCGGCGGATGCTGGAAGCCGCCGACGAACACGAGGTCGCGACGCGCGTCGAACCCGGCCTTGCAGCCGTGTACCTCGTGCACGTTCGAGAGCACCTCGACGCGCGAGCCGGGGGCATCGCGCGCGAGCAGCTCCTGCTCGACCGGGCTCACCACCAGCGTCACGTCGCATTCGCGGATCAGCTTGAGCTCCTGAGCGCGCGTGGTCGCCGCATGGCGCGCCATCGCCGCGTCGCCCGAGAGCTCGGCCGCGCGTTGTTCGCGCAGGTAGTGCAGGTCGACGGTGTCGAACGCGAGCGTCGCCTGCGGCGCATACAGGCGCACGAGTCCGACCAGGCCCGCCGCGACGTAGTGGCGCGACAGCAGCACGAGGTCGAACTCGCGCCCGCGATCGCGCAGCAGGCGCACCGGATCCTGCACTGCGGGCGCGTACAGCGCCTCGACGCCGAGTGCCTGCAACGCGGGCGTGTAGCGCTCGACGAACAACCGGTTCTCGGGCAGGAAGCTCGTCTGGCAGCCGAGGTCGGCCAGCACGCGCATGAGGTTCACCATGCGCAGGGAGCCGGAGTCCTGGTCCGGCGTCGGCGTCGTTGCGTCGACGATGAGCACGCGCCTGCGCGCGCGATGCGTCGCCGCAAGGTGGATCGGCGTGCCGGGCCGCGGCTGCCGCGCGAGCGCATCCTTCCACTTCGCCACGAAGGTATCGCGGTTGACGACCTGATGCCGCTTGATGCCTGCGCTCGTGTCGGTGCCCGAGGTGATTCCCTCGAAATGCACGACGGTCGCCGCGGGCTCGACGTACACCTCGAGGCCGGCTGCGCGCACCGCGAACGCGAGGTCGGTGTCCTCGTAGTACGCGGGCGCATAGCGCGCATCGAAACGGCCGAGCCGCTCGAACAGGTCGCGTCGAAGCATGATCGCGGCGCCCGAGCAGTAGTCCGCGGTGCGGCGGAACGCGAAGCGCGGATCGTCGGGATCCTCGAACCGCCCGTAGTTCCAGCCCGAGCCGTCGTCGAACACGATGCCGCCGGCTTCCTGCAGCCGACCGTCCGGATAGACGAGCTTCGCGCCGACCAGTCCCGCCGCGGGCGCCTGTTCGAGGCAGCGCGCGAGCGCCTCGAGCCAGCCGGCGGTGACGACGGTGTCGTTGTTGAGGAACAGCACGAACTCGCCGCGCGCCTGGGCGGCGCCTGCATTGCACGAGCCGATGAAGCCGAGGTTGCGCTCGTTGCGCAAGGTCCGGATGCCGCCAATCGCCGCCAGCCGCTGCGGCGTCGCGTCGGCGGAACCGTCGTCGACGACGATGACCTCGAACGGGATCGGCCCCGCATGGCGTGCGATCGACCGCAGGCAGGCCAGCGTGTAGGCGACCTTGCCATACACCGGGATCACGATCGACACGCGCGGCGTCGCGCTGGTCGGGACCTCGAACGGCGTCGCGTCGTCGACCGGATCGACGTACACCGTGCGCGAGCGCGCCGCCGGACGACCGCGCATCTCCTGCGCGATGCGCGCGAGGGTGCCCGTG
>JAEYZH010000017.1 GCA_023430685.1 Pseudomonadota bacterium | reverse complement strand
TCCGCGGGCGAAAAAAAGGCGCACGCCATGCGCGACGAATGAAAACGTAACGGATCACGAATGACGCGGAGCGGCCGCGGCGCGAACCTCACGCTGCAATCCGCGCGGCGTGCAGCACCTCGCGGTCGGTTTCGTCCGACACTCCCCCAGCTGTCGGCCGACCCGCCGTCGCCCTCTCTCGACGACGGCGGGACTTTCGCGGCGGAGGCGCTCACGGCGCCTCCGCCACCCCTTCGCGCATGCGTCCCGCCGCGGGTGCACGCGCGCCGTCCTCGAGGCGCGCAAGCAGTTCGTCGCCGGCGCGCTGCAACGTGACCAGCGGGTCTACCCCGCCCGCGCGCGCGAGCACCACCTCCGGTCCCGTGCCGACTGCGCGCACCTCGACCTGCCAGCCATGCGGGCCCTCGGCGAGTCCGGCGCGCACCACCAGGCGCGCGTCGGTGCGCCGCGACGTTGCGTCCGAGCGCGCAGCGTCGAAATCGCCGATCCGCGACAGCACTTCTTCGCTCGGCGCGACCTCGAGGCCGCCCGCACGCAGGCGCGCGGCCAGCACTTCCATGCCCCCGAGGCGGATCCATTCACGACCCGGTGCCTGCGCGACCTCCACCGGCAGCACGACCGCCGGCGCGCGCGAGGCGGCCGGCCCGGCGACCGCGTCGAACTGGGTTCGGGCGAATCCCCACGCCGTCGCGACGAACAGCGCGCCGACGCCGAGCACGGCGATCCTGGGGCGCAGCACGGAGCGCGGCGGGCCAACGACCGCGGGCGTCGCCACCACGGCCGCCGCCGGCCCGCACGCCTGTCCGCGATCGACGCCGGCTTCGACGCGCTCGACCGGCGCACTCCAGCGGTAGCCGAACTTCGGCATCGTGCGGATCAGCCGCTGCGCCTGGCCGTCGTCGCCGATCGCGCGACGCGCCTTGAGCACGATCTGGCCGAGTTGCGCATCGGTGACGTCGACGCGGCCCCAGATCGCGGCGACGAGTTCGTCGCGCCCCACCGCGCGGTCACGGTGCTCGATCAGGTAGACGAGACAGTCGAACACGCGCGACGGCAGCGTGCGCAGGCGTCCGTCGCGCCAGAGTTCGCGCGGACCGACATCGATCCGCACGCGCTCGAACGCGTAGAGCGCGCCGCGCGCGCCCTCCACCTCCTCGCGCGCGCTGGCGCGCACGGGCGATGCGGCGACGCCGCTCACGCGGCACCTGCATGCGGCGAAACCTCGATGCCGCGGCGGATGTGGTTGCGCTGGTGCATGATCCCCTCCTGGATGCGGCCCCGGGCATCGGGGCGCCACGACCGACGAGGCCAGTCGATCGCCAGAACGCGCAGGAACGCGCCGGATCTGGTCATTCGACGCCGCTGCGCCGAAGATGACGCGCCCGGACACGGGCAATCGGGACGGACGGAGCACGTGGACGCATCGGCGCAGCGCTACCGGCAGGCCAAGGCGATCGCACAGCGCGTGCTCGAGCACGCGGGCGAAGATCGCGAGGCCGTGCTCGACCAGGCCTGCGACGGCGACGAGCACCTGCGTGCGGAAGCGCGCTGGCTCATCGATGCGGCCGAGGACGCCAGTGCCGACCGGCTCCCGCCGCTCGCGGGAGCGGCAGGCGCCAGCGCGACCGGGGACGGCATCGAAGCCGTGCTCCCGCGCAGCTACCGCGTGCTCGCGCGGCTCGGCCAGGGCGGCATGGGCGTCGTGCACCTGGCGGAACGCACCGATGGCGACCTTCGCCAGCGAGTCGCGCTCAAGCTCCTCCACGCAGGCGGCGGCAGCGATGCGGCGACGCTCGCGCGGTTCGCGCGTGAGCGCCGCATCCTCGCCCAGCTCGACCATCCGAACATCGCGCGCCTCATCGATGCGGGGGTGAACGCGGACGGGCGGCCGTTCCTCGCGATGGAACTCGTCGAGGGCGAGCGCATCGACCGCTGGTGCGCGGCGCGCGCACTCGCGACGCGCGCGCGCATCGCGCTGTTCCTCGAGGTCTGCGCCGCGGTCGAGCATGCGCACCGGCAGCTCGTGATCCATCGCGACATCAAGCCCGCGAACATCCTCGTGACCGACCGCGGCGAGCCCAAGCTGCTCGACTTCGGCATCGCGCGCCTGCTCGCGCACGACGACGCGGATCCGCGCACCGAAACCGCGCTGCGCGCATTGACCTACGCGTATGCGAGCCCCGAGCAGGTCAGCGGCGAACCGCTGGGCACCGCCAGCGACATCTACTCGCTCGGCGTCGTGCTGTACGAACTCGTCACCGGGGTGCGCCCGTTCGACCACCTCGGTTCGCCGCATCTCGCATCGGGCGCGATCGTCGCCGACGACGAGATCACGCCGCCGAGCCGCATCGCGGGCGCGCCCGGCAAGACGCCCGGATCCGCGGACGCGCGCACCCGGGCAGCGGTCGTGCGCGTGCCGCGCGACCTCGACGCGATCATCCTGAAAGCGCTGCGACGTGATCCGGCGCAGCGCTACGCCTCGGTCGCCGCGCTCGCCGACGATCTGCGCCGCTTCCTCGCGTCCGAGCCGGTGCACGCACGCCGCGGCCATTGGCCGTACCGCCTGCGCCGTTTCGCCTGGCGCCGACGCTGGCCGCTGGCGGCCTCGATCGCGTTCGCGCTGCTGCTCGGCGCGTTCGCACTCGATCGCGAGGCGCAGCACGAGCGCGTCGCGCGCGAGCGCGACCGCGCGCAGGCCATGCTCGCGTACATGACCGACCTGTTCGGCAACGCCGATTCGCTGCGTTCGCGCGGCAACCAGGTCACCGTGCGCGAGATGCTCGATCGGGGCGTGCGCGAGCTCGAACGGCGCCACGATCTGTCGCCGGCGCAACGCGGCTCGATGCTGCTGTCGATGGGTCGCGCCTACAATGCGCTCGGCCTCGGCAACGAGGCGTTGCCGCTGCTGCTGGCCGCTCGCGACCAGGTGGACGCGGACGCCGCGGGACCCGAGGAACGCGCGGCGCTGCTCGCCGAACTCGCTGCCGCCTACAGCACCAGCCGCCAGACCGGCGCATCGATCGCCGCGGACGCCGAAGCGATCAGGCTGCTGCAGTCCGCAGACGGCGACCATCACGACGAAATCACGCGGTTGCGTCTGCGCGAACTGCACAACCACGTGAACCTGCTCGATATCCCGCTCGCCGAAAGCCGCGCGCAACTCGAATCGATCCTCGCGCAGCTGCAGCAACGGGCCCCCGCACCGGAACCGCTGCTGCTGCAGGCATACCGCGCGCTGTCCTCGCTCTACGACGCGCAGGACGAGCGCGAGCGCGCGGTGGCGATGGCCGAGCAGGCGTTGACGCTGTCGAATCGCCGCTACGGAGCCGACGATCCGCGCGCATTGTCGAGCCGCTCGGTCTACGCGAACGCGGTCGCCAAGCTCGATCCCGAACGCTCGGTCACGTTGTACCGCGCACTCGCGGCCGACCACGAACGCGTCACCGGCCCCGGCCTCACCCTCGTCGGCGTGCTCAACAACCTCGGCGTCGCGTTGTCGCAGCTCGGACGCGCCGACGAGGCGATCGAGGTGTACCAGCGCGCCGCGCGGCTCGCGCGCGAACACGGCGGCGACCGCCACTGGCTCTACCTCGGCGCAAGCTCCAACCTCGCGACCCTGACCGCGCGACATGGCGACCCGCGCGAGGCGCAGCGCCTCGTGCTCGAGGTGCTGCCCGCGCTCGAGCAGGCGGCGGGGTCCGACGGCGGCATGGACGGCGGCTACTACGCCGCCGCGCTCGGCACGCTCGCCGAAACGCAGCTCGCGCTCGGCGACCCCGAAGCCGCCGAACGCAGCTACCGGAAGGGACTCGCGGTCCTCGAGCGCATCGATCGGGACGCCTATGGCGAAGTTCGCGCGGAACTCGCGCAGGGGCTGGCGAAGAGCGCGGCCGCCGCGTCCGCGCGCACGCGCTGAACGCGCCGCGCGATCACTCGCCGAGTTCGCGCCGCAACCACGCGCGCGCCATGCGCCATTCGCGCGTGACCGTCGACACCGACAGATCCAGCGTGCGCGCGGTTTCCTCGATGTCGAGTCCGGCGAAGTACCGCAGTTGCACGACCTCGGCCTGGCGCGCATCGATCCCGGCGAGACGGTCCAGGGCCTCGTCGAGCGCGACGAGATCGGAGTCCGTGTCGCCGGGCAGGTCGATCTCCTCGATCGACACGCGATCGTCCGCGCGCGGGCGCTTGGCGGCCGCCTGTCGACGCGCATGGTCGACCAGCACGCGTCGCATCATCATCGCGGCGACCAGCAGGAACTGGCGGCGATCGGCCCAGGTCGACTCGCGTTGCCCGGTCAGGCGCAGGTAGGCCTCGTTGACGAGGCCGGTGACCTGCAGCGTGTGGTCACGCCGCTCGCCCGAGAGCTGGTGCGCAGCGAGCCGTCGCAATTCGTCGTAGACGAGCGGCACCAGCCGGTCCAGCGCATCGCCGTCGCCGCCGGACCAGCGCTGCAGGAGTCGCGTCACTTCGCCCATGCGGCCAGCGTAGCATCGAGCGCCAGCCGCGACGGCGTGGCTCAGTCGTCGTCCCAGCCGGGCATGCGCGGCGACGCCGACGCACGCGCGGGCGCCGATGCGGGCGGACCGACCGCGCGCCACACCGCGAGCAGGTCGCGCGTGATCGCGACGTCGTGCACGCGCACGATCGTCGCGCCGTTCTGCACCGCGATCAGCGCGGCGCCCGCGGAACCCGCGGCGCGATCGGAAGGCTCGTCATGGCCGGTGATCGCGCCGATCATGCCCTTGCGCGAGAGACCGACCAGCACCGGACCGAGTTCGCCGAAGCGCGCGAGCGCGCGCAGCAGAGCGAGGTTGTGTTCGAGCGTCTTGCCGAATCCGAAGCCGGGGTCGACGAGGATGCGGCGCTTGTCGATGCCCGCGAGCTGGCAGGCGAACATGCGCTCGGTCAGGAAGCGGTGCACGTCGCCGACGACGTCGTCGTAGCTCGGCGCGTCCTGCATCGTCGCAGGCGTGCCCTGCATGTGCATGAGGCACACCGGCACGCCGAGCGCGGCGGCCGCATCGAGCGCGCCGTCCACGCGCAGCGCGCGCACGTCATTGATGAAACCTGCGCCCGCCGCGACGGCTGCGCGCATGACTTCCGGGCGCGAGGTATCGATCGAGATCGGCACCCGGACCTCGCGCGCGAGCGCTTCGATCACCGGCACCACGCGCGCGATTTCCTCGTCGACCGCGACTTCGACCGCGCCCGGGCGCGTCGATTCGCCGCCGATGTCGAGCAGGTCCGCGCCTTCCCCGACGAGGCGCAGGCCGTGTTCCACGGCGCGCCGCGGGTCGAGGAAACGACCGCCGTCCGAAAACGAATCGGAGGTCACGTTGACGATGCCCGCGATGCACGGACGCCCGAGGTCGAGCGTGCGACCGCCGCAGTCGAGCAGGTTGGGGATCAAGGTGACGGCGCCTCGAAGTCGTCGGCGAAGATCAGGTCGAGCAGCGCGACTTCCACCACGCTCGAGTTGTTCGAGGCATTGCCATCCGCTTGCGCGGCGCTGACGCCGAAACTCGCGACGAGCGGCGCGGTGGCGGAAGCAGCGACCGTGCTCTCGACCACGAGCAGCGACGAACCACCCGCGGCGAGCGTTGCCGGGTAGGTGCAGATCGCACCGCCTGGCTGCACGGCGCACTGCCAGTCACTGAACATCGAGGCCGCGATGTTCTCGAGTCCGGGTGCCGACAGCGTGACGCTGACGCCGTCTGCATCATCGGGACCCGCATTGGCGACCGTGACGCCAAACACCAGCGCCTGGCCGGGGAGGAACGTCGCCGCGTCGGCTTCCGCCGACACCGACAAGTCCGCTCCCGCCGCGATCTCGCCGACGCAGTTGTAGCAGACCAGCGCGAAGTCCTGGTCGGTCGCGTCTCCGCTCGCGGGCAGCCCGTCCGAATTGATGTCGGTCGCGAGTACTTCGACCGTGACTGCGCCTGCGTGCTGCGCGGCCTGCAGGAACACCGCTTCGGTATTGTTCTTCGCATCCGCGACGCCGCCGGTCGTCGACCAGCCTGCGGTGTCGAGGACGTTGCCGGCGTACGCGTCGCCGTCGGCGGTCACGCGCAGGTCCAGGTTGTTGTTCCATGCCGGCGTCGAACCACCGAGGCCATGGCCGGGCGCGTCGGTCCACGCGAGCATGATCCGGATCGGTTGCGAGGGATCATCGGCGGTGAAGGTGCGGCTCCAGCCCTCCCCCGTCGCGTCGAACACGACGCTCTGGTCGACGTACTGCACCGCCTGCTGCGGCGCGACCACCGGCGCGACCTGCATGCGGCCCCAGCCCTGCTTGTTGTCGAACCGGTGCGTGAGCAGGTTGCCGTCGGCGTCGCGATTGCCGGTGAGGTCCTTAGCGACCGCGGTGAACGCGGCCTTCACGAGCGCGGGGCTCGGGTCGGTGCCGGCAAGATTGCGGTAGTACTCGACGAACAGCGCCGAGGCGCCGGTCACGTGCGGCGATGCCATGCTGGTGCCGCACATCAGCTGGTAGCCGCTCGCGCTCGCGCTGGAGTCCACGCTGCATCCGGGCGCGACCATCGCGGGAATGCTTCGGCCGTCGAGCGCCGGGCCGTGCGAGCTGTTCGAGGAGATGTTGTCGATGTCGGCGTACTGCACGGTCGAACTGCTCTGCATCTTGGTCGAGCCGATCGTGAACATGTTCTTGCCCTCGTCGGGCGTGCCGAGCGAGCTGGTGCCGCCGTTGCCGTTCATCGCCGACAGCACGTAGAGCAGCGGCTGGTCGCCTGCGGCCTCCGGGTCGGCATCGCGCACGCCGACGTCGACCTGGCGCGTGTCGCCGTCGTATCCGAGCGGGCTGCCCGCGGGGCCCCAGCTGTTGCCCGATGCGTATGCGGCGTTGCGCGCCGAGTCGGTCATGAGCTTCAGCATGCCGCCTGGTTGGGTGAACGTCGGCCAGTACACCTGCTCGATGAGGTTCGCACCGGGCGCCATGCCGAGGCCGCGCAGGAAGCCGCCTGCGAGCACGCCCGAGCTGCCGTCGGCGGCCATGATGCCGGCCGTGTGCGTGCCGTGCGCGTCGGTTGCGCTGCCGCCGCAGGTCGGGCCCGTGCAGGGCAACATGCGATTGACGAGGTCGGGATGGGTGTCGTAGATGCCGCCGTCGACGTCGGCGAGGATCACGCCGGTGCCGCGCAGGCCGATGCCGTCGAGCCACGCGAGGTAACCCGGCACCGCGAGGTTGCCCGCATCGATGTTGCCGGCGTTGACCTGGTTGCTCATCTCGCCACGCAGGCCGCCGTCGGTCGGGACCGGCTGCACGCTGTAGACGCCGGGGATGCGCGCGATCTCGGCGAACAGGTGGCCGGCCGCGCGCACGCCGACGACCGCGAAGCCGCGATCGATCGCATGGCGTGCGCCGACCTCGGCACCAGCGGCCGCGAGCGCGGCTTCGACGCCGACGGCATCGCGGTAGATGAGCACGTTCACGGCGATTACCGAAGCGTCGAGTGCGCGCCAGCGCGGCAGCACGCGATACGCCGGCGCGAAGTCGCCGCTCCAGCGCACGCCCGCATTCGTCGCCGCACGCGTGAGCGCGTCGCGTGCGCCCCACGCGACATAGGTGAAGGGATGGATGTACTGCAGCGGCTCGAGTCCTGCCGCGCGCAGTGATGCGAGGTCCTGCTCGCGCACGGGGCCGTCGAACTGGACCAGGCGCAGGTCGGCGGCGTCCGCGCCTGAACGCATCTCCCAGCCCGCGACGCGCGGCTCGCCCTCGAGCGGATCGAAGCGCACGCCGCCGAGATCGAGCACGAACGGCGCATCGGCCTCGACGACCGCGACGCCGGCCGCACGCAGTCGCGCGAGGCCCGATGCGTCGGTGCCGAGCCACTGGTAGCGGCCGTAGTCGGAGGCGGCGACGTCGGCGCCGAGCACCTGGCGCAGCTGCGCGGCGTTTGTTTCGGCGCGCAGCCAATGCACCGGCGTGGCAGCCTGCGCGCCTGCGCAGAACGTCGAGGCGATCGAAACGGAGAGTACGGTGCGGATCAGGCGCGTGGACATGCAGGGTTTCCTTCCCGCCCCGCAGGCCGATGCCGGCGCGCGACGGATGGCAGTCGATGGGGGACCGGGCTCGATGTCGACGTACCCGGATCGGCGCGCAACCTTACACCAACTCCCGGCCCGCGACGGCGCATGGATCGTGCACGCATCGAAGCCGGGACCGACGACGGAGGTCGACATCGGGCACGCGGCGGAATCGACGGCGGACCTGTCGCGTTCGCGTCGATGCGATGAATGCGGAGCGCCCGGCAGCCGCGGCGAGGCAGGCCCGTCGCGCACGATCCATCGGCGACAAACGCAAACGGCCGCCCGGGGGCGGCCGTTCCGGATCCCTCGTGCAATGCCGATCAGTCGTGCCGGCGCGATGCCACGCGCGGCTGCACCGCGGGTCCACCGATCGGGCTTTCGCCGCGCGGACTGCTGCCCCCGCCGCCACCGCCGGGCTTGCGCTCCCCCTGCCAGTCCTTCGGCGGATCGGGCTCGCGGCCGGCCATGATCGCCGCGATCTGATCGCGGTCGATCGTCTCGTACTGCAGCAGCGCCTGCGCCATCGCCTCGAGCTTGTCGCTGTTGCTGGTCAGGATCCCGCGCGCGCGCTCGTAGGCGCGATCGATCACGCCGCGCACGACTTCGTCGATCTTGCGCGCCGTGGCTTCCGACACATGCTTGTGCTGCGTCACCGAACGGCCGAGGAACACCTCGTCCTCCTCGTCGGTATAGGTCATCGGACCCAGTTCCTCGGAGAGGCCGTACTTGGTGACCATGTCGCGCGCGAGCTGGGTCGCGCGCTGGATGTCGTTCGATGCACCGGTGGTGACCTTGTCGTCGCCGAAGATCAGTTCCTCCGCGACGCGGCCGCCGTAGAGGCTCGCGAGGCGCCCCTCGAGCGAGCTCTTCGAATGACTGTAACGGTCCTGCTCGGGCAGGAACATCGTGACGCCGAGCGCGCGGCCACGCGGGATGATCGTGACCTTGTGCACCGGGTCATGCTCGGGCACGGACAGACCCACGATTGCATGTCCGGCCTCGTGGTAGGCGGTGAGCTTCTTCTCGTCGTCGCTCATGATCATCGAGCGCCGCTCGGCGCCCATCATGATCTTGTCCTTGGCGCGCTCGAAGTGGTCCATGCGCACCTCGCGCGAGTTCTCGCGCGCGGCGAACAGCGCGGCCTCGTTGACGAGGTTGGCGAGATCGGCGCCCGAGAAACCCGGCGTGCCACGCGCGATCGTGAGCGGCTCCACGTCGGCCGCCATCGGCACCTTGCGCATGTGCACCTTGAGGATCTGCTCGCGGCCCTTGAGGTCGGGCAGCGGCACGACCACCTGGCGGTCGAAGCGCCCCGGGCGCAGCAGCGCGGGGTCGAGCACGTCGGGACGGTTGGTCGCGGCGATCACGATCACGCCCTCGCTGCCCTCGAAGCCGTCCATCTCGACCAGCAACTGGTTGAGCGTCTGCTCGCGTTCGTCGTGCCCGCCGCCGAGGCCGGCGCCGCGATGCCGGCCGACCGCGTCGATCTCGTCGATGAAGATGATGCAGGGCGCGTGCTTCTTGGCCTGCTCGAACATGTCGCGCACGCGCGCGGCGCCGACGCCGACGAACATCTCGACGAAGTCGGAGCCCGAGATCGAGAAGAACGGCACCTTCGCCTCGCCCGCGATCGCCTTCGCGAGCAGCGTCTTGCCGGTACCGGGCGAGCCGACCATCAGCACGCCGCGCGGAATCTTGCCGCCGAGCTTGGTGAACTTGGACGGGTCTCGCAGGAACTCGACGAGCTCGGACACCTCTTCCTTCGCCTCGTCGCAACCGGCGACGTCGGCGAACGTGATCTTGACCTGGTCCTCGCCCTGCAGCTTCGCGCGCGAACGTCCGAACGACATCGCGCCGCGCCCACCCGCGCCGGCCTGCATCTGCCGCATGAAATAGATCAGGAGGCCGATGAAGATCAGGATCGGCACCCAGTCGAGCAGGATGCGCCATAGCGGCATCACGTTGTCGGGCGGCGTCTGGCGCAGCTCGACGCTGCTCTTGGCGAGCTGGTCGATGAGCTGCTCGTTGGCGCCGATCGGCACCGTGGTGATCACCGAATTGCCGTCCTTGAGCTTGGCGGTGGCCTTCGATGGCAGCTCCGCGCTCAACGTGACCGACGCCACGCCGCCGTTGGCCACCTGCTGCGCGAAGCTCGAATACGCGACTTCGGAAGGCGGCTGCACGCGTGGATTGAAGCTCTGGAACACCGTCAGCAGCACGACTGCGACGATCACCCAGAGCAGGAGGTTCTTGGCCATGTCATTCATTCTGCAGGTCCCACGCGAGAGCCCGCATGTGCAGCTGCGGTGGTCCCACGAAAAGCGATCATCGGCTTGGTGTTCGACACGAGCTTGCCACCTTTCATCCGCGCCGACCGGTGGCCAGCGCATACACTTCGGGACTGCGCGCCCGCGACGCCTTCGGCTTGCGGATGCTGACGCGCTCGTAGCTGCCGCGCAAGCGGCGCACGAGCTCGTCGAATCCGCCGCCCTGGAACACCTTGGTCAGGAACGAGCCGCCCTCGCGCAGGTGCGCTGCGGCGAATTCCTCCGCCAGTTCCACCAGGTGCATCGCGCGCGGCTGGTCGACGGCTGCCATGCCACTGAGATTGGGCGCCATGTCGGAAAGCACAAGATCGACCTTCGAATCGCCGAGCGTGCGTTTCAATTCTTCAAGCACCGACGCTTCGCGGAAGTCACCGCAGATGAACTCGACCCCGCCGATGCCCTGCATCGGGAGGATGTCGAGCGCGATCACGCGGCCCCTGTCGCCGAGCCGTTCGCGCGCGACCTGCGACCAGCCTCCGGGCGCGGCGCCGAGGTCGACCACGACCATGCCGGGCTTGAGCAGGCGGTCGCGCTCGATCAGTTCCTCGAGCTTGAACACCGCGCGCGAGCGCCAGCCTTCGGCCTGCGCACGCTTGACGTAGGGGTCGCTGAAGTGTTCCCGCAGCCAGCGGGAACTCGATTTGCTGCGCGCCATCGCTCGATATCCGGGAAAGATGCGATACCGCGGCGACGGGTCGCGGCGGCGACGCGCGGCGCGCATCCGCGCGAGGGATTCGCATGTGGGGCCCATGATACCCTGTGCGCCACCCGCGGTGCCGCGCCGCGCAACCGGATTCCGTTGCCGTTCATGCCTGCCCGCAAAGCACCCTCGAGGCCGGCATCGCGCCGTCCTGCACCGCCCTCGCAACGCGCCCGCCCGGTTGCCCCGCCGCCGCGCAAGAAACCGCGCAGCGTGCGCGAAGCCGCCGCGACGCCGCCCGCGCCGCTCAACGCGAACCAGAAGCGCTACCTGCGCGGCTTCGCGCATGACCTCAAGCCCGTGATCCTCGTCGGCCAGAAAGGCGTGACCGACGCGCTGCTGAAGGAACTCGACCTCGCGCTCGCCCATCATGAACTGGTCAAGCTGCGGCTCGCCGACGATGACCGCGCGTCGCGCGCGGAGTCGATCGAACGCATCGCGGCGGAGTCGCGCGCGGAAGTCGTGCAGTCGATCGGTCGCACCGCGTGCTTCTATCGCCGCAATCCGGAGCGCGCCCAGTTCACGTTGCCGAAGTAGTCCGATGCAGCTGAGCCAGGAACTGCCGGAAGGCTATCTCTACTTCCGTCGCTGCGGCGCCGGCTCGGTCACGATCGTCGACCGCGAACTCACGCGCAGCTTCCTGCTCGCGCCGGACGCGCTGGTCGAGGACTGGCCGGTGCGCGCGGCCTCGCAGTTCGACCTCGCCGCGGTCGAAGCGCTGCTCGCACTCGCGCCCGAAGTCGTGCTGCTCGGTACCGGCGAGCGCCAGGTGTTCCCGCCCCGCGAGTCGCAGGCGGCATTGCTGCAACGACGCATCGGCCTCGAAGTCATGGACAACGCGGCGATGTGCCGCACCTACAACCTGCTCGCTGGCGAAGGCCGGCGCGTGGTGGCGGCGGGCATCCTCGAAGGTTGAGCGGCGCCATGCGTCGGGTGGGTCGCAGCGCCGAAGGCGCGAGACCCACCGCCGCTCCCGCACCCGCCGCGGCACCTCCGGGAACGCCGCTCGAGCGGTCGCACATGGCGATGGTGGAACTCGCCGCGTTGCGGCTGCGTTCCACCCTACGGTGCTCGTAATTCCGTAGGGTGTGCGCAGCGCCGAAGGCGCGAGACCCACCGCCGCGCTCCCGCACTCGCCGCGCCACCTTCGCGAACGCCGCGCGAGCGGTCGCACATGGCGATCGTGGAACTCGCCGCGTTGCGGCTGCGTTCCACCCTACGGTGCTCGTAATTCCGTAGGGTGTGCGCAGCGCCGAAGGCGCGAGACCCACCGCCGCGCTCCCGCACCCGCCGCGGCACGTTCGGGAACGCCGCACGAGCGGTCGGTCATGGCGATCGTGGACCTCGCCGCGTTGCGGCTGCGTTCCACCCTACTTCGCGGACATCTCGCGCAGCCGGCGCAACGCGTCTTCCTGGATCTGGCGCGCGCGTTCGCGCGAGATGCCGAGTTCGCGCCCGATCTCGGCGAGCGACTGCACGGGCGTTCCGTCGAGCCCGAAGCGCCGCTGCACGATCATGCGCTGGCGTTCGTTCAGCGCGTCGAGCCAGCTGCGCAACCGTCCCGCGCCGAGCGTCGCCTCGAGTGCGCCGGGCGCCTGCTCGTCGCCTTCGTGGAGATGCCCGATCAGCGCGCGCTCGCCCGATTCGATCGCGGCATCGAGCGAGCCGACGCGCTCACCGACGCGGAACAGTTCGGCGACATCCGAGAGGCTGCGCCCGGCGGCCGCGGCGACCTGCTCGAGGCTCGGCGGGCTGCCGAGCCGCGCTGCGAGTTCGCGTTCCGCACGCAGCACCTGCGCGAGTTCGCGCAGCACGTGCACCGGCAAGCGCACGGTGCGACCCTGGTGCATGATCGCGTGCTGCACGGCTTCGCGGATCCACCAGACCGCATAGGTCGAGAATCGCAGTCCACGTTCGGGGTCGAACTTGCCGACCGCGCGGATCAGGCCGAGGTTGCCTTCCGCGATCAGGTCCATCAGCGGAACGCCGCGCCCGACGTACGGACGCGCGACGCTGACCACGAGCCGCAGGTTCGCCTCGATCATGCGCCGGCGCGCGTCGCCATCCCCGGCCTGCACCGCGCGCGCGAGCGCGCGCTCGGCGGGCGCGTCGAGCAGCCCGATCAGGCCGATTTCGCCGAGGTAGGCGCTGGCGGAGCTGCGCGCCTCCTCGTCCTGCGGCTCGAGCGCGTCGACGAGATCGAGGATGTCTTCTTCGACGGCCGGCGGATCGCTGGGCATGGAGGGGCTCACCCGCGCAGCTTAGCGCCCCTGCGCCCGTGCGCGGAACGGCTGCGGCTCAGCGCCGCGGCAGGAACTCGAGCGGATTGGCCGGCTTGCCGTTGCGGCGGATCTCGAAATGCAGCGAGTCGCGATTGGCGCCGCTCGAGCCCATCTCGGCAATGACCTGGCCCGCGCGCACGCGGTCGCCTTCCTTCACGAGGCGCTTGCGGTTGTGGCCATAGGCGGACAGGTAGCTCGCGTTGTGCTTGACGATCACGAGTTCGCCGTAGCCGATGAGTCCATTGCCGCTGTAGACGACGCTGCCATCGGCGGCCGCGCGCACCGGGTCGCCCGCGTTTCCACCGATGTCGATGCCCTGGCGCGTCGGATTGCCGGCGGCGAACGTGCCGACCAGGGTGCCGTCCGCGGGCCAGCGCCAGCTCACGTTGCCGACGACCGTGCTTGCCGCAGGTGCGGACG
>JAEYZH010000180.1 GCA_023430685.1 Pseudomonadota bacterium | reverse complement strand
GTGTGGGTTGAGGGGTGAGGGGTGAGGGGCGATGCAGGACAGGCAAGGTGCTTGCGCATCAGCAATCCGAAGGCGGGAGCCGCGGATGGAAACCATCGAAACGGAACTGCCCCACATCGGCGATGGTCACAAGAGAGTTCGGAACGACCGAAGCTGCCTTCCAGCCCTCGGCCCTCGACCCTCAGCCCTGAGCCGGGAGGCCGTGTTCCCGTGCGCGGTCCGGACCGACATGCCATAATCCGCGACCTTTTAGATGGTTGCCGCGACCGCGCGGGCAGCCGTATCCGCCGGAGTACCCATGGATTTCCTGATCTCGAATGCGTATGCGCAGGCCGCGGCCCCGGCCGCCGCGCCGAACCCTCTGATGTCGTTCCTGCCGCTGATCATCCTGTTCGGCATCTTCTACTTCATGCTGATCCGGCCGCAGATGAAGCGCGCCAAGGAACAGCGCGCAATGGTCGCGGCGCTGAGCAAGGGCGACGAAGTATTGACGAACGGCGGCCTGCTCGGTCGCATCGACAGCATCGCCGAGCAGTTCGTGACGCTCGAACTCGCGCCGGGCGTGATCGTGAAGTTGCGCAAGGACGCCGTTTCGGCCGTGCTGCCGAAAGGCACGTTGAAGACCGCCTGATCCCCCGCCGCCGGACCCGCGAACCCGCCGCCGCTGGCGGCGGGTTGGTCGTCGTGATGCATTGGACCCCAAGATGAACGAATTCCCCCGCTGGAAGTACGTGCTGGTCGTCGTCGTGCTGCTGCTCGGCGTGCTGTACGGCGTGCCGAACCTGTTCGTGCAGCAGCCTGCCGTGCAGATCAACGCCAACCGCGGCGCCACCGTCGACGAGGCGCTGAAGGAACGCGTGCAGGGGGTGCTCGAGAAGGAAAAGATCCCCTTCGATCGCATCGAAACCGGCGACGGACGCATGCTCGTGCGGTTGCCGATCGGCGAAACCGAGGAACAGGCGAAGGCGCAGGAAAAGCTGCGCACCGAGCTCGGTGACCAGTACGTCGTGGCGCTGAACCTCGCATCGACGGTACCGGAGTGGATGCGCGCGATCGGCGCGCGCGAGATGCCCAAGGGCCTGGACCTGCAGGGCGGCGTGCACTTCCTGATGGAAGTCGATTCCAAGGACGTCGTCGAGAAGCAGCTGCAGCGGTTCTCCGACGACATCCGCTCGGCGCTGCGCGACCGCGACATCCGCTACCAGTCGGTCGGCCGCGGCCCGCAGGGCCTGGTCGTGACGCTGCGTAGCGAGGACGATCGTACCGCGGCGCTCACCGCGATCACCGCGGCGGTGCCCGACGTCGAGGTCAGTCGCGGCGCGCAGGTCGGCGACGCCTGGACCCTCAACGCGAACGTGCGGCCGGAGAAGATCCGCGAGATCTCGCAGAACACGATCCGCCAGAACGTCGCGACCCTGAGCAACCGCATCAACGCGCTCGGCGTGGCCGAGCCGCTGATCCAGCAGCAGGGCGAGAACCGCATCGCGGTCGAACTGCCCGGCGTGCAGGACACGGCGGAGGCGAAGAAGACGCTCGGCGCGCAGGCGACGCTCGAATACCGCGCGGTCGACGAGAACGCCGACGCGTTCGCCGCGATGCGCACCGGCCAGGTGCCACCCGACGACAAGCTGTACTACCGCCGGGATCGCGGGCCGGACGGCAAGCAGATCCCGATCCTCCTGAAGAAGAAGATCATCGTCAGCGGTGACGAGATGGTCGACGCGACCAGCGCGCCCGATCCGCAATCGGGCACGCCCTCGGTCTCGGTCGTGCTGAATTCGGCCGGTGGGCGCAAGATGCTCGACTTCACGACCAAGAGCGTCGGCAAGCCGATGGCGGTGGTCTACATCGAGCGCACGCCGGAAGTCCGCGTCGTCGACGGCAAGGAAGTGCGCAGCACGAAGATCACCGAAGAGGTGATCAGCGTCGCGAACATCCGCGGCGTGTTCTCCAACCGCTTCCAGACCACCGGTCTCGGCAGCAACGAGGAAGCCGCCGAACTCGCGCTGCTGCTGCGTTCCGGCTCGCTGGCCGCGCCGATCGACATCGTCGAGGAACGCGTGATCGGCCCGAGCCTCGGCAAGGACAACATCCAGAAAGGCATCATGGCCGTGCTGCTCGGCCTCGGCGCCGTGCTCGTGTTCATGGCGTTCTACTACTGGCTGTTCGGCCTGATCGCCGACCTCGCGCTGGTGTTCAACCTCGTGCTGCTGCTCGCGGTCATGAGCGCGGTCGGCGTGACGCTCACGATGCCGGGCATCGCAGGCATCGTGCTCACGCTCGGCATGGCGATCGACGCGAACGTGTTGATCTGCGAACGCGTGCGCGAGGAACTGCGCAACGGTTCCAGTCCGCTCGCCGCGATCCGCGCAGGCTACGACAAGGCCTGGGCGACCATCCTCGACGCCAACGTGACCCACCTGATCTCGGCGCTCGCGCTGATGACGCTGGGCTCGGGCGCGATCCGCGGCTTCGGCGTCACGTTGTTCATCGGCATCCTGACCTCGATGTTCACCTCGGTCACGGTCAGCCACGCGATCACCAACGTCGTGCACGGCCGTCGCAAGAAGCTCAAGGGGCTGTCGATCGGCAGCGGGTACACGCGCGTCGCGGCTGCCTGACAGGAACGCACATGGAATTCTTCAATTCGAACAGCAACATCGACTTCCTCGCCAAGCGCAAGATCAGCCTGGCGATCTCGATCATCCTGATCCTGGTGTCGCTCGGCCTGCTCGCCACGCGCGGGCTCAACTACGCACTCGACTTCACCGGCGGCGTGCTGGTGGAGGTCCATTACGAGGAACCGGCCGAGATCGACCAGGTGCGCGCCGCGCTCGAGACCGGCGGGTTCCACGGCGCGCAGGTGCAGAGCCTCGGCGGTACGCGCGACGTGTCGATCCGCCTGCAGCCGCGCGAGGACCAGAAGGACGCCGAGCGCGTCGGCCGCGACGTGCTCGCGGCATTGCAGACGCAGCGACAGGACGTGTCGCTCGCGCGACATCCCGACCTCGTCGGGCCGCAGGTCGGCGCGGAGCTGCGCGCGGACGGCTTCGTCGCCGCGGTGTTCGTGATGATCGGCATCATGATCTACATCGGCATCCGCTTCGAGAAGCGCTTCGCGGTCGCCGCGATCGCGAGTGAATTCCACGATGCAATCCTGACGCTCGGCTTCTTCTCGGCGACGCAGATCGACTTCGACCTGACCGTGCTCGCCTCGCTGCTGGCGGTGCTCGGCTACTCGATCAACGACAAGGTCGTCGTGTTCGACCGCGTGCGCGAGCTGTTCCGGCTCACGCGCAAGGCCGAGCCGTACGCGATCCTCAACAAGGCGGTCAACCAGACCCTCTCGCGCACGATCATGACCTCGGTCACGACCGCGCTCGCGATGGGTGCGCTGTACTTCTGGGGCGGCCCGGCCGTGCACGGCTTCGCGCTGACGATGCTGGTCGGCATCGTGATCGGCACGCTGTCGTCGATCTTCTTCGCCAACCCGATCCTGTACTGGCTCGGCGTCTCGAAGACCGACCTCATGCCCGTCACGAAGGAAGACCCCGAACTCGCACGCCGGCCGTAACCGCAGTCCGGCGACCGCGAGTGCCCGTAGGGTGGGTCGCAGCGCCGCAGGCGCGAGACCCACCGCGGATATCGTGTTTTCGCGCCGGCACTTGAAGATGACGATGGTGGAACTTGCCGCTGCGCGGCTGCGTTCCACCCTACGCGTCATCCGGGATCGAGCCCGTTCTCGTAGGGTGGGTCGCAGCGCCGCAGGCGCGAGACCCACCGCGGATATCGCGGTCTCGCGCCGCCACTCGAAGATGGCGATGGTGGAACTCGCCGCTGCGCGGCTGCGTTCCACCCTACGGATCGATCCGGGAACGATTCGGGAACGTCTCCCGGATCCAGAAGCCGGGATCGCGCAGTTTTTCGCGCGCAGGCTTGCGCGGGAGCTTCGGCAGCTTCAGCGGCTTGTCGGGTGGCGCGCGTTCGGGCAGCTGCCGCAGCAGGTGCGCGACGAGGTTGAGGCGGCCACGCTTCTGGTTGTTGAAGTCCACCACGAACCACGGCGCGTGCTTGGCATGCGTCGCCTTCAGCATCGCGTCGCGCGCCTTGCCGTAATCGACGTAGCGCTTGCGCGCCTCGAGGTCGACCGGCGAGATCTTGAAGCGCTTGAGCGGATCGGTCGCGCGTTCGGCGAAGCGCTGCTCCTGTTCGTCCTGGTCCACCGCGAGCCAGTACTTCAGCAGGATCAGCCCGTCGGCGGTGATCAGCCGCTCGAACAGCGGGCAATCGACGAGGAACTGCCGGTATTGCGCATCGGTGCAGAAGCCCATCACGTGCTCGACGCCGGCGCGGTTGTACCAGCTGCGGTCGAACAGCACGAGTTCGCCCGCGGCCGGAAGATGCGCCGCGTAGCGCTGGAAGTACCATTGCGTGGCTTCGCGTTCGCTCGGCCTGGACAGCGCGACGGTGCGCACGTGGCGCGGATTGAGCGGCCCTTCGATCGCCTTGATCACGCCGCCCTTGCCGGCGGCGTCGCGACCTTCGAACACGATGACCACGCGCTTGCCGTTCGCGATGATCCACCGCTGCAGGTCGAGCAGGTCGTCGTGCATGCGCTCGATCTGCTCGTTGTACCCGGACTTCTTCGGTTCCTTCACGGCGGGATCTCCGTTGGGCCTGGCGGGTGCTACGCACCGCGTGATCCGGCTGCGACGACCTACTCCCGCAGGCGTGGACGCAATCCGGCGAGGTTGCAGGGCTTCGTCGTCGCATCGAGTTGGGGGCGCAACAGGCGCTCCCAGGCAGTGCGGCAAGCCGAGGTGGAACCGGGCAGGCAGAATACGAAGGTCGCGTTGGCGAGGCCAGCGAAGGCGCGCGACTGCAGGGTCGAGGTGCCGATCTCCTCGAAGCTCAGCGCGCGGAACATCTCGCCGAAGCCCGGCATCTGCTTGTCGAGCAACGGCAGGATCGCCTCGGGCGTCGAATCGCGGCCGGTGAAACCGGTGCCGCCGGTCACGATCACGCCATCGACGGCGTCGTCGGCGATCCAGTTCGCGACGACCGCGCGGATGCGGTACGGGTTGTCGCGCTCGATGCGCCGCTCATGCAGCAGGTGGCCGGCCTGGCCGAGCGACAGCACGAGATAGTCGCCCGAACTGTCGTTGCCGGCGTTGCGCGTGTCCGAAACGGTCAGCACGCACAGGCGAAGCGGGACGAAGGCATCGGCGGCAGTCATGCGCGCAGCCTAGCGTGAGCGGCGCCGGCTGCAAAGCGCCGCGGGCCTCGCCCGCGCCCGCCTCATTCGAGTGGCGCGGGTGCGAGCCCGGCGCGGTCGCGCTCGGCCATGCGGCGCAGCAGGCTGGCGAAGTCGCGCGCGTAGCCGCGCATGTCGAACAGGCCCGCGCGCTCGCGCGCATCGGCGACGCGCGTCCGCAGCGCCGCGCGCTCAACCGGATCGTTTCCGAGGCGCGCTGCGGTCGCGACGAACTCGTCGTCGTCGGCCGCCACGAGCTCGTCGAGCCCGAGGTGATGCACGAGGCTCGCCGCGACCCGCGACGCGAACGTGTCGCCGGCGCAGGTCAGGACCGGGCAGCCGGCCCAGAGCGCATCGGATGCGGTGGTGTGCGCACCGTACGGGGCGGTGTCGAGGAACAGGTCCGCGTGCGCGTAGCGCGCGAGGTGCTGCTCGTGCGGCAACGGCGGTCCGAACACGAGGCGTTCGGGCGGGATGCCCGCGCGCGCGGCAGCCGCACGCAGCCGCTCGTTCGCATCGTCTGGACCATCGAGCAGCCACAGCACGCCGGTCGGCACCGCATGCAGCACCGCGAGCAGGCGCGCGAACGTCGCGCGATTGAGTTTCCAGCTGTTGTTGAAGCAGGCGAACACGACCGCGCCCGGCGCCAGTCCATGGTGTTCGCGCGGCTGCGGCGCGACGATGCGTCGCGTGGTGTCCGATGGCTGGAAGCACCGCGGCAGCCATGCGACGTTCTCCGAGAAATGCGGCCAGTGCGCGCGTGGCAACACGATGCGGTCCGCGATCACGTACGAGATCCATGGCGCGCCGAGCGTGCCCGGGTACGCGAGCCAGTTGACCTGCACCGGCGCGGGACGCAACGCGAACACCCGCGGACGCGAACCCTGGCAGTAGCCGTCGACGTCGACGAGCACCTCGATGCCGGTCGCGTTCACGCGACCGGCGATCGCTTCGTCGGTCGCCGCGGACACGTCGTGCCAGCCGTGTGCGGCGGCGCGCAGCCGCTGCATCAGCGCGCTGCCGTCGTCGCGCGCGGTGGAGAACAGGTGCAGCTCGAGCGCCTCGTCGCGCAGCGCTTCGATGAACGCGACGACGAGCAGCGCGGTCGGATGGTTGCCGAACCCGTTCGCGACGAAACCGACGCGCAATGCGTCGCCGGCGCCTCGCCGCACGGTGCGCAGCGGTCGCGCCGCACGCACTGCCGCGACTGCATGCTCGATCTTGGCGGCTTCGGTCGCCGCGCAACGCAACTGCAGGGCCGCGCCCGCATCCTCGGCGAGGAACCCGAATGGCGCGATGCCCGTAGCACCCGCGGCGACGCGCGCGGCGAGCCGCGCGGACAATGCGTCGAGTCCTTCCCAGTCGCACAGGCGACGACGCACGAACACCAGCTGCGCGAGCGCGGGGTCGAGCCCCGGGTCGCGCTCGAGCGCGCGCGCATGGCACGCCGCGGCCTGCGCGAGCCGGCCCGATTCCTCGGCCATCAGTCCCGCGTGGTACGGAAAACGCGCATCGCGCGGCGCCGCGCGCGCGCCGGCCTCGTAGGCATCGAATGCGTCGACGTGGCGCCGCTGCGCCGCCAGTGCATGGCCGAGCACGAGCAGCGCTTCGGGATGCCCGGGCGCAAGCGCGAGCGCCGCGCGTGCGCAGCGCTCGGCCGTAC
>JAEYZH010000078.1 GCA_023430685.1 Pseudomonadota bacterium | reverse complement strand
TCCTGTACCGCGTCCGCCTTCGTATCGTTCCCCGTCTCTCGTCCTTGCATGTCAGTCGGACGGTATCCGTTCTCGACCATCCACGGCAGCACGTCAACCGCTTCGGCGTAGCGGCGGTGGTTCTGTTCGATACTCGGGAACTTCCTGCGGTGCGCATTGGTGACGACGGTTGCCTCGCGCATGTCGAGCAGGTGCGCGATTTCGGCGACGGAGAGACGCTCGCTCCGGTCGACCTTCAGCCGCGCGGACGCGAGTGCGACGAGTTCGGCGAGGATGCCGAGGTAGAAGTGGCCAAGCGCGACGTCGCCCGCGCCGTCTTCGTGTGCGCCCGGAAAGTCTCCCTCGGGATGGTTCGCGCGTTCTTCTTCGTAGCCGCTCACCACAATTGGCGAAAACGTGCGTTCAACGACCATCGCGAGCGAGGCGATGTCGGTCGGCAGGCTCCTGTGCCATTCCTGATGGCGGACGTAGCGCTCCACGCGGCCGATTTCGGCCCAGATGTCGTAGCGCTCGAGGTCGACCAGGTCATCGGGGTGGCGCGTCTGGTCGAAGTGGGAGTCCGGCTCCAGACCCAGGGCGCGCAAGCCTGCGCCTTCGCCGATGACGGCATCGGCGAGCAGGGTGACCTCGGAGATGAGGAGGCGGGTTTCGCGGGCGAGTTGGTCAGCGGTGTAGGAAAGCATGCATTACCCCCTGTAGCGTTGTGCGATTTCAGCATAACACAGGTAGAGCCTAATGCAATAGTGTGACGTCACGCTATTCCACCCACATCACGCCAAACTTTTTTTGCCAAGCCGCTTGGCCTTGCGCGATGAGCAGAATGAACGTCTCCCTCCCCGGGTCCATGAAGGCATTCGTGGATTACAAGGTTCGCGAGCGCGGGTGCGGCACGAGCAGCGAGTACGTACGGGAGTTGATTCGCAAGGACCAGGATCGACAGCAACTGCGCGTTCTGCTTATGGCCGGCGCTGCTTCCACGCCGGGCGTTGCGGTTGACGCCGCATAATTCGACGGCTTGCGTCGACACGAGTTGAGTCTTCCAGGACTTCGCTGCTGGTCGCTCGTTGGGTTCCCGTTCCTCGTGTTCCATGTCGAGCAGGCAGGGCACGTGGACGTATGGCGCGTCTTGCATGCGCATCCCGATGTTCCCGCGTGGATCCCGGGTTCCGACCTACGGAAAGCGAGGCGGCTTCGTAGGCTGGATGCGCGCAGCGCGGTCGGCTGCACGATCGCGACGTCGTTAAAAGCGCCGGCCGGCCTGTGGCCGTCCAGCCTACGGCAAGCGAGGCGGTTTCGTAGGCTGGACGCGCGCAGCGCGGCCGGCTGCAAGATCGCGACGTCGTGAAAAGCGCCGGCCGACCTGCGGTCTTCCAGCCTACGAATGCAGCGCGGATGGCGATGGTTCGGGGAGCGGGGCGCAATTTCCCGGCACGTTGCACGCGACTCACCCCCGGGGACATCCTCGCGCCTGCGTGCCGTCAGCGCGCGCCTTGCACCAGCTCGCCCAACGATACCCGCAACTCCGCAACCGCCGGATGCCCCCGCCGCGCGAACAGGTCGACCAGCGCCGCGTAGTACCACAGCGTGCCGTCGCGGCTGCCGGTGAAGCGATCGAACACCGTGATGCCGACACCCGGGCGACGCAGGTCGGCGGCGATCGCGCGCAGGTTGTGCAGCTTGTCGCAGCCGGAGACGAGCAGCGTATCGCTGGATGCGGTTTCGAGATGCAATGGCTCTCGCCACAATCTTCGACCACGTCGTGCAGGAGGCCGCCGATCGCCTGGTCCTCGTCGCCGCCATGATCGAGCACGAGCCTGCTGACGCCGAGCAGATGGGCGAGATAGGGAACCGTGGTGCCCTTGCGCACTTGGCCGGCGTGCGCGGTGCGCCCATAGTCGAGTGCATCGGCGTACCGGGTGGATAGCTGGATCATCGTGGAACGTCCCCTGCTGTGTTGATCAGTGCATGCGTGGATTTCACCTGCGGATTGCGAACGATGCGAGAGGGTGTCAGCTGCACTCCGCGGAGATGGCGAGGGAAGGTTCGGGCAGCTCGGAGCGCTCCGCAGTGTGCCGCGCCACCACAAGGGCGGCGCAGGCTTCGAGCGACGATTCGACGTAGCGGTTCGCAAAGCCGCGGACCTGATCGAGGGTGGCCATACCATCCGTATCGATGCGCAGGCCGATATGTGCAAGCGGATGCGGAGTGCCGCGTGGCCGCACCGAGTAGATGACGTAGGTGCCCTGCGCACATTCGGCTTCGTAGCGGCTGATGCAGGTGCGCATGCGCTCGCCTTCTGACCATAGGACCGCGCTGTCGCGCAACGGCACCACATCGTAGTCACCCAGCATCATGGCATCGAGACCGTGCGCCCAACGATGCCCTTCGCGTGCGCGTCGTTCACGTTCGTTCCATGCGTGGTAGCGCCGCAGGAACCAGCGCCAAGGCGCGCGCCTTTGTTGCGCATCGAGCACCGGCCGCGCGCGAACGAGCCAGCCCAGCGCCGGCACGAACTCGTCCTCGATGAAACGCGTCGTGTTGCGGCCCTCGATCAGGTACTGCGCGCGGCGGGCGACCGCTCCGCGCAGGAAGCCGATCGGCAGGTCGCTCGGCAGTTGAGTCGTGAACCAGTGGGCCGTGAGCAGCGCGACCGCGAGGTCGACAGGCAACGGCTCGACGCACTGCGCGTGCTGAAGGATGCGCACATACGCGAACAATGCGTGGATCTCGCGGTTCTGCCGCCAGATCAGCCGCGTGACCGGCACGCAGAGTGCACGGCCGTGGCGGCACAGCAGTCTCCAGCCCGATTCGGTCACGCCGTGCTGCTGCGCGACCGCCTTCAGGCGGTCGTAGTCGTCGCCGAGACTCGCGAGCTGGCAGTACATTGCGAGAGCCCACACGGTTGCCAGCCGCGGCGCAGCGCTGACGCGTCGACGCAGCACCTCCGCATGGCGCCAACCCCATGCATAGCGCCAGCAGCTGATGCCGATGCGCATCGGGCTGCAAGCGCGCAGATCGGCGATCACGCGGGCGTCCACCGGATACGCAGCACGCAACTCCGCGCGTACATGCTCGAGCGCGCCGGAGCGCCGCACGCAGTCGCGCACCAGGGTCGCCAGCCACCGCCGCGCCGCCTCGGCGAGCTCGGGTTCCCGCCACGCGGGACCGACGTGCTGGCGCAGCGCGGAATACAGCAACGCCGCATGATGCGAGCACCATGCTTCGGTCGGAATCGGCTGGACCACGTCCGCTTCTGCATGGCGCGTCACGGTCCAGCCACTGGCCTGCGCAAGTTCCAGGGCGATTTCGCGGCGCGAGAACTCGAAGTGCAGCCGGAAGCAGCGCAAGGCCTCGATCGTGCGCACGCTGCCCCGTTGCCGGCTCCGCACCGGCAACGCGAGTGCCTCGTACACGTGGCCAATCGCCTCCATGCCCACGGCGACGAGCGCCGCCGCGTGCGGACGCAGGAGCTGCGGGATCGGCGGCAGTGCTGAGGTGTCGAAGCTGCCGCGTGGGCTGCGATGCACCCCGATGACGTTGCGCGCATGTCGCGGCCATTGCCGTAGCGCACGGGCATATTGCAGCAGGTGAAGGCCACGCTCCTGCACGGGTCGCGCCGCTTCGCCGAGCGAGCCGAGGCCGGGCAATGCCTGCTGCCAACGCCGCGCGTGCGCGAGCCGGTGCAGCCAGTCCACGGCATCGGGGGGTGGCATGACACCATCGCGCAACCAGGCCGCGAAGACGCCGACCCAAGTGTGCGGAACCCTGGCTGCAGCGAGCAGCCGGGCGATCGATGTCTGCAGGACATCGCGGTCGGTCGGCGATGCACGCGGGCGGCCACGGTCGCAGAACAACGCGAACTGGAGCGGCGGCGGTGGCGGCAGGGGAACGAGGCGGAAACTCGGTACGGTGCGCTGCATTAGCGCAGCCTCACGCGATCGCGTCTCAGCCCGCGCGACGACGGCGCGCGGTGGTTCGCTCCAAGCAGACCTGCGTGGAGGGAGAGTGGCGAGATGTTCGGCTTGAAAGGGGAACCGCTGACCGATTCCCCCGCGCTGCTACAAAGCTCCGTCGACCACCGAGGCTCCGTCGACCACCGAGCCCAACGCAGATTGGCAGCAGTACCCGCTAGTGCGTCAGCAACACTGGATACAGAATCTCGCCGAACTCGCTCTCCGGATGCTCGAGCATGATCTCGACCATCAGCGGGACCGTCGCCATCAGCAGATTCGCGCCGTCCGCGACCTGCGCGCGGTTGACGCGGCTGTTCCAGGTCGCGCCGCCGTGCACGAGCTGGTTGCGCAGGACATAGAGGCGATCGAACACCACCGACAGCACGAGGTCGGCGCGGCCGTCGAGCACCGCGCGCAATGCGAGCTTGCTGGCGGCGTCGAACTGGCTCTTCCAGCGCTCGCTCGCGTCGTGTTCGCGCAGCGCGCGCCAGAACGGTTCGAACACGTACTTGTTGCCGATCATCGTACGGATCGGTCCGCAGAACTGCTCCAGCAGCAGGGCCGCCAGTCGTCGATCGGTGTCGAGCGTGAGCAGGTGGTCGAAAAACGCCTTGAGCTGGTCGCGCGCGTTGCCCTCGATGCCGAAATCGCGTGCGTAGGCGGCATTGAACGCGATCCAGAGGAAGATGAAACGTGCGTCGTGGTCGGCGACCTCGGCCTCCGCGCGCGCGAGCCAGCTGATCGCGCGGTGGATGCGGATGCGGGTGGATTCGGGGAATGTTTCGAAGCGTTCCTTGAAGGCATTCTTCAGGCGGGTCGAGTGTTTGGGTGGTCTTGGCATGTCGTGAATCCCCCTTGATGGGGATTCTAGTAAGGATGCGCGATGGCCGCTGCTTCCGTCGCGCCACGCAGGCCCGCAAGCTGGACGCGCGGAGCGCGGCCGGCTGCGCACGAGCGATGTGCGGGAGGTGTTGCAGGTGTCCGTCGCGCGTGCATGCGCAGGAGATCGGGGAGGCGCGGGCGGTCGAATTCGCGTGATCGCGCACAGGGTGCGCTCCTACGAAAGGCTCTTGAAGCAAGATCAAGATCAAGAGCGTGCCCCCTTCCGCCTTCGGCACCTTCCCCCGCGTTGCGGGGGAAGGAGTCAAGCGGGTCTCACTAGGTGAGAGCGTGGTGCGGCATACCCGCGCCTTTGCCGCGGAGCCCACCGATGACCGTCACCTCCCCACCGATACCTGCCGAAACCCCGACGATCGAACGCCTCGTCGAGCGCTGGGCGCGCAAGTATGGCGATCGCATCACGGGGTACCTGAAGCGACCCGCGCAACCCGCGCGCCATGCGGACTTCCCACCGGAACTCTCGGCCGAACTGCGCGAGGCGCTCGAGCGGCGTGGCGTGCAGAGGCTCTACAGCCACCAGCGCGAGGCCTGGGACCGCGTGCAAGCGGGCGAGCATGTGGTCGTGGTCACGCCGACCGCGTCGGGCAAGACGCTCTGCTACAACCTGCCGGTGATCGAGGCGGTGCGTGCGGCGAAGGCGAAGGCGCTGTACCTGTTTCCGACCAAGGCGCTCGCGCAGGATCAGGTCGCCGAATTGCTCGAACTCAATCGCGCGGGCGCGCTCGGGCTGCTCGCGGCGACGTTCGACGGCGACACGCCGGCCGACGCGCGCCAGGCGATCCGCGTGAAGGGCGACATCGTCGTCAGCAATCCGGACATGCTGCACCAGGCGATCCTGCCGCATCACACGAAGTGGGCGCAGTTCTTCGAATCACTGCGCTACGTCGTGGTCGACGAGGTGCACACCTATCGCGGCGTGTTCGGCTCGCATGTCGCGAACGTGATCCGGCGCCTGCGGCGCGTCTGCGCGTTCTACGGCGTGTCGCCGACCTTCATCCTGTGCTCGGCGACGATCGGCAATCCGAAGGATCATGCCGAGGCGCTGCTCGGTGAACCGGTGCATGCGATCACCGAGAGCGGCGCGCCGGTCGGCGAGCGGCACGTGCTGCTCTGGAATCCGCCCGTGATCAATCCCGATCTCGGCATCCGCGCGTCGGCGCGTTCGCAGTCGATGCGGCTCGCGCGCCACGCGATCCGCTCGAAGATGAAGACGATCGTGTTCACGCAGTCGCGCCTGATGGTCGAGGTACTGACCAAGTACCTCAAGGACGTGTTCGACCACGACCCACGCAAGCCCGCGCGAATCCGCGCGTACCGTGGCGGCTACCTGCCGACCGAGCGCCGCGCGACCGAGCGCAGCCTGCGCGCGGGCGGCGTCGATGGCGTCGTCAGCACTTCGGCGCTCGAACTCGGCGTCGACATCGGCGCGCTCGATGTCGCGATCCTCAACGGCTTCCCGGGTTCGATCTCGGCGACCTGGCAGCGGCTCGGGCGCGCGGGGCGCCGCCAGCAGCCGTCGCTCGGCGTGCTGGTCGCGACGAGCCAGGCGCTCGACCAGTACGTCGTGCGCCATCCGGAGTTCTTCGAGGCGGCGCCGCCGGAGCAGGCGCGCATCGCGCCGGACCAGCTTCTGATCCTGCTCGACCATATCCGCTGCGCCGCGTTCGAGCTGCCGTTCCGCTCGGGCGAGCGCTTCGGCGAAAACCTCGTCGACGACTTCCTCGGCGTGCTCGCGGAGTCGGGCGTGCTGCACAACGAGGGTGATCGCTGGGACTGGATCGCCGACAGCTATCCGGCTGCCGCGGTCAGCCTGCGCTCGGTCGCCGACGGCAACTTCGTCGTCGTCGACCGTACCGACGGGCGGCAATCGATCATCGCGGAAGTCGACTACGGCAGCGCGGCGCTGACCCTGTACGAGGGCGCGATCTACATGGTGCAGTCGCGCCCGTACCAGGTCGAGCGGCTCGACTGGGAAGGCCGCAAGGCGTTCGTGACGACAACGAACGCGGACTACTACACCGACGCGATCGACTACACGCGGCTCAAGGTGCTCGAGCGCTTCGACGGCGCGAACGCGGGCGAAGGCACCTGCCACCATGGCGAGGTGCACGTGGTGCGGCGCGTCTCGGGCTACAAGAAGATCCGCTTCTACAGCCACGAGAACATCGGCTACGGACCGGTCAACCTGCCGGACCAGGAACTGCACACGAGCGCGGTCTGGTGGCAGCTCGCGCAAGATGCGCTCGAAGCCGCGTTCGCGAGCCGGCAGGATGCGCTCGACGGCTTCCTCGGCGCGGCGTACGCGTTGCATACGGTCGCCGCGGTGCGCGTGATGGCCGAAGGGCGCGACCTGCAGAAGGCGGTCGGCTCCGGCGACGCGACCTGGTTCGCCGCGCGCGATCTCAATGGTCGCGGGCAGTGGCGCGATGCCGAGGGGCGCGCAGGTGATCCTGCGAAGGCCGACTCGTTCAATCCGACCGTGTTCCTCTACGACAACTATCCCGGCGGCATCGGCTTGTCCGAGCCGTTGTTCCGCAGCGCCGCCGAGCTCGTGCGCGAGGCGATCGAACTCGTGCAGGGCTGCGAGTGCGTGGCGGGCTGCCCCGCCTGTGTCGGGCCGGTGCCCGGCGACGAAGCCCGCGGCGGCGCGAGTGCGCGCGAACTCGCGGCGAGCGTGCTTGCGTTGCTCGGCGCATGAGCACGGTCGCCGAACGATTGCGTCGACTGCGCCGCGACGCGGGCGCCGCATCGACCAGCCACGTGAGCGAGCCGGCACCCGCTCCACGCGCGGACGCGCTGCGCGCG
>JAEYZH010000048.1 GCA_023430685.1 Pseudomonadota bacterium | reverse complement strand
TGCTCGTGCTGCTCGCGGCGCTCGCCGCGACCGCGGACGAACGCCGCTTCGAAGCGGCGCTGCTGCGCACGCTGGGCGCGCATGGCCGCCAGCTCGCGGTCGCGGTGCTCGCCGAGTTCGGCGCGCTCGGGCTGCTCTCGGGCGCGATTTCGGTGGTCGCCGCGGCCGCGATCGGCAAGGCGCTCGCGGGCAGCGTGTTCGACCTGCCCGGTTATGCGCCGCCGATCCTGCCGCTGGCCGCGCTGGTCGCGGGCGCCGCGCTGCTCGTCGCGCTGGCCGGCTGGTTCGGCACGCTGCGGATCGCGCGCACCTCGCCGATGGTGGTGCTCCGGAGGGGCTGATCGGTCGCGTCGTCCCCTGCCTCGCAGGCGCCCACCCTGTGGGCGATCCGCGCAGGAAACCGGGTGCGCGACGAAAACCGGATTGCTGCGCATCGCGCACAGGGTGCGCTCCTACTACCATGCGCGCGAAATCCGGCGGAGCGCGCGCGATGTGGAACTACCTGATGCCGATCCTGCTGCTGGTCGGCTCGAACGTGTTCATGACCTTCGCCTGGTACGGGCACCTGAAGTTCACCGACCGCCCGCTCTGGATCGTGATCGTCGCGAGCTGGGGCATCGCGTTCTTCGAGTACTGCCTGATGGTGCCGGCCAACCGCTACGGCTACGCGGTGTACGCGCCGGCGCAGTTGAAGGCGATCCAGGAAATCGTCACGCTGCTCGTGTTCGCGGCCTTCTCGGTCGCCTACCTCGATGCGGCGATCCGCTGGAACCACCTGCTCGGCTTCGCGCTGATCGTCGTCGCCGCGTTCCTGATCTTCAAGGTCTAGGCCATGCATCCGACCCTCCGTTGCAGCCGCGTCGCGGCGACCGTGCTCGCGCTCGCGCTCGGCGCCTGCTCGTCGACGCCGACCCGCATGGACGGCGCCACCGGCGAGGCACGGCTCGAGCGCATCGATCGCGTGTTCGCGCTCGACCCGGAGGTCGCGCGCGTCGCGGTCGACAATCCCTGGGGCGAGATCAACGTGCGCGACCATGCGCGCCACGAGGTCGGCATGCATGCGGTCGTGCAGCGCCTCGCGCCGCGCGATGCGCGCGCCCGATTCGAGTCCCGCGTCGACGGCGACACGCTGTACATCGACGTGCACCTGGAGGGGCTGGACCGCGCGCGCCCGGACACCTCGCAGGGACGCGCCGACATCGCGCTCTACATCCCGAAGCAGGTCGCGCTGCTGCTGCGGACCGACGCCGGCCGCATCGCGACGAAGAAGCGTGACGGCGCGGTCGAAGCCCATTCGCGCAGCGGCGAGATCCAGGCCGCGTCGCGCCAGCGACTCGTCGTGCGCAGTGGATCGGGCCAGGTGCGCGCGATGCTCATGGGCGAACGCTGGAGCGGCGCCAGCGAGATCGAAACCGACAGTGGCCGCGCGGTCGTGCTGGTGCCGACGTTCGGCGACGTCACGCTCGACGCCCGCACCGGCGGACGCCTGAGCAGTGGATTCGGGCTCAGCGTCCATGCGCAGGCGGATGGCCTGCAGGCCGCGCACGCGAGCTACGGCCGCGGCGGCTCGATCCTGCAGGTGCGCAGCCGCAGCGGCGAAATCGTGCTTGAACAGCTCATTCCAGCGGCGCAGCATACGGAGCTACCCGAGGACGGGGACTGAGCAGGCCGCAAGGCCGGCCCCGGACACGTCCTTCCCGCTCTACCGAGTGCAGGAGTCGCCCGATGAAGCGCGTCCGCAAGCTGGTCGTCCCCGGTTTCCTCCTGGCCTGCGGCGTCGCGTTCGCCGCGCCTTCCGCCGACGTGCCGCTCTCGCGCGGCGCCGATTACGTGAGCCCGCCGGCAGTGCCCGACTCGTTCTTCCTCGACGCACGCACGCGACCCGTGGTACCGACGTGGCGACCGGGCGATCCGGTGCGCGAGATCCCGCGCCAGTTCCACGGCGAGGAGGAACTGCAGCGCAACCGTCCCGAACCCGCGAACCCCGTGGTCGAGGGCATCGACGTGCTCGTGCAACTGCAGCGCGGGTACGGCTCGGGCGGGCGTGGAGGCGGCTTCACCACGCCGCTCGTGAACCAGGACGGCGCCTCGTTCTCGGGCGTGTTTCCGCCCGACATCAGCGGCGATGCCGGCGGCGGCTTCTTCGTCGAGGTCTACAACGGCAGCGGCGGCGCCCTGCTGCGGATCTACGACAGCACCGACGGCACGCTCGTCGCGGGACCGTTCAGCATGGATGGTCTCGGCAGCGGCGGTGCCTGCGCGAGCGGCCTCGGCGACGGCGTCGTGCTGTTCGACCCGCTTGCGCAACGCTGGCTGTTCACCGAGTTCTCGGGCGCGAGCAACACGCTCTGCACCTACCTGAGCTCGGGCGACGACCCGGTCGTCACCACCTGGACGCGCTACGCGTTCAACACGCCGGGCTTCCCGGATTATCCCAAGTACGGCGTCTGGTCCGACGCGTACTACATCGGCGCGAACGAAGGTCCCGCGGTCTATGCGATCGACCGCACGCGCATGCTCGCGGGCCAGAGCGCGACGCTGCAACGCAAGGCGGTGCCGGGCCTGCCCGGGCTCGGTTTCGAGATGACGCCGCCGGTGTCGCTGTTCGGCGCGACGCCGCCGCCTGCGGGCGCGCCGGGCATCTTCATCCGCAGCAACGACGACGAACGCAACTATCCGGCCAGCAACGACCCGACCCAGGATTTCCTGCAGCTGTTCACGCTGACGGTCGATTTCACGACGCCTGCGAATACCGTGCTCGCGGGTCCGGTATCGGTCGCGGAAGCCGAGTGGAACTCGCTGTTCAGCGTGCCCGGCGGATTCGGCGCGATCCACCAGCCCGGCACCTCGCAACTGCTCGATCCGCTGTTCGAAGTGCCGATGGTGCCGGTGCATTACCGCAACCTCGGTGACTACGAAGTGCTCGTCGGCAACCATGTCACGCGCCTGCCCGACGACACCACCAACAACATCGCGGGCGTGCGCTGGTTCGAACTGCGGCGTACGGGCGGACCCGCGAATCCGTGGGTCCTGCACCAGCAGGGCACGTATGCGCCGGCTGATGCGGGCGGGCAGATCAGCCGCTGGATGGCCGCGATCGGCATGGACGAATCGGGCAACATCGCGATGGGCTACAGCGTCGCGCGCGACCCCGGCGTGTTCGCGGGCCTGCGTTACGTGGGTCGCGAGGCGACCGACCCGGCGGGCGTGATGTCGACCGCCGAAACCACGCTCGTCGACGGCGCGAGCGCGCAGACCGGCGCCGACCGCTGGGGCGACTACTTCGGCATGGGGGTGGACCCCGTCGACGGCTGCACGTTCTGGTTCGCCGGCATGTACATGCCAGCCGGCGGCAGCTGGCGCAACCGCGTCGCGGCATTCCGCTTCGACAGCTGCGGCACGCCGACGTTCACGATGGTCGCCGACAACCTCTCGCAGGGCGTCTGCGCGATGACGCCCTCGCCGGTCGCGCTCGCGCCGGTCACGCTGCAGGTCGAGCCGCGCAACGGATTCACCGACGCGGTCGACATGAGCTTCGTGCCCGGCCTGCCGGCGGGTTTCAGCGGCAGCTACAGCGTCGATCCGGTCTCGCCACCGGGCAGCACGGTCGCGAACCTGTTCGTCGACAACACGGCGACGCCGGGTACGAACACGCTGGTCCTGCGCGGCAGCGCAGCCGGCATCGACCGCGACGTCGAGCTGCAGGTCGCGGTCGCGACCGCGACGACCGGTGCGGCCAGCCTGCTCGCGCCGCCGGATGGCGCCAACAGCGTGCCCGCGCAACCGATGTTCAGCTGGAGCGCGGCGACGCAGGCGGCGGACTACCTGATCGAGATCGCGACCGACGCCGCGTTCACGAACGTGATCCTGTCCCAGGTCGTGACCACGACGAGCTTCCAGCCGACCGCGGCGCTGCCGCTGAACACCGAACTCTGGTGGCGCGTGACCGCGCGCAACGAGTGCGGCGAGACTTCGAGCGCGACATCGAGCTTCATCACGCAGGCAGGGCCCGGGCAGTGCAGCATCGGCACCACCCCGCAGGCGCTGTTCGAGGACGACGTCGAAAGCGGCGTCAATGGATGGACGCACGAGGCCGCGCTCGGCACCGACAGCTGGACCATCTCGACCGCGCGGCCGAACAGTCCGGTGTCCTCGTGGAAGGCGAGCGATCCTTCGTCGGTCTCGGACCAGCGGCTGGTCTCGCCGGTGATCGCGATCCCGGACACGCTGAGCGGAATCAACCTGCAGTTCAGCCACTGGCCGCTGATCGAAGGCAGCACGAGCGGCAGCGGCGCGACCTGCCAGGACGGCGGCATCCTCGAGATCTCGATCGATGACGGCGTCTGGAACCAGGTGCCGGCCGCACAGATGCTGGTCGGCGCATACAACGGCACCATCGCCGGCGGCAGCGGCAACCCGCTCGCGGGCAACCCGGCCTGGTGCGGCCTGGCCAGCGCGCATGCGCCGGTGATCGTCGACCTCTCGACCTACGCGGGCCACGACGCACGATTCCGCTTCCGCATCGCGAGCAACAACACCAATCCGCGCGAAGGCTGGTACATCGACGACATCCGCGTGGTCGGCTGCGGCGACCTCGCGGGCGACACGATCTTCGCCGACGGCTTCGAAGCCGCGCCGTAAACGACGCCCTTCCTTCCCCCGCGACGCGGGGGAAGGAAGGCAGGCAGGTTCGGTCAGTCGGCCTGCGGCAGGTTCACGCGACCGCCGACGTCGCGATGGCGGATGTCGTCGGCATTCGCCTTGCGTTCGACCGTGAAGTCGCCGCGCACCTTGCTCGCGCGGATGTCGCCGGAGCCGTCCGACCCGACCTTCGCGCTGCCGCCGATCGTGTCGAACGTGATGCTGCCGGAACTGTCGCGCCCGACTTCGGCATCGCCGGTCACGTCGCGGATGTCGACGTCGCCCGAGCTGTCGTCGCGCACGCGCACGCTGCCTTCCACGCCCGCGATGTCGATGTCGCCGGAACTGTCCGAGCGAACCGTGAAGTCGCCGACGATCTTGCGCGCGTCGATGTCGCCCGAGCTGTCGGCCACTTCGATGCCGCCGCCGATGTCGTGCAGTTCGATGTCGCCCGAACTGTCGGTGAGATCGAGGCCGGCGCGCAGGCCTTCGACGCGCAGGTCGCCCGACGAGTCGCGCAGCACCAGCCGGATCCCGTCGGGCATGCGCACGCGCAGGTCCATGTACGCATGCGATCCGCCGAACAGGCCCCAACGCGAGCCCGGGTCGGGGATGATCGCGCTCACCCGCACGTCCGCGCCGGTGCGTTCCTGCCGCAGCTGGATCTCCGCGAGGCCTTCCTCCTCGCTGTGGCACGCGCGTCCACGCACCTCGATGCGCGCGAGTCCCGGCACCGCGCGGATGTCGAGTTCGCCGGCAGCGGCGTCGAACTGCAGCGTCGAGACGCCCGCCGCATCGATGTCGAGCGTGCGCTCGGCGGCATGGCCGCAGTCATCGGCAAGCGCCGCGAGCGGCGCCAGTGCGAGCGGCAGCAACAGGATCGTGCGAAGCATGGGCGTTCCTCCGGTGACAGGCTTTCGCATGGGATGCGCGCCCGCGACGGAGGGTTTAATGCGGATCCATGCAAGAGCCGCGGAGGGTGCGGCGCAAGGCGCGAAGCGGTCAGCGTCGGAAGCGATGGCATCGCGCCCCGAGCCGCTCGGGACGCCGGAGCGGCGCGATGCCGTTCGCAGCTCAGTCGAACGCGTCGAAGAAGATCAGGTCGAGGGTCCCGCCGACCTCGACCGCGCCGCTGTCGCAGCCGGCGCCGCTCGGACGGCTCGCATCGCGCTGGTCGAGCGGCAGCGCGCACTGCCCGTTCGGCACGTGGTTGATCGCGGCGCTGCCGGCGAGCGGCAGCATCGTCGAGGTCGGGCCGCCGTTGTTCGCGAGCGCGCCGATCGGCAGGCTCGCCTGCATGTCGCCCGGGCCCGACAGCGCGCAGTTGGTGCTGCCGGACCAGAGGTTGTAACCCGCAGACTGCAGCACGCCGTCGCAATTGCCGTTGGTGTTCTGGCTGATGATCGAGCGCCCGACCGTGAGCGTCGAGGTGCCGGAGCTGCCCTCGTTGTAGACGCCGCCGCCGTACTGCGTCGCGTTGTTGGACACGATCGTCACGTGCGTGAGCGTCGCGTCGCCCGAGTCGGTCTGGTAGACGCCTGCGCCTGCAGTCGCGTCGTTGCCGGTGAAGGTCGAGTTCGCGATCGTCATCGGCCCGGTGCTGAAGATCGCGCCGCCATGGTGGCCCGCATCATTGCCCGCGAACGTGCTGCCCATCACGCGCAGCTCGCCGCCCTGGTTCGCGATCGCGCCGCCGTCCCCGAGCGTGGCCGAGGTAGCCGCGTTGCCGCTGAAGGTGCTGCGCCGGACGCTGAGCGAGCCGTAGTTCACCACCGGTGATTCGCTCGAGACGTTGTCGAGCATGCGCACGCGATCGAGTGTCAGCGTGCCGAAGTTCTCGAGCGCATGCGCGGCATTGAAGACGCCGCGGGTCAGGGTCAGGCGCCTCAGCACGACCTCCGCGCTCGCATACACCTGGATGAACGCCGAGCTGTTGCCGCCATCGAGCGTGATCGTGCCGCCGCCGTCGATGGTGACGCGATTGGCGATTTGCTTGCGTGCGCTGATCGCGATCGTCGCGGTGCCGCAGTTGAACGTGATCGTGCCGCCGCCGCTGCCGTCGACCGTGGCGAGCGCCGCATCGAACCCGGCTTCGTTGCAGTTGCCGGGTCCGACCACGCCATCGGCGGCGGCGGCGGTGCCCGACAGCAGTCCGGCGGCAGCCAGCACGAGGCGACGGATCATCGGGTTGGTGTACGCGGACATGGGCAGGATCTCCAGGGACGGCAGGATGCGCGGCCACGCGGGCAAGCACCGCGCCGGCTTTCCGAACACAACGCAAAAACGCGGCGCACTGTGACACCCGGCCTCAGGCGCCGCGCTCCTCGGCCTTGGCCGCGTCCCACAGCGCGTCCTGTCCGGCGAGCGAGTGCTGCTCCAGCGAGCCGCCCGCCGCGGCCGCGAGCGCCTCCATGCGCCTGAAACGCCGCTCGAACTTCGCGTTCGCATGGCGCAGCGCGCGCGAGACATCGACGCGCGCATGGCGCGCGAGGTTGACGCAGACGAACAGCACGTCGCCGATCTCGTCGGCGAGTCGCTCCGGATCGGCGCCGGCCGCGAACTCCGCGCGAACCTCGTCGATCTCCTCGTGCAGCTTGTCGAACACCGGCGCGACATCGGGCCAGTCGAAACCGACGCGCGCGGCTCGCTGCTGCAGCTTCAGCGCACGTTGCCACTCGGGCAAGCCGCGCGCGATACCCGCGAGCGCGCTCGTGTCTGCGTCGCCGCGGTCCGCGCGTTCGGCCGCCTTGAGCGCCTCCCAGTTCGCGAGCTGGCGCTCGGCCGAATCCTGCGCGGCCGCGTCGCCGAACACGTGCGGATGGCGCCGCACGAGCTTGTCGCGGATCGCGGCGACGACGTCGCCGAACGTGAAGTGGCCCGCTTCCTCGGCCATGCGCGCGTGGAACACGACCTGCAGCAGCAGGTCGCCGAGCTCGTCGCGGAGCGCGGCGTGATCGCGCCGGTCGATCGCATCGGCGACTTCGTAGGCCTCCTCGATCGTGTACGGCGCGATCGTCTCGAAGGTCTGCTCGACGTCCCACGGACAACCGCGCTCACGGTCGCGCAGGCGCGCCATGATCTGCAGCAGCTCGTCGATGGTGGTGCGGGGCTCGGCCATGGGCGCAGGCGGAAGTCGGCGATGCGCGATTGTAGGGTGGGCGCGAATGCGCAGGGTGGAACGCAGCGCCGAATCCGTAGGGTGGAACGCAGCGCCGAAGGCGCGAGTTCCACCGCCCGTTCGAGGCATGCGATGCAATCGGGACTCCATGGTGGGGCTCGCCGCTTCGCGGCTGCGACCCACCCTACGCCACGAGCGGCGCGTTGCGTAGGGTGGAACGCAGCGCCGAAGGCGCGAGTTCCACCGCCCGATCGCCCGCATGCGACGCATTCGGGACTCCATGGTGGGGCTCGCCGCTTCGCGGCTGCGACCCACCCTACGCCACGAGCGGTGCGTTGCGTAGGGTGGAACGCAGCGCCGAAGGCGCGAGTTCCACCGCCCGTTCGCGGCATGCGACGCAATCGGGTCTCCATGGTGGGGCTCGCCGCTTCGCGGCTGCGACCCACCCTACGCGGCTGCGACCCACCCTACGCGGCTGCGACGGCCCCTGCGGTCGCGCTTACGCGAGCAGCGCGGACCAGTCGGCGCCGCGCTCGCCGACCGCGAAGAAGTCGGGATTCAGCAGCGAATCGCGGGTGTTGTAGCGCAACGGCCGCCCGCTGAAATCGAGCAC
>JAEYZH010000027.1 GCA_023430685.1 Pseudomonadota bacterium | reverse complement strand
GTCCACAGGTGCGAAGCCGACCCGCACGCCGCCGAAGCGCCGTACAGATTGCCCGTGGTCGAATCGTAGTCGAGGCTGCTCCAGCCCTCGCCGAGGCTGTTTGGCGCATTCGCGATCAGGGTGATCGCGCCGGTTGCGGTATCGACGGTCACGAAGTCGTTGGTGTGACCGGCGGAGAAGCCGTCGATCGCGTACATCTTCGAGAAGTCACCATCGATGAACGCGCCGCCGACCAGTGCATAGTCGTGCGTGTTGACCTGCGTGGTCGCGCCCGGCACCAGTGCGTCGAACGTGATGAACGTGCCGTTGTAGATGTCCGCGGCGAACACCGGGACGCCGCCGCCGTTCGGTGCAGCGAGCGGGCCCGGCGCCTTGTTGGCCGGCTTGCGCAGCGCGAGCGGGGCGGGACCCATGTTCGCGCGTGCCGGATCGCCGAGCGGCATCGCGAACCGCGTGCCGGGCGGCGGGAAGTGCGCGGTCGGGCCGGGCGCTTCTTCGGTGCTCCAGTCGAGGTCGCGATTGCCGACATTGTTGATGTCGAGATCGATGCTCGTGCTGCCGCCTTCCGGAACGGTACCCGCGACCGAGGTCGGATCGACTTCGATATCCGGGGCGCCGACGTTCAGCGTGGTGGTGTCGTCATCGCTGTACAGGGTCGGGCTGGTCGGCGTCCACTCGATGCCCGAGTTGTCGGTGATCGACGCGGTCATGAACGAGAACTCGTTGAACAGCGAGTCGTCGGACTGCAGGCCGATCGTCGCGCACACGCCGTTGGTGCAGTCGTCGGGATCCGACGAGACGTTGCCGACCGCGCTGTAGGCGACGTCGAGGTACTCGAACGAGATGCCGCCGGTGGCTTCATCGAACACGACTTCGAACGTCGCGCCGTCGGTGTTGCCCGAGCCGGGGTAGTGCGCGCGATTGTGCCACTGCACGACGAACTGGCGGTTCGGAGCGGTGCCGACCGTGCCGTGGTAGACGTCGCCCTGGGTGCCGTCGAAATCGTCCCACAGCGGGGCGATCATCGGCCCTGCGCCGGCCATCGGAAGCGGCGTGTTCGTGAAGCCGACGTCACCGGCAGTCGCGCCGAACAGGATCGCACCGTTGTTGCCGACGCGCAGCTGGTTCGAAGTGGTGCCATAGAGCGTGACCGAGAACGGCATCGTGACGTTGGCTTCGCCGTCGTCGCCGAGTCCGAGCGGCGTGCCGCTGCCGCTGATGTCGACGAAGCCGCCTCCACCGCCTCCCGGATCGCAGGCCACGCCGTCGAAGCCGTCGCAGAACACGCGGTCGGTAATCGTGCCGCCGCCGCCCGTGACTTCGGCGGTGTAACCCGGCGGAACATCCTGCGCGGTCCAGGTCGAGGTCACGACTTCGGTCGCGCCGGCCGTGGTGATGCGGTTGTACTGGAACGTCGCGCCATCGGCGAGGGTCTGGGGCAACAGGCTGAAGATCGTGCCGTTGACGTTGTCGACGAGCGTGTGGAACTGGAGCGTGGTGCCGGTGTCGTTGGTGACGGTGTAGCAGTAGTTGACCTGATCGCCGACGCTGACGTCGAGCGTGTCGGTCGTGCCGCATGCACCGGTCGTCGTGTCGGTGCCGAGCGTGACTTCGAGGCAGAGTTCGCCCGCGTTGCAGCCGCCACCGCCGCCACCGACTGCGCCGATGACCTGGAACAGGTAGTTGGTTTCGACGAATCCGCATGCGGTCGTCGGCGACCATGCGGTGCAGCCGCTGGCGTAGCCGTCACCCGGGTTGCGCCACTGGCCCGGAGCGCCGATCGTCGCGTTGGCGTCGAGCGACCAGAAGAACTGCGGCGGCCAGGTCATGTTCGGCACGACCGAGAGCCAGTAGGTCCCCTGCGCAAGATCGCAGGGCGCGGGCAACGAGATCGAAAGCGCGGTCGCCGTGCCGTCGAGCGTGCCGGAGATGCCGGGATACGAGCACGCTGCCGTCGCGCCGGGAGCGCCTCCGCTGTCCGCGTAGAAGTTCACGTCGTAGGTGATGCCGCCCGGGGGCGCCGCGCTGAAGCTCGTCTGCAGGTTCAGCCCACTGACGGACCAGCCACTGGCATCGGTGACGACGAAGTCGTCGGCGCCTTCGGAATCGTAGACGCTGCCCGAGAACTGGATGGCCGCGCCATTGGCCGCGGTGCCGGACTGGTCATAAAGGACCGTGCCGCGTGGCTGGATCGGGAACTGCGTGCTGCTGTTGGGAACCGGGCCGGAGGTCTTCTGGCGCGTGGTCTTGTCGGCGGCGGTCGCGTTGTCGGTGGCCATGAAGGCCTGCGCCGAAAACGCAGCCGCCACACTGATGGCGAGGGTGGACTTGCGCATGGACGTTCTACTCCCCAAGTTATTTGTGGGACGGTACAACGCACGAGACCGTAACAGACCGCTACCACAGTTTGCAATCGGATTTGCAGTGCCGGTTCGCTGGCCTGCGCACTGCCCGAAACGTGCCCGGCGCTGGCCTGTTTCGACATGAACGGATGCGGCGCTGCCGCATCATTCAGGCGCTGCGGCTGATGCGCCGAATATCGGTTGTCTGGGCGGTCCGGCGGTCTGCAGGAGGTCCGCGAGGCGATCGAGCAGGGGACCGTACAGTGGCGCCCTGCGCGTGTCCCGCCGCAGCGGCTCGCGCACCTGGGCGGCGCTGGCGGTACGGACGCCGCGCGTGTTGCGATGGTGGTCCAGGCATGCCGGATCGTAGGCGAGTCCGAGGCCCGCGAGCAGTCTGCGGATCTCGCCTTCCGGTTCACGTTGCAGCCGCTCGAGCTGGACCCGGTACAGGCGTGAACCCAGCCGTCGCTGCCAGCCATCCATCAGCCACGCGTGGCAGGCGATGGTGTCCGCGATGTCCGACAGGTCGTAGCTGAAGCGCTGTCCCTCGCTGAACCATTGGCGGTAATTGGCGAGGGCGGTTTCGAGCGGCTCGCGCCGGCAGTCGACGAAGCGCGCGCCAGGCAGCATCGCCGCGGCCGCACCGACGAGCATCCAGTTGTCGAGTCCCTTGTCGGTCGAGCGGGGCCTCGCGCTGCGCCAGCGCGCGGTGCGTCGCAGGTACTCGGCGCCGAGGCGCGCCCAGTCGTCCGGTGTCGCATCCCCGACCCATGCGGGAAATGCCCGGCCGCGGCGTGACGACTCCGCCACGAGGACATCGGCGAGGTCGGGCAGCTCGCCGGCACCCTCGACTTCCGCATGCGAGGCGAGAATCTGTTCGACGAGGGTCGATCCCGAGCGGGGCAGGCTCACGATGAAGACCACTTCCGCGCCGGCATCGCCCGCTGCCTGTGCGACGGGGGCGGAAAATGCGGCCTCGATGCTCGCGACGTGATCGGTGAATGCGCGGCTGTCCCATGGTTGCAGCGCGCGGCGCGCCGCGTTTGCCTGATGCAGCATCGACCATGCCCCGGCGTAGTCGCCGGCGTCCTCGAGTGCGCGGGCGAGGCTGAACTGCGCGAGGCAGCGACCTTCCTCGCCGACGTCCGCGCGCGCGCTCAATTCGCGCAATCGCCCGGTATCGCTCCGGTCGAAGCGCACCGTGTTGAGGTTCGCGATCCCCCACCACGCCTGCGCATTGCACGGGTCGACCTCGATCGCGCCGCGCCACGCTGCATGCGCCGCGTCGATGCGACCGAGCGTCTTGAGGGTGTCGCCGAGCAGCACGCGGGCGGGCGCATGCGCGGGCTCGAGCGCCACCGTGCGTTGCAGCGCCTCGCACGCGCGCTGCGGGAACTGCAGCGCGCGGCAGGCTTTGCCGAGGTTGTACCAGGCGGCTGCGAGGTCGGGCGCCAACGTGCACGCGCGCTCGAACGCTGCGATCGCCCCCTCGGCATCGCCGCTGGCGCGCAGCGCGCTGCCGAGATTCGTGTGCAGCAAGGGATCCAGGGGCGCATGCGACAGCGCAGTGCGCAGCAACCGCTGTGCATCGAAGGCGCGTCCCTGTTGCAACGTGGCGATCGCCGCGAGGCGCAACACTTCCGGATGGTTCGGCGCGAGCGCGATCGCGCCGTCGAGGCGCGCCTGTGCGGCGGCGGCATCGCCACGCGCGAGATCGGCACCCGCCTGCCGCAACAAGGACATTGCGGTCGCGGACAGGCCAGTCAGGCGGGTAGCAGACTCCGGGCCGGCTTCGCCGACGCGACGACCCGCTTCGCTGCCCGCCATCAGGCGAAGGCGCCCGGTGCGCGCTCCAATGCGAGGCGCATCGGAAGCAGAAGGTCGCCGTAGCGCCAAGCGCGCGCCGTGTCGGCACGCATGGGCTCGCGCACCTGCGCAGCGCTGATCGTGCGCACGGCGCGCGATGTTTCATGCGGCGCGAGGCAGGCCGCATCGAAAGGCAGTCCGCAGAACGCGAGCAGGGCACGGATCTCGCGCTCGGGATCGGCGACCAGGTTCTCGTGCGACTGGCTGCGGATCGCAGCCGGGTGGCGGCTGTTCCAGGTCCGCATCGCGCGATCGTAGTCGTGCCAGAATGCGACCAGCTCCTGCATGTCGTACGACCAGGCCTGGCCGCGCGCGAACAGTTGCCGGAAGCACGACAGGCAGGTTTCGAGCGGGTCCCTGCGACAATCGACGAAGCGCGCGCCCGGAAGCATCGCCATCGCGGCACCGATGTGGCGCCAGTTGCTGAGCCCCTTGTCGGTGAATCGCGGGCGCGACTGGCGCCAGCGCGCCGTGCGGTCGAGGTAGTCGCGGCCCAGCCGCTGCCAGTCGCGCGGCGTGGCGTCGGCGACCCAGGCGGGGAACGCCTGGCCGCGTCGATCGGATTCCGCCTGCAGCACGTCGCCGAGGTCGGACAGTTCGTTCGCGCCTTCGACTTCGGGGTGGGAAGCGAGCACCTGTTCGACCAGGGTCGATCCCGAACGCGGCAGGCTGACGACGAAGATGACTTCGCTCCCCTGCGCGACCGGCGAACCCGCAGGTTGTCGCTCGAACGCGCGCAGGATCTGCGTCGTGGCGGCGCGCCAGGGACCGCCGTCCCATTGCACGCGGCGCCGCTGCAGCGCATTGGCGGCGACCATCGTCGAGAACGCCGCCGCATGTCGACCATTGTCCTCGAGCGCCTTCACCAGCGCGAAGCCGGTACGCACGCGATCCTCGGGCGACAGGGCGTCGGACGCGAACAGCCGTTCCAGCGTGCTGCACTCGTCCGGGTCGAAGCGCACGGTCTTGATATTGGACAACCTGAACCATGCCTCGGCCGCAACGCCGCCATCGAGCAGGCCGCGGTAGCCGGCAATGGCTTCGTCGATGCGACCGAACGTGCGCAGCATGTCGGCGTGGTGCAGCCGCGCCTGCTCGTGCCCAGGGTCGCACTCCAGCGCGCGTTCGAAGGCCGCATGCGCTTCGCCCGCATGATGGCCGCGCGCCAGCAGGCGCGCCAGGTTGTACCAGGCGGCGGCGAGCCCGGGGGCGACCTCGCAGGCACGCCGCAGGCTCGCCAGTGCCGCATCGGTTTCGCCGCGGTCGCGCAGGGCGAGGCCGAGGTTGATGAGGGTCGGCGCGTCACCCGGGGCACGCTCGAGCGCCTGGCGAAGCAGCGTGATCGCCTCGGCGTGGCGTCCCTGCAGCTGCCGCACGATGCCGAGCAGGCGCAGAGATTCGGGATGCCGGTCGACACCATCGATGCGCGCGAGCAGGCGCTCCGCGGCTGCCGCGTCGCGCTGGTCAAGCAGCGCGCGCGCCGTGCGCAGCGCGTCTGCCACCGAATCGGGCAACCCGGCCAGGCGAATGTCGAGTGCATCGGGTGAATCTGGACTTGCAGGAGCACTCATGGCCGAAAAACTCCGGAGCGCGGGCGCGTTGCGCAGCTTAACATTCGTCCCGCGCCGCCCATGCGTTACGCCTCGAGCTTGCGGCGCAGCGGATCGAGCAGCGCGCCGTAGGCCGAAGCGCGCGCGGTCTCGGCACGCAGGGGTTCGCGCACCTGCGCAGCGCTCGCGGTGCGCACGACGCGCTTGGCTTCGTGTGCCCGCAGGCAAGCCGGTTCGAAGCGCAGGCCGCAAAAATCGAGCAGCGCCCGGATCGCGGCTTCCGGATCCGCCAGCAGACGTTCGTGCTGGAACTCGTGGATCGCGCCCGGATGCCGTGCGTGCCAGCGGAACATCAAGCGGTCGTAGTCGGTCCAGCAGGCCGCGATCGATGCGATGTCATACGCGAACGCCTGCTGTCCGCGCGCGAAGCGCTGCGTGTAGATCGACCAGCAGGTCTCCAGCGGGTCACGCCGGCAATTGACGATGCGCGCGCCGGGCAGCATCGCGCGGATCGCGCCGACCAATGGCCAGTTGAACAAGGCCTTGTCGACGTGCAGCGCGCGTCCGCGACGTGCCGGCGCCGTGAGTGCAAGGTATTCCTCGCCGAGCCGCGCCCAGTCCGCCGGTGCCATGTGCCGCACCCAGCCCGGGAACGACTCGTGGCGCCGGCTCGATTCGGCCTGCACGAGGTTGGCGAGCACCGGCAATTCGCCGGCGCCCTCCACCTGCGAATGCGCGGCGAGGATCTGCTCGACGAGGCTCGAGCCGCTGCGGGGCAGGCTGGTCACGAACACCACTTCACGGCCGCGCGAGCGATCCGCGCCGGGATCGGGCGCGATGTCGAACGCGTCGGCGATCGATTCGATCGTGCGCGTGAACGCCGCCGCATTCCAAGGGGTGATGCGCCGCATGTCCGCGTTGGCCTGGTCGAACACGGCCAGCGCTTCGGCGTGGCGCGCACGCCCTTCCAGCGCGCGCGCGAGCGTGAAGCCGATCATCGCGCGTTGCTCGATCGCGAGCTCGGTCCCGCCGACGGGCATGCGCGCATGCAGCTCGAGCAGGGTCGCGAACTCGCGGTCATCCAGGGCCACGGTCTTGAGTTCACCGATGCCCGCCCACGCCTGCACGTTGCCGGGATCGGCTGCAAGCACCGCGCGGTATTCCGCGGCTGCTCCCGCGGTATCGCCGAGCATCTTCGAGGCGTTCGCAAGGCCGGTACGCGCGAGTGCGTTGCGCGGGTCGCACTCGAGCGCGCGCGCGAACGACGATCGCGCTTCCGCGATCTCGCCTTGCGATTGCAGCGCCATGCCGAGATTGCACCACGCGGATGCGAGTCCCGGCTGCAGCTTGCAGGCCCGGCGTAGCGCTGCCATCGCGTCATCGGTACGCCCGGCTTCGACGAGGATGCCGCCGAGTGCGTTGTGCAGCAGCGCATTGGCGGGATGAAGCGCGAGCGCCTTCCCGAGCAAGTCGATCGCGTCCTCGGTGCGCCCCGCGAGCTGCAGCGCGACGGCTTGCAGGCGCAGGGCGTCCGGATGCGCGGGCGACTCGGCCAGGACGGTCCGCAACGCCTCGAGCATGCGTTGCGCGTCGCGTGCCTGCAGGAAGCCGGCAGCGGCATGCAAGTGTCGCGCTGCGGTGGCGGACAGCGGCGGGGCACCGTCGACAACCATTCCCTTCATGCTGCTCACGCCGGCGCCGCCACGCGCGCCGAGGCGAGCAGCACGCGCATGGGGTCGAGCAATGCACCGAGATCACCCGCAGCCGGGGTCTGGCGCAGGCCCGGCTCGCGCATGTCGATCGCCTCTTCCATCCTACGGCGTGCTGCGGCGGCGGCGACGCAGGCATCAGCGGATGCGAGTCCCGCATGCGCGGCGGCGTCGCGCAGCGCCGAGACGCGGGCGCCGCCCACGAGCGAGTCGTCGAACCCATGCAGGCGCGTGCCCAGGCGGTCGCGCCACAGGCCGAGCAGGCGCGTGCAATCGCTCCAGTATCCGGCGAGGCTTGCGAAATCCGACGCGAATGGCGCGCGACCTTGCCGGTACAGGGCCCAGCATCCCTGCAGCGGATCGCAGCGAAGATCGATCACCCGCGCCCCAGGCAACATCGCGGCCGCGGCGCCGAGGAGCCGCGGGAGAGCCGGCGAACGGTCGGTCCATCGGGGCGCCGCGCAGCGTGCGCGCGCGCGTTCGAGGTAGCGCTCGCCGAGGCGTCGCCAGTCCGCGGGCGTCGCGTGCGGAACCCACTGCGGGAACGGCACGCCGCGTGCGCGCGATTCCTCGCCCACCAGTTCGGTGAGCAGCGGAAGCTCTCCGCCACGCGCGATATCCGCGTGTGCGGCGAGGTCGTGCTCGAGGCCCGCGCCGATACGCGCCACATCGACGATGAAGACGACATCCTCGCCGAGCACGGCGTCGTCGGCGGCTTGCACGTGGGCGAACGCCCGTTCGATCTCCTCACGGCGTCGCGCATGCCGCGTCGCGTCCCAGCGCGAGTCGCGCAGGGCTGCACCGTTCGCCGCCGCGATCATCGCGAACGCCTCGCGCGGACGCGCGCGGCTCTCGAGTACGCGTCCGCAGGCGCGCATGAGCAACGCCTGCGTGGCTTCCGCGAGACCGGGCCGCTGCAACGCCGCGAGCAGGAATTCGAGGTCCGCAGCCGACAGCGCTCCACTGCAGAGTTCCGCGAGTGCGTCCCAGGCCTCGGCGTCGGCGGGATCCTGCGCAAGGCAGGTACGCAGGTGGGAAGCGGCGCCCGCGAGGTCGCCCTCGTCGCGCAGCAGGGCTGCGAGGCCACGGCGGGCCGGCACGAGGTCGGGCGCGCGCGCGAGGGCGGCTTCGTAGGTGTCGCGCGCGCCCCGGTGATCGCCCGCATCGAGTTGCATGCGCGCGAGGTTCGCGCAGGCGGCCGAGCGCGGATCGAGCCCGAACGCGCGCGCAAAGCTCGCGCGCGCGGCCTCGGATTGCCCCGACGCGGCGAGCACCACGCCGAGCGTGTTGTGCAGCAGCGCGTCGTCGCGTTCGCGTTCGATCGCGGTTGCGAGCAGCGTGGCCGCAGGGGCCAAGCGCCCTTGTGCCGCTTCCCACATCGCGCGCAGGCGCAGCGGCTCGACATGGCCGGGCGGGCACGCCCGGCCCACCGCATCGATCGCGGCGGCCGATGCTTCGGCGCTGGCGTCGTGCACCATCGATTCCGCCTGTTCCAGCGCCCGCCGGAGTTGCACGGGCAGCGCCGCGAGGCGTTCCGGTGCCGCAGCCGCAGGCGAGGGCACGCGCGCGATCGGAACGGGCTTGCCCGGTGCGCTCTCGTCGGGCCGCAGCAACCGCTGCAGCGGCGCCAGCCGATCACCGTAGTCCTTCGCGCGCGCGGTATCGCGCTCGATCGGTCGGCGCACCTGCGCGGCGCTTGCGCTGCGCACCGCGCGTTGCGCCCGATGGAAATCGAGGCACGCAGGATCGAACGGCAGCGCGCAGAACGCGAGCAGTGCGCGCACCTCGGACTCCGGGTCGGCGACGAGTGCCTCGTACGATTGCACGCGAACGCGCCCCTCGAATTGCGCCTCCCAGTGACGCATCAGCCGGTCGTGGTCGCGCAACTGCGCCGCGATGTCGGCGAAGTCGTACGCGTACGGATGGCGGCCGTTGGCGAACCGCTGCTTGTAGCAGGACCATGCGGTTTCGAGCGCGTCGCGGCGGCAGTCGACGACGCGCGCGGCGGGCAGCATCGCGAGCGCTGCGCCCGCAACGAGCCAGTTGTCGGGCATCTTGTCCACGTGCCGGGGACGATCCGCGCGCCATCGCTGCGTTCGCTCCAGATAGCGCCGGCCGAGGCGCTGCCAGTCCTCCGGCGTCGCGAGGGGCACCCAGGCGACGAACGGCTGGCCGCGCCGCTGCGACTCCTCGCGGATGACGGCGTCGAGGTCCGGCAGTTCGCTCGCGCCCTCGATCCCGGGGTGCGCGCCGAGGATCTGCTCGACCAGCGTCGTGCCCGAGCGTGGCATGCCCACCACGAACACGACATCGCCGCCATCCCCCGGATCGGCGGGCGTCGCCGGTTCGCAGCGCCCGAATGCGTCGATGATCGCGTCGACGCCGCGCGAGAACTCGCGCGCGTCCCAGCGCGCGTGCTTGCGGCGCGCCGCGTTCGCCGCATGCAGCACGGCGAGCGCTTCATCGAGGCGCCCGTGGTCCTCGAGCGCCTTGCCGAACGCGAATCCCGCGGTCGCGCGCGAGTCCTCGTCGAGCGTGTTGGAGGTGTAGAGCGTCTCGAGCGCGGCCAGTTCGTCGTCCGACAGTCGGGTGGTCTTGAGATCGACGAGTCCGAGCCACGCCTGCGCGGCGCCGGGGGCCACCGCGATCGCAGCGCGCCACGCGGCCGCGGCGCCTTCGATGTCGCCGAGCGCGGCGAGATTGGCCGCACGGGTGAGTCGTGCGCCGAGATGATCGGGTGCGAGCTCGAGCGCGCGTCGCAGCGCAACGCCGGCCTCGTCGTGGCGGGCGAGGGTCTCGAGCACGAGGCCGAGGTTGTACCAGTGGCCTGCGTGTGCCGGAGCGACCTCGGTCGCCCGCGCGAACACCCGCACGGCGTTGTCGGCGTCGCCGAGCGCGGCGAGTACGCCCCCGAGGTTGCCGAGGATGTGCGCATCGTCGGGCCACTGCGCGAGCGCTCGCTGGAGCGGCGGGAGGGCCTGCGCCGGTTGGCCGCGCCGCCACGCGACGACCGCCTGCAGCCGCAATACTTCGGGATGCTGGGGGGCGAGAGCGGCGACGGCCTGCAGCGCGCGCGCGGCATCATCGGGACGGCCCTGGTCGAGATCGCGCGCGGCTTGTTGCAGGTAGCGTGCGCCGATCGCCGACAGCCCGTGCAGCCGACTGGCCGCGGTGGTGCGCTGCGGGCTTGCGTTGGCGCGTGCGGCGGGCATCGCCCCGATGGCGTCCTGATCCGCGTTCAATGGCGGTCTCGTCGAGGGTGGAATGGCCATCCTAATCCAAAGTCCTCGCGTCCCGCGTGCTCGATGAACGGTATCCCCGCGCCATCGCGGTCGATGCTTGCGGCGCGGCGATCCCACGGAGTAGTGTCCCGGCGTCATCCACACGGGTGCAGCATCGGAGGAAGCCATGCTCTGGAAGAAGTCGCGGCGCAGCGACAACGTCGTATCGGGTGGTGGCGGCGGCATGCGCGTGGGCGGCGGGCTCGGGCTCGGCGGCATCATCATCGTGGTGATCGTCGGCCTGCTGTTCGGCAAGAACCCGATGGAACTGCTGCAGCTGCTCGGCGGCATGGGCCTCGAAGGCGGGCCGGTGCAGCAGGAGACGGTGCCGGTCGAGAACAACGAGCAGACCGACTTCGTGCGCGCGGTGCTCGGCAGCACCGAAGACGTCTGGGGCGGCGTCTTCAGCGCGAGCGGCCAGCAGTACCCGGCGCCGCGGCTGGTGCTGTTCAGTGGCGGCGTGCAGTCGGCCTGCGGCGCGGCGTCCTCCGCGATGGGACCGTTCTACTGCCCGGGCGACCAGCAGGTCTACCTCGATCTCGGATTCTTCCGCGAGATGGCGACGCGCTTCCAGGCGGCCGGCGAGTTCGCGCAGGCTTACGTGATCGCGCACGAGGTCGGCCATCATCTGCAGAACGTGCTCGGCGTGATGCGGCAGGTGGAGCAGTCCGCGCGCGGAGGCGCGCCGATGGAGGGCGCCGGCGGGCTCTCGGTGCGGCAGGAACTGCAGGCGGACTGCTTCGCGGGGGTGTGGGCCAATCATGCGCAGCAACGCTACAACTGGCTCGAAACCGGCGACATCGAGGCCGCGCTGAACGCCGCGAACCAGATCGGCGACGATGCGTTGCAGAAGCGCGCCCGTGGTTATGTCGTGCCCGATTCGTTCACGCACGGCACGTCGGCCGAACGCGTGCGCTGGTTCAAGACCGGTTTCACCGGCGGCGACCTGCGCCACTGCGACACCTTCAACGCCGCGCAATTGTAGGAACGCGCGAGCCCGCGTCCGGTCCCGCGCGCGCCGTGGAGACCGGTTTCCCTGGACCTGCGTCGCGGCGCGCGCGCTACGGTTTCTCCCGCACGGGGATCGGCACGTTGCAGAGTTCGATCCGGCCAGCGGGGCGCTTGTACCACTCGTCGCTGCGGTTGCGGCGGGACTCGACCAGGGCGGTGAAGGTCGGCGTGTCGGTGCGCAGCACCTCGAGCCGCTCGCGCTCCGGTTCCGGCACGTCGGCCGCGAGGCGCACGCGCGCGATCGTCGTGCGCTGCGCGGCCTCTTCGTAAAAGCCGAGCGCGCCGGTGCCCCGCGGCAGCGAGGACATCCACTGCATGCCGTGCACGACGCGACCGACGAGCGCGATGTTGCGATCCAGGTGCCGTGGCGCGTGCCCGATCACGACGTAGAGCTGGCTGCCGTTGCCGCTTTCGGCCGCATTGTCGCGCCCTGCGCCGACCATGCCGTAGCAGTGTGCGAGCCAGGCCTTGCCCGACTGGGGATCGCGCGCGGCCGGCATGCCGGCGACGAAGCCGGTTTCGGCGGCGTAGGTGTCGGGATCGGGCAGGCGCGTGAACGCGAGCCCCTCGAGTGCGCGTTCGAATTCCGGCGCCACCGTCGCCGCCACCTTGCCGAGCGAGCGCGCCTTGTCGGCCTCGTCGGCGAACGGATCGCCCCACTGCGTGACGTAGTTGTCCTGCACGCGCAGGATCGAAAGTCCGTCGAAGTAATGCGCCCGCACCAGCTCGCGGATGTTGGCCACGTGCAACGGCGCGAACGTCGGCGCGAGTTCGATCACGACGCGCCCGGCCGGCAGATCGAGGTAGAGCGTGTCTTCCGGCACCAGGCTGCGCCAGTCACCCGGCGCGGACGCGTCCAGCACCTGCTGCATCGTCGGCTTCGCCGGCGGCGCGGCGTGCGCGGTTGGAACGAGGACGGCGGCTGCGAACGCGAACACGAGCGACTTCTTCATGCGGGGCCCTGGCAGCTGGAGGTCCCGCGAGCATAGCGCGCGATCGTGCGGAGCGCGTCGCCTCGGTCAGGCCGCGAACTGCCTGATGAAGTTGCGGACTTCCGGATATACCGAGTCACGCCAGCGGCGCCCGCTGAAGATGCCGTAGTGGCCGGCGCCGGCGACTTCGATGTGCTGGCGCCTGTGCCCGGGGATTCCGCTGCACAGGTCGTGCGCGGCGCGCGTCTGGCCGAGGCCCGAGATGTCGTCGAGTTCGCCCTCGATCGTGAGCAACGCGGTCGTGCCGATCGCGGCAGGCGCGACCGGCTCGCCGTCGACGCGCCAGGTGCCGAGCGGCAGGCGATGCTCCTTGAACACGATGCGGATGGTGTCGAGGTAGAACTCGGCCGGCAGGTCCAGTACGGCGTTGTACTCGTCGTAGAAGCGCCGGTGCGATTCGGCGTCGTCGAGGTCGCCGCGCAGCAGGTTTTGGTAGAAATCCCAGTGCGCGCTGAAATGGCGCGTCGGATTCATCGCGACGAAACCCGCGTGCTGCAGGAAGCCCGGATAGACGCGACGGCCCTTGCCCGGATAGTTCGGCGGCACGTCGAACACGACATTGGTCTCGAACCACGCGAACGGCTTGGTCATCGCGAGGTTGTTGACCGCGGTCGGGCAGCGCCGCGTGTCGATCGGGCCACCCATGAGGATCATGCTGCGCGGCGTCGGCTCGCCCGCGCTCGCCATCAGCGAGATCGCGGCCAGCACCGGCACGGTCGGCTGGCACACCGACATCACGTGCAGGCGCTCGGCGCCGAGGTGCGCAATGAAGCGGCGCATGCTCGCGACGTAGTCGTCGAGTCCGAACGGACCCGCCTCGATCGGCACCATGCGTGCGTCGATCCAGTCGGTCACGTAGACGTCGTGGTCGCGCAGCAAGGTCAGGACCGTGTCGCGCAGCAGCGTCGCGTGGTGTCCCGACAGCGGCGCGACCACCAGCACGACCGGATCGTTGCACATCTTGGCGAGCGTTCCGGGCTCGTCGGTGCAGCGCCGGAAATGCAGGAGGTTGCAGAACGGCGTCGCGATCTCGACCTGTTCGATCACTGCCGCGTGGCCGCCGTGCGCCGCCACCGAGGTGATGCCGAAGGTCGGCTTTTCGTACTCCTTGCCGAGCCGGTACATGAGTTCGTATCCGGCGGCGAAGCGGTCGACGCCCGGCATCCGCGAAATCCAGTTGTCGGGCGAGAACAGCGCCTGTGCCGCGGCGCCCGACCAGCTCACGAACGGATTGAGCAGCGCGCGGTTGACTTCATGCAGGTGATACAGCATCGACGGTCCGGTGCGGGGGCGCTGACGCAGTCCATCCGGGACGCGCGGCAGTCGAGGGATCGCGGGCGTGCCGCGCGACCGATCCACCCTTCCATGCGGTGGATCCAGCCTGACCGACCGATTCTAGGGCAAGTCGCGCATGCGCGTGCACGCGCGTCGACCATCGTCGCAGCGAGGCGCGTGCGACGCGGATGGAGGTCGGTCGACTCTGGCGTTTTCCCGCGTTGAAGGCGCGACCACAGGGCTCGATCGCGCAATCGCACGAATGGTGGTCCATGCCACAATCGGTGGTTGCGGCGTACGCACGGGTCGATCGCCGCCGCAAGGAGACCGCAATTGAAAACTTGGGTGAATCGCGTGCTGCTGCTGGCCGTCGCGCTTGCCGGCCCCGCGCTGTCGGCGCCTGCATCGGGTGGCGCCGTGGCCGCGCCGGAATCGCGGTATCCAGGTCGCATCTCGCTCTTCGTCGATGCGGGCGACATCGCGAGGCGCATCTTCCGCGTGCGCGAGGAGATCCCGGTGGCGCCGGGGCCGCTGACGCTGCTGTTCCCGCAATGGCTGCCGGGCAAGCACGCGCCGCGTGGCGCGATCGACAAGCTCGCAGGCCTCACGATCAGCGCGGACGGCAGGCCGCTCGAGTGGCGGCGCGATGCCGGCGACGTGCATGCGTTCCATCTCGAGGTCCCGGCGGGCGTCGCGCGCGTGCAGATCGAATTCGAATTCCTGTCGCCCCAGGAAGCGGAGCAGGGGCGGGTCGTGATGACGAACGACTTGCTGAACCTGCAGTGGGAAAACGTGCTGTTGTATCCGGCGGGCTACCGCGCCGACGGCATCGAGGTCGCCGCGAGCGTGCGGCTGCCGCCGGGCTGGCAGTTCGCCGGCGCGCTCGCGCCCGCAGCGGGAGCGTCGCGCGAACCCGCAGCCGACGGCCGCGCGGCATTCGCGCCGGTCACGCTCGAGACGCTGGTCGATTCACCGCTGTTCGCGGGTCGGCATGTTCGACGCATCGAACTCGGCAAGGCTGCGGGCGCGCCTGTCCACCTCAACGTGTTCGCGGACGATGCGCGCGACCTCGCGGCGACACCCGCGCAGGTTTCGGCGCATGCGAACCTCGTGGTGCAGGCGCAGCGCCTGTTCGGCGCGCCGCATTTCGAACGCTACGATTTCCTGCTCGCGTTGACCGACCAGCTCGGCGGCATCGGGCTCGAGCACCTCGCATCGAGCGAGAACACGCGGCCGCCCCGTTATTTCACCGACTGGAACAAGCACGCGACCGGTCGCGACCTGCTGCCGCACGAGTACGTGCATTCATGGAACGGCAAGTTCCGCCGGCCGACCGGGCTCGCGACGCCGCACTACAACGCGCCGATGCAGGGCGACCTGCTGTGGCTCTACGAAGGCCAGACCGAGTACTGGGGCAACGTGCTCGCCACGCGTTCGGGCCTCTGGAGCGACGCGCAGGCGATCGATGCACTGGCCCTGGTCGCCGCGCAGTATGCGGACGGGCGGCCCGGCTTCGGCTGGCGCACGCTGCAGGACACCACGCACGATCCGGTCGCGATTGCGCGCAAGCCGCGCGCGTTCCGCAGCTGGCAGATGAGCGAGGAGTACTACAGCGCGGGCCTGCTGCTCTGGCTGGGCGTGGACGCCAAGCTGCGCGAGCTCACGCGCGACCGGCGTTCGCTCGACGACTTCGCGCGCGCATTCTTCGGAGACGGGGTCGATCCGGGCGCGCGCAACTACGACTTCGACGACATCGTCGCTGCGCTCGGCGGCATCGCCGACCATGACTGGGCCGGCTACCTGCGCTCGCGCCTCGATGCGCACGCGCCGCCGCTCGACGGCCTCGCCGCGAGCGGCTGGAAGCTCGTGTACACCGACACGCCGAACGCGTTCCACCAGCTCGAGCAGGCCAGCCGCAAGGAAGCCGATCACGCCGCGTCGATCGGCCTCGTGGTCGGCAGTGACGATGGCCGCATCCGCGACGTGCGCTGGGAGGGTCCCGCGTTCAAGGCAGGCCTTGTGCCTGGCGCCAGCCTCGTCGCGGTCAACGGGCGGGCATTCGAGGCCGAGGTGCTGCGCGAGGCGATTGCCGCCGGCAGCAGTGGGCAGCCGATCGAACTGCTGGTGCGAAGCGGCGAGTGGTACCGCACCGTGCCCGTCGACTATCGCGGGGGCCTGCGCTACCCGCGGCTCGAGCGCATCGCGAGCCGGCCAGACCGGCTCCGCGCGATCCTCGCGCCGCGATGAGCGATACGCGGCCGGCGCGACTCACGGCGCACCAGGCGCGGCTGCTGCACCTCGCCGCGCAGGGCCTGCTCGTGCGGCCGCGCCGGCGCGCGCGCAAGCGCGACGTGCTCGCCGCGATCGAGTCGATGCGCGTCCTGCAGATCGACACGATCCACGTCGTGGCGCGCAGTCCGTACCTCGTGCTGTTCTCGCGCCTCGGCGACTACGAGCCGCGCTGGCTCGATGCGCTGCTGGCCGAAGGGCGCATCTTCGAATGCTGGGCGCACGAGGCGTGCTTCGCGCCGTTCGCCGATTACGCACTGCATCGCCTGCACGCCCGCGACGGGCACTGGGCGATGAAGATGGCGCGCCGCACGCAAGGCGCGCATGCGCAGGACATGGCGCGCGTGCTGGCGCATGTGCACGCGAACGGCGCCGTGAAGTCGTCCGAGTTCGAGAGCGGCGAAGGCGGAGGCGGCGGTTGGTGGGGATGGAAGGACGAAAAGCGCTGGCTCGAAGCGCTGTTCGCGCTCGGCGAACTGATGGTCGCCCGGCGCGACAACTTCCAGCGCGTCTACGACCTCAGCGAGCGCGTGCTGCAGCGTGCGCGCCGGCATGCCGAGCCGACGCCGGTCGCCGACGAGGCCGCGATGCGCGGACAGTTCGTGCTCGGCGCCGTGCGCGCACTCGGCGTGACCCAGGCGCGCTGGATCAACGACTATTTCCGCAGCGGCGGCAAGCTCAAGGATGCGGCGCTCGACCCCTGGCTCGACCGCGGCCTGCTGCTGCGCGTCGACGTCGACGGCTGGAGCGCGCCGGGCTACGTGCACCGCGACCATGCGCCATTGCTTGCGCGCGCCGCGGCCGGTCGCCTGCGCGCGAGCCACACGACCTTGCTGTCGCCGTTCGATCCGGTCGTATGGGATCGCGAACGTGCATCCGCGATGTTCGGCTTCGACTATCGCATCGAGTGCTATACGCCGGCGCCGAAGCGGCGCTGGGGCTACTACGTGTTGCCGATCCTGCAGCGCGGCCGGCTGGTCGGGCGTCTCGATGCGAAGGCGCACCGCGCCACCGGCGTGTTCGAGGTCAAGGCGATCTACCTCGAGGAGGGCAACGAGCCGACCACCGCGCTCGTGCAGGACATCGCCTCGGCGATCCGCGCGAGCGCGCAGTGGCACCAGACGCCCGACGTCGGCATCGGGCGTTGCGAGCCACGATCGCTGGGCAGGGAATTGCGCGCAGCGTTGGCCGCGAAGGACTGAGTCGCGTCACTTCCGACGCCGTGTAGTAGACCCGGGGCCCGGGGCCCCCGGGGGGCC
>JAEYZH010000144.1 GCA_023430685.1 Pseudomonadota bacterium | reverse complement strand
GCTACCCCGCGGCGCGGGGGGCGCGCGGGGCGCGCGCCCCCGACTGCGTGCGACGCGACCAGGCGTGGATCGCCTGCAGGTCCGCGGCCTGTTCGCGACTCGCATGGCGACCTTCCTTGTGAGCCTGCTCGAGCCGATGCAGGCACAGGTAGTTCGCGCGCCCCTTGAGCAGCGCTGCGGCGAGGCGCGCGCCGAGAACCTGGCGCACCTGCGGCAGGTCGCGATGGAACAACTGGTCCTGCAGCGTCTTGGTGCCGGTCGAGATGATCACGCGCTTGCCCGACATCAGCGCCGGCACGAGGTAGGCGTAGGTCTTGCCGGTGCCCGTCCCGGCCTCGGCGACCAGCACCTGCCGCTCCGCGATCGCCTCCTCCACCGCAGCCGCCATCGCCTGTTGCGCCGCACGCGCAGCGAAGCTCGGCACCTCGCGCGCGAAAGGACCTTCGGGACCGAGGAGGTCGGAGGCGTTGGTCACAGGCTGTCTCGTGACTCGTGATTCGTGATTCGTGATTCGGAAAGGCAGGACTTCAGATGGAGGGGGAATACACGCGCGAGCAAGCGGCGGCCGCATTGGTTGGACGGGCTCGACACTGGCGCGGCATCCTTCGTCCGAACAGCTGACCGCGAACCTCGAAGGCTCGCCGTCCTTGACTTGGAACACCCGATCTCCAATCCCGGCTCCCTCACATCCTGAGCCGCGGCGCCACGCGGCACTGCGCGAGGCGCTTGCGGGCTTGCGCGGTCGTGAGCTCGTCGTCGAGCGCGGTGCGCGCCTCGACCACCGTCTGCCAGTTGCGCGCGCAGAGGCTGCCGACGCGCGGGCCGTGTTCGAAGCTTGCGAGCGCGTAGCGTTCGGCGTCCGCCCACTTTCCCTGCAGGATCGCGAGTTCGGCGCGATATTGCAGGATGTCGGGCGCGGTCGGATCCAGCGCGAGCGCGTGATCGCATTGCTCGACCGCCTCGCCCGGTCGCGCGGCCTTCTCCGCCGCGCGCGCACGCGCGAGTGCGCCTTCGATCGCGGCGTCGCGCAGCGGCTGCACCTGCACGGCCGAGTCGAGCGATTCGCCTGCGGCGCGGATCGCGGCGAGTGCCGCCGCGGGTTGCGGCGCAGGCGACGCATCCTCGCCGGGCGATTCGGAACCGGTATGCGCGCAACCCGCGAGCGCGATCGCACAGAGGGCGCGGGAAAGGATCCGCGCCACGCGCGCGGTCGGCAGGAAACGGAAGCGGTTCGTCATTGCAATCGTTCGTATCGCGAAAGGGAAAAAAGTGGCGCCGCGGAGGTGCATCGAGCACGTCGGCGACCGTCCATTCTCGCATGGCGGTCCGGCCCGGCCTCCGAACGCGACCATGCGACCGACGTCCGCATCACTCGCGTTCGCCACCGAAGAATTCGCGCAGGCGGTCGATCGGGCAGTTTTCGGTCTCGCGCGGTGCGTAACCGGCCACGAACGGCAGTTCGCGCGCACCACTGCACGCCGCATCGGTGCGCTTGCCCGACTGCGGCGCGATCCACGCGAACTCGAGCCCCTCGCGCGAGGGATCGAGAGGAGCGGTCGGCAGGCGCCGCATCAGTTCGATCCAGACGCGCAGCGCGCCGGTCGATCCGAACAGCGGCGTCGGTTTGTTGTCGTCGCGACCGACCCAGGCCACCGCGAGCGTGTCGCCGGTGAAGCCCGCGAACCACGAGTCGCGCTGGGTGTCGCTGGTGCCGGTCTTGCCCGCGGCATGCAGCCAGCCGAGGCCCGCCGCATCGATCGAGCGCGCGGTGCCGGTGGCCGCCACCTGCTGCATCGCCCAGGTCACGAGCCTTGCGGCGTGGGCATAGTCGCCCGCGCCGGGCTTCACGCCGTAGCGCGACAGGGGCCGACCCTGCGCATCGAGCAGGCCGCGCACCGCCCGCAACGGCAACGCGTGGCCGTCCGCCGCGAGGTACTGGTAGAGCCGGGCGACATCGTAAGGCGCGAGTTCGACCGCGCCGAGCAGCATCGACGGATTCGGATTGATCGCGCGACCCAGCCGGAACGATTCGAGGAATCCGCGCACGCGATCGACGCCGATGCGCAGGCCAAGGTGCACCGTCGCGAGGTTCCAGCTGTTGACGAGCGCATCGACGAGCAGGACCTGGCCGTGCACCTCGCGGTCGTCGTTCTGCGGCCGCCAGCGCGTGCCGTCGCGTTGCGCCATGTCGACCGGCGCGTCGTCCACGAGCGTCGCGAGCGAATAGCGTTGCGGTTGCGCCAGCGCAACGAGGTTCACGAACGGCTTGACCAGCGAGCCGATCGGCCGCGCCGCATCGAGCGCACGGTTGAATCCGCGCGCGTCGACATCGCGGCCGCCGATCACCGCGAGCACTTCGCCATCGCGCGCACCGGTGACGACCAGCGCGGCCTCGACCGCGTCGGCGCGCTTGCCGAGGCCCGCGAGCGCTTCGTCGATCGCCTGTTCGCCGAGCGCCTGCGCAGACGGCGACAGGGTGGTGTGGATCGCGAGCCCCGCGCTCGCGAGTTCGGCGTCGGGCCAGTCCTCGCGCAACTGGCGCCGCACGAGCTCGAGGAACGCCGGATAGCGATCGCGCGCGAGCGTCGCCTTCGCGGCGGTGCCGAGCGGCTGCTTGCGTGCGGCATCGTGCGTCGCCGCATCGACGAGGCCGGTCTCGCGGAACTGCGCGAGCACGCGGTTGCGCCGCGCGAGCGCGCCGTCGGGATTGCGGCGTGGATCGTACAGGCTCGGCCCCTGCACCATGCCGACCAGCAGCGCGATGTCGGCCGAGCCGAGCGTGCGCACGTCGCGTCCGAAATAGAACTCGCTCGCGGCCGCGAACCCGTGCACGGCCTGGCCACCCTGCTGGCCGAGGAACACCTCGTTGATGTAGGCCTCGAGGATGCGGCGCTTTTCGTAGCGTGCTTCGATCAGCAACGCGATCAGCGCCTCGTTGCCCTTGCGCACGAAACTCCGGCCGCGATCGAGGAACAGGTTCTTGACCAGCTGCTGGGTCAGGGTGGAGCCACCCTGCACCACGCGCCCGGCGGACAGGTTGGCCCAGGCCGCGCGCAGGACGGATCCCGCGTCGATCCCGTGGTGATGCTTGAAGTCGCGATCCTCGACCGCCTGCAGCCCGGCGACCAGCAGCGGCGGCGCCTCGCCGAGCGCGATGAAGCGTCGGTCTTCCTGCTGGCTGCCGTAGAGCGTCGCGATGCGCGCGGGCTCGAGTCGCACGCGCTCGATCGGCGCGCGCGAATCCGCGTCGGCGAGCGAGGCGACGCGACCTTTCGAGACCGTCAGTGCGATGCGCCGCTCGCGCTCGCGTCCGTCGAGGTAGACGAACGAACGCCGCGAGATCACGTAGCGCTCGCCGTCGCGCTGCCACGTGCCCGGCCGCGAGGCCGCCGCGTCCTCGACGTAGCGCGCGGCCGCGAGCTCGATCGCGAGCGCGCCCGCGTTCATCGGCATCCCGCGCGCGAGCTCGAGCGGGCGCGCGTAGACGCGGCCCGGGTTCTCCCACGAGAGGTCGTCGAATCGCGCGCGCACCTCGCGGTCGAGGTAAACCGCATAGGGCAGCAGGAACCCGATCGCGAGGCCGCAGGCGAGCAGGAACGGAATGCGCGCGAGACGCCACAAGGCGTGCAACGCGCGGAGCGAACTGGACAGGAAGGACAAGCGGTACCGGGACGCGACGGTCGTGGCGGGTTGCGGCCGAGTGTAGCGGCGTGCCGGCGTCGCGGCGAGCGAGGAGTGGACCGCCGGGAATGCGGAGCGCCAATCCGGATCGACGTTCGCTGCGGGGTTTCCGCTCCCGTGTCGACCGCAACGCGGCGTCCCGATCCGGATCGCATCGAGGCATGCGCTCGCGGGGCCCGCGCCGCGTAGCCGATCGGCGATAATCGCGCGCTACCCCGGCCACCGCCGGGCTCCGGAGACACGATGCACGCCAGTCCGTTCGCCGCCCCTGCGCCCGATGGTGACGCGATGGCGGCCCATGCGACGCGCGTGTGCGTGCACGGCGCACGGCCGGTGGCGGCGGACCGACTCGCGGCGTTGCGCGCGCGCGTGCCGGCGCAGGCGCGGTGCGCCCTGTTCGGCCCC
>JAEYZH010000106.1 GCA_023430685.1 Pseudomonadota bacterium | reverse complement strand
TCGCCGACCGGCACGATCGTGCGCACCTGGCCGCGCAGCGTGGTGGTGCCTGCGCGCAACTCGAGCGGCATGCCTTCACGCAGCGCGCCGGCGAGCGCGAGGGGTGCCTGCACGCGCGCTTCGAGATGGCCGGTGTCGACGAGGTGCGCGATCGCCGCGCCGGTCGCGACGTACTCGCCCCGCTGCACCATGCGTTCGCTGACAACGCCCGGGAACGGCGCGCGCACGACGGTCTGTTCGAGTTCGTAGCGGACCGAGCGCACGCCGACCTCGGCCTGGCGCAGTTGCGCCGTGAGCTGCGCGACCTGTGCCCTTGCTTCGTCGACCTGGTTGGCCGCGACCGAATGGTTCGCCGCGAGTGCCGACAGCCGCTCGGCCTGGCGCTGCGCGAGTTCGCGTTGCGCGCGGATGCGCGCGACCTCGCTCTGCGCATCCTCGAGGCGCAGGCGGATCGCCTCGTCCTCGAGCTTCGCGATGCGTTCGCCCGCGGCGATCACGGTGCCGACTTCGGCGACGTACTCGACGCGCCCGGCCGCGCTGGTCGCGAGCCGCGCGTCGTCGCGACTGACGACGCTGCCCGGCACCCAGCGGTGCGGCGCGATCTCGGCGCTGACGACTTCGGTGACCTCGACGACGGCCGGTGGTGGCGCGGCTTGCTGGGCGATCGCGCAGGGCGAGAGCGTCGCGATAAGGACGAGCAGGGCGCCGGACGACGGACGGTGCGTGGACATGGGCATTCCTCGTAAGACGGATCAGGCGGCATGCGCGATCGAGGCACGCGAGGCGTGCTCGTGCGCTCGCGCGGAGGTGGGCGGATTGCGCGTCATCAGGCGCATCAGGCTCGGCAGCAGCAGCAGCGAGAACACCATCGCGACGATCACGCCGCCGACGTTCACCGCAGCCAGGCCGCGGTAGATCACGCTGCCCGGCCCCGGGTTGATCGCCATCGGCAGCGCGCCGAGCGCGCCGGTCAGGGTGCTCGCGAGGATCGCGCGCAGGCGCTGGTTCAGCGCGAGGCGGATCGATTCGTCGAGCGCATGGCCGTGGTTCTGCGCGTCGCGCGTGCGGTCGACCAGCAGGATCGCGTGGTTGACGATGATGCCGACCATCATGATGAAGCCGATCATCGTGAGCATGTCGAGCGGCTGGAACGCGACGAGGCCGAGCACGCGCAGGCCGAGCACGCCGCCGACCAGCGCGACCGGCACCGTCAGCACGACGACCAGCGCGTCGCGCAGCGAGCGGAACATCGCGGCCATCAGCAGGAACAGCACGAGCAGCGCGAGCACGAAGTTCTTGCCCATCGTCGCGACCGTCGCCTCGAGCCGGTCCGCGGCGCCGGCGAGGCGGATGTTCGCGTCGGCCGGCAGCTTCGCCTGGAGCGCGGGCACGATCTTCTGCTCGATCGTCGCGAGCGCATCCTCGAGCGAGAGCGTCTGCGGCGGGTCCATCGTCAACGTGACCGTGCGTCGGTGATCGAGGCGGCGGATCTGGCCCGGGCCCTGCTTCATCTCGAGCCGGATCACTTCGCCGAGCGGGACGACTTCGCCGGTCGGCGTGACCAGCGGGGCCTCCGCCAGCGCTTCGGCGGTTTCGCGTCCGTCCGCGCGCAGGATGATCGGCAGGCGATTCTGGCCATCGAAGTATTCGCCGAGCCAGGCGCCGTCGCCGAGTGCGCGGACGATCGTGCCGACCGTCGCGCGATCCCAGCCGGCCTCGGCGATGCGGCGGTCGTCGGGCAGCGCATGCAGCTCCAGCGCGACCTGGTCGGTGTTCGGATTCGCCTGCACGTTCGCGCCGGGGAACTCCTGTTCGAGCAGCTTTCGACCTTCCTCGGCCACGCGCGTGAGCGCCTGCGCATCGTCGCTCTGCAGGTGGATCGCGACCGAGCGCGCCGAGCCGCCGACACCGCCGAACAGCTCGCCTTCGGTGGCGAACGCACGCGTGTCGGGGAAGCCCTTGACGATCTCCTCGCGCATGATCGTTTCGAGTTCGCCGATGCGCGACTCGTCGACTACGCGCGCGCCGATCGTGCCGCCGCCGGGCCACAGCCAGACGTAGTAGTTCTTGAGTTGCGGCTGCTTCTCGCCCTTCATGTACGGCTGCAGGCGCTCGATCAGCGTGCCGCCGATCTCGCGATTCACGACTTCCGGACTCATGCCGGGCGGGAAGCTGAAGAACGCGTCGATCGCGGCGCGCTTGACCGGCGGCAGGTAGTCGAGCTTGGGCAGGAAGTACCAGCTCGCGGCGAGCGGCAGCACCAGCAACGCGAACACCCAGCCGATCTGCTTGGGCCTGGTGTCGGTCCAGCGCAGGATGCGTTCGGTCAGCGCGGGCCAGCCGTCGCCGTAGCCGGACTTGAGCTTCTTGGCCTTGAGCCAGCCGCCCGCCGCCGCCGGCAGCACGGTGATCGCGACCACGATCGAGAGCGCCACGGCGATCGAGATCGTGAGCGCGAGGTCGGAGAAGATCTGGCCTTCGACGTCGCGCAGGAACAGCACCGGCAGGAACACGGCGATCGTCGTGATCGTCGACGCGACCAGCGCGGGCACCACCTGCTGCGTGCCTTCGCGCGCGGCCTCGACCGGCGTCATCCCGGCTTCCTTGAGCCGGATGATATTGCCGGACACGACGATCGCGCCCTCGACGACCATGCCGACCGCGAACGCGAGGCCCGCGAGCGAGATCACGTTGAGGCTGCGCCCACCGAGTTCGAGCGCGCCGAACGTCGCGAACAGGCATACCGGGATCGCGCTTGCGATCAGCAGCGTCGCGCGCCAGTCGCGCATGAACCACCAGACGCAGACCAGCGCGAGCAGCGCGCCGACGATCAGGTTTTCGGTGAGCAGGTTGACCGCGCGATGGATGAACAGCGAGGCGTCGAAGCTCTGCTCGATTGCGAGCCCGCGCGCCTTCAGCGTGCCCTCGCGCAGTTCCTCGACGACCGACTTCACCTGTTCCAGCGTGCCGAGCACGTTCGCGCCGGGCGCGCGCAGGATCTGCAGGCCGATCGCGGGATTGCCGTTCTGGTAAACGAAGAACTGCTGCTCTGGCGGGCGTTTCTCGATCGTCGCGACGTCACCGAGCCGCACCGGCCTGCCCTCGCGCCACGCGAGCACGAGCTCGCCGAGGTCCTCCGGCTGGTAGCGCCCGGTGAAGCGCAGCGTGTACTGCTGGCGGCCGAGCCCGATCTGGCCGGCCGATACGTCGGTGGCGCGCGCGGCGCGCTGCGCGATCTCCGGAATGCCGACGCCGAGCGCGGCCGCGCGCGCGAGGTCGACCGTGATGCGGATGTCGTCGGGTGGTCCCGCGTTGACGTTCACCGCGGCGACGCCGGGCACCGACTCGATGCGCGGCTTGACGACGTCCTCGATGAAGCCGCGCTGGTCCGCGATCGAACCCTCGGTGCCCGGCAACAGCTGCACGAAGAACCAGCCGAGCGAATCGTTCGCGTCGCCGCCTCCGCCGCCGATCTGGATCACCGGCCGCTCGGCGTCCTGCGGCTGCGAGCGCACGCGGTTCATGCGTCCGATCACGTCGACCAGCGCGGTGCGCATGTCGGTGCCGATCGCGAACGTGAGGTTGATGAAGCTGCCGCCCGCGTTCGCGTTGCCCTCGAGTTCCTCGACCCCGGGCAGGCCCTGGAGCACCTGCTCCTGCGGCTCGAGCAGCTCGGCTTCGGTTTCCTCGGGCGAGGCCGCGCGCCAGGCCGTGAAGATCGTGATGTTCGGTCGGTCGATGTCGGGGAACAGCTGCAGCGGCAGCTTGCCGAGGCTCATCCCGCCGAACAGGCAGATCAGCAGCACGCAGACCGCGACCGCGATCGGGTTGCGGATGGACGCATCGATCAGGCGCATGGCGGTTTCTCCGGGTTCCACGGCAGCCTGCGCCGCCCTCCGCGGAAACGGATGCGCCGGGAGTCACGTTGGTTGCAGGCGGTGCGCCGAGGCGTTTGCGGCGGGCGCCGGGACGTGCGACGGTTTGAGGGCTGAGGGCTGAGGGCTGAGGGCTGACGGCGAGGACGAGGGGCGAGGGGCGAGTGGCGAGGGGCGAGGCGAGGCGAGGCGCGCGCGGTTTCGTCCTGTTTCCGTTCGCGCTGAGCGCAGCGGCCGCCGGCCGCGGAGTCGAAGCGCCGCGCGGAACCTCCATCCGATGCGCAAGCCTTCAATACCGGCCTTCGACATGCATCAAGGCGAGGTTGCGCGCGGGCTCATTGCACAGCCCTCAGCCCTCAGCCCTCAATGCAGCAACCGCACCTTGTCCTTGTAACTGCGCGACAGCTTGAGCTGCTGCCCGGAGTCGAGGATCAGGAAATACTCGCCGTTGAGATGCGAGCGCAGTTCCTTCACGCGCGAGACGTTGACGATGGTCGAGCGGTGGATGCGCTGGAAACGCCGGGCGTCGAGGCGGCCCTCGAGTTCGCGCATCGTCGCGCGCAGCACGTGCGTGTCGGTCGGCGTGTGCACGCACATGTAGTCGCCGGCGGCATCGATCCAGAGGATGTCGTCGAGCGGCACGCGCAGGATGCGCCCCGAATCCTTGATCGACAGGCGGTCGTCGGCGGTGCCCGGGGCGGCGCCGTCGAGTGCCTGTTCGAGCGTGAGGTCCGGCTTGCCCGAGACGTCGCCGAGCAGGCGCAGCAGCCGTGCGCAGTGGTCCTGCGCGTCGCGCGAGGCGAGCTCGCGGCGCGCGCGCTCGAGCGCGGCGTCGAGGCGCGCGTCCTCGATCGGCTTCAGCAGGTAGTCGATCGCGCTCGCCTCGAATGCGCGCAGAGCATACTGGTCGTACGCGGTCACGAACACCGTCAGCGGCATCTGCGAGGCCGGAATCGCGCGCAGCAGCTCGAAGCCGTCGACGCCCGGCATCTGCACGTCGAGGAACATCAGCGCGGGCTGGTGCTCGGACACCGCGAAGAACGCCTCGCGCCCGTTGCCGGCTTCGCCGACGATGTCGATGTCGGGATGACGCGCGAGGCGCAGGCTCAGGCCACGCCGCGCCAGCGGTTCGTCGTCGACGATCAGGGTGCGGATTCGCATGCAGCGCGGTCCTCGATCTGGGCGGTTTCGTACGGGAACTGGATGCGGACTTCGGTACCTTGCGGCTGCAGCCGCACGATCGTGAAGTGCTGTTCGTCACCGTAGAGCACGTTCAGGCGTTCGCGCGTGTTGGCGAGGCCGACGCCGTGGCCGTCGCTGCGCTCGGGGCGGTAGTCGAGGCTGCCGGGTCCGTCGTCGCGCAGCGCGATGTCGAGGATGCCGTCCTCCACGCGCGCGACGATCTCGATCCGGCCGCCTTCCTCGCGCCGCGATACGCCGTACTTGACCGCGTTCTCGATCACCGGCTGCAGGATCAGGCTCGGCACCAGCGCATCGCCGGCCGGTGGCGTCACGAGGATGCCGACCGCGAGGCGATCGCCGAAGCGCAGCTGCTCGATCGCGAGGTAGCGCCGGATCGCGCCGATTTCCTGGTCCAGCGTGATCTTTTGTTCCGGATCGCTGTCGAGCGAATAGCGCAGGAACCCCGACAGCGCACCGACCATGCCGTTGGCGGGTTCGCGCTGGCCGTCGAGGATCAGCGTCGAGATCGCATTCAGCGTATTGAACAGGAAGTGCGGGTTGAGCTGGTAGCGCAGCATGCGCAGCTGCGCCTGGTGCGCCATCGCGGTCGCCTTGAGCGCGGTTTCCTTCTCCTGCTGCAGCTGGCGCGCGAGCTTGATCCCGACGTACGCGCCCGCCCACGCGAGCAGCAGGTAGAACCAGCCGAAGAAATAGGAGATGTAGCCGAGCCAGCTCGGCGGCGGCTTGCAGTCGGTGCAGACGCCGTAGATTGCGAGCGCCCACGCGTAACCGCCGACCAGCGAACACACTGTCAGCGCACCCGCGCCCCAGGCGATGCGCTGGCGCGGCGGGCGGTTCCAGGTCGACTTCAGCACCGCGCGCACGACCAGGGTCAGCGCGAACCCGCAGACGCTGTCGAACAACGCGAGCTTGTAGTAGCCCACCGGCCGGCCCTGGCCGAGCGCGGCGAGGTAGGTCTCCACGCCGTAACCGAGCCACACGGCAGTCTGGAGCAGCCAGAACTGGAGTTGGCGCGACTTCATCGGGTCGGGAGCAGGGGGCATGGTCGCGCGATGGTAGAACGGGACGCTTTCGGGATGTTCCATTTCAGCGTGTATCGCCAACGCCTCGGCCCAAGGGCGTTTCCCAATGCCCACCACTCTGACCAAGAAAAAAGACATCACGCTCCACCTCGGGTGCCGAATCTACGTCAGCGCACGCGATCCGTCTGCAGGTCTCCACGATAAACGCTAACCATCTTGGCCTGCGCACGACTGGTACCATCAGTGACGCGTGGGAGCGGGAGGGGGCGTCATGAACGAAGCGGACACGTGCCGGAAGTACGTCGTTCCGAAGCTGCAAGCTGCCGGCTGGGATAATGAACCCCACTCGCTCACAGAGCAGAAATCCTTCACCGATGGGCGCATCGTTGTCTTCGGCAACAGGGCCCGGCGACAGGCGCAGAAGCGCGCGGATTACCTGCTGCGCTACACGCGCGACTTCCCGATCGCCGTCGTCGAGGCGAAAGCCGCATACAAGTCGCCGAGCGACGGGCTTCAGCAGGCGAAGGACTACGCGATCGTCCTCGGGCTCAAGTTCGCCTACGCCACGAACGGTCACGGCATCGTCGAGTTCGATTTCCTCGCGGGGCTCGAGCGCGAGCTCACCGAGTTTCCGACGCCCGCGCACCTCTGGGCTCGTTTACGCGGTGGCGAGCAGCTCACCGAGGAAGCCGCCGAGCGGCTCCTCACGCCCGGCTACAGCGTCATCGGGAAGACGCCCCGGTATTACCAGGAGATCGCCATCAACCGGGCGGTGCAGGCCGTCGTGCAGGGGCAGAAGCGTGTCCTGCTCACGATGGCGACCGGTACCGGCAAGACCTTCGTGGCCTTCCAGATCTGCTGGAAGCTCTGGTCGGCGCGCTGGAACCGCACGGGCGACCACCGCAAGCCGCGCATCCTCTTCCTCGCCGACCGCAACATCCTCGTCGACGATCCCTACGCCAAGATGTTCGCGCCCTTTGGTGATGCCCGCGCGAAGATCGAAGGCGGCAACGCGGTGAAGAGCCGCGAGATGTACTTCTCCATCTACCAAGCGCTGGCCGGTGGCGAGGGGCGCCCGGCGCTCTTCAAGGATTACTCCAAGGACTTCTTCGACCTCATCATCATCGACGAGTGCCATCGCGGCAGCGCGCGCGACGAGAGTAGCTGGCGCGAGATCCTCGAGTACTTCGAGCCCGCATACCAGATCGGCATGACGGCGACGCCACTGCGCGAGGACAACCGGGACACGTACTCGTACTTCGGCGCGCCCATCTTCCAGTACAGCCTCAAGCAAGGCATCGATGACGGCTTCCTCGCGCCGTACCGCGTGCATCGGGTCATCACGACGTTTGACGCGGCGGGATGGCGACCGAACGCCGGCGAAACGGACCGCACGGGGCGAGAGATCCCGGACCGCGAATACACGACCAAGGACTTCGAGCGCGTGGTCGCATTGCGCGCGCGCACCAAGGCCATTGCCGCCCACCTCACCGAGTTCCTCAAGAACACCGACCGCTACGGCAAGACCATCGTCTTCTGCGTCGACCAGGAGCATGCCGACGAGATGCGCCGAGCACTCTCGAACCTGAACGCCGACCTCGTGCAGAAGCACCCGGACTTCGTCTGCCGCGTGACCTCCGACGAGGGCGACGTCGGGCGCGGGCACTTGAGTCGCTTCCAGGAGCTGGAGAAGCAGACGCCCGTCATCCTCACGACGTCCCAACTCCTCACGACCGGCGTCGACGCGCCCACCGTGAAGAACGTCGTGCTCGTGCGGGTGGTCGGCTCGATGAGCGAGTTCAAGCAGATCATCGGTCGCGGCACCCGCGTGCGCGACGATTACGGCAAGCTGTTCTTCAACATCCTCGACTACACCGGCTCGGCCACGACGCTCTTCGCCGACCCCGACTTCGACGGCGAACCCGCTCGTGTGAGCGAGGAGGAGATCGACGACAAGGGCAAGCCGAAACCGGAGACGTACAAGGTTGACGAGCCCGAGCCCCTGCAGGTTTCGGAGCCGCCCGGCCCGCCCCATGGCGGCGGGCTCTCGCCCGATGACGAAGACGACGGCGAGCCGCGCAAGTACTACTTCGATGGCGGGCAGGTGCAGGTCGCCGCGCATCTCGTCTACGAGCTCGATCCCGAGGGCAAGCAGCTCCGTGTCGTGCAGTTCACGGACTACACGGCCGAGCGCGTTCGCACCCTCTTCCCGACGGCGGCCGAGCTGCGTGAGGCGTGGGCCGACCCGGAGAAGCGCGCCGACATCATCGAGCGCCTCGCCGAGCGCGGCATCGACTTCGACGAGCTCACCAAGGTCACGTCACAGCCCGACGCCGACCCCTTCGACCTGCTCTGCCACGTCGCCTACAGCGCGCCGCTGAAGACGCGGCGAGAGAGGGCAGACCGCGTGCGCAAGGAGCGCCGCGAGTTCTTGGAGAAGCACACGGGCACCGCGAGGCGGATCCTGGAGGAGCTACTCGAGAAGTACGCGGAGCACGGCACCGCGCAGTTCGTCTTGCCCGACGTGCTGCAGGTGCCGCCGATCTCCGACCACGGCAACGTCATCGAGATCGCCAAGTACTTCGGCGGCGCGGAGAAGCTCCGCGAGGCGATTCATGAGTTGCAGACCATCCTTTACGCGGCCTAATGGCTCGCACGAGAGAACGAGCTGATGGCAGTGAAGAAGACGAAGACGAAGACGAACGGGAATGGCGCCGGCGCGAATGGCGCGAATGGCATGCCCGCGACCACCGCGCAGCGCTTGGGGACCATCCTCAAGGGTTCGCGCGACATCATGCGCAAGGACAAGGGGCTCAGCGGTGAGATCGACCGCATCCCGGTCCTCACGTGGATCATGTTCCTCAAATTCCTCGACGACATGGAGTCGATGCGCGCGGAGGAGGCGAAGCTCTCGGGCAAGAAGTTCAAGCCCGCAATCGAGCCGCCGTACCGTTGGCGTGACTGGGCTGCGAAGGAAGACGGCATCACGGGCGACGAGCTGATCGCATTCATCAACCAGGAGGAGTGCCGCCGCCCCGACGGCTCGAAGGGCCCGGGCCTCTTCGCGTACCTGCGTGCGCTACGCGGCGCCGAGGGTGGTGACCGCCGCGACGTCATCGCGACCGTGTTCAAGGGCACGGTCAACCGGATGATCAACGGCTACCTGCTCCGCGACGTCATCAACAAGGTCAACGACATCCACTTCACGTCGTCCGACGAGATCCACACGCTGGGCAACTTTTACGAGTCGATGCTCAAGGAGATGCGCGACGCCGCTGGCGACTCGGGCGAGTTCTACACGCCGCGCGCAGTGGTTCGCTTCATGGTCGACGTCATCGATCCGAAGATCGGCGAGACGGTGCTCGACCCGGCGTGCGGCACGGGCGGCTTCCTCGTCGAGGCGTACTCGCACATGGAGAAGCAGTGCAAGACGGTGCAGCAGCGCCGCCAGCTTCAACAGGGCGCCATTCTCGGCAACGAAGCGAAGCCGCTACCTTACCTGCTCGCGCAGATGAACCTGCTCCTCCATGGACTCGAGACGCCGCGCATAGAGCCAGTCAACAGCCTCTCGGTGCCGCTGCGCGAGATCGGCGACAAGGAACGTGTCGACGTCATCCTCACGAACCCGCCGTTCGGTGGAGAGGAGGAGCGCGGCATCCTGTCGAACTTCCCCGAGGACAAGCAGACCGCCGAGACGGCGTTGCTCTTCCTCCAGCTCATCATGCGAAAGTTGAAGCGCGCACCGAAGCCCGGTCGCGCGGCGGTCGTTGTGCCTAACGGCGTGCTCTTTGGCGACGGCATCGCCGCACGCATCAAGGAGGAGCTCCTCCGCGAGTTCAACCTCCACACGATCGTGCGGCTGCCGAACGGAGTGTTCGCGCCGTACACCGACATCCCGTCCAACCTCGTGTTCTTCGAGAAGGGCAGTCCGACGAAGACGATCTGGTACTACGAGCTGCCCTTGCCGGAGGGGCGCAAGAAGTACAGCAAGACGACACCTCTTCAATTTGAAGAGTTCGCGGCCGCGAGGGCGTGGTGGAACCAACGTCAGGAGGGAGCGCAGAGCTGGCAGGTCCGTGCCGATGAGGTGGCGGCCAAGGGCTTCAACCTCGACCTGAAGAATCCGAACGCCAAGAGCGCGGTCGAACACGCCGACCCGAATGAGCTTGTCGCGTCGATGCGTGGTCACGAGACCGCCGTGATGCGACTCCTCGGCGAGATCGATGACCTCGTCAGGGGAGCTCAGTTGTGACGAGTTCGACCACCGTCGCACTGGGAGAGGTGCTCCGGCAGAGGGATGACGCCGTCGACGTCCGACGGGATCAGACCTATCCGATCGCCGGAGTCTACGGCTTTGGTCGTGGGCTCTTCGCGCGCGCACCCATCCTCGGAAGTCAGACGTCGTACACGGCTCTCAACCGGCTTCATGCTGGCACCTTTGTCATCAGCCGCGTCAAGGCGTGGGAGGGCGCAGTCGGCGTGGTGCCTCCAGAACTCGACGGCTACTTCGTGTCGAAGGAGTTCCCCTCGTTCATTCCCGACGCACGACGGCTCGATCTGCACTGGCTCAAGTACTTCCTCGATTCGAAGCGCGGGCGCCGAGCGCTCGCGGGCTGCACCAAGGGGATCGGCGCGCGGCGCGAGAGGGTGAAGGAAGCCGCGTTCCTCGACATCGCCCTCTCTCTGCCGCCGCTCTCCGAGCAGCAGGCTATCGTGGCTCGGATCGAGGCGCTGACGACCAAGACCGACCAAATTGAAGCCCACCTCAATGCTGCCGAGCGCGACGCTGAACGCCTCCTGGCTGTCCGCTTCAGTGACGCCATTGCCGATGCGCCCATGCGGCCGATGGCCGAGGTCGCGCCGCTGGTGCGACGAGAGGTCAACATCAACGCTGAGACGAGCTACACGGAGCTTGGCGTCCGCAGCTTCTTCAAAGGCACGTTCCAGCGCCGGACGGTCCTCGGCGCGGAGTTCTCATGGCAAGACCTGCACTGGGTCAAACAAGGTGATCTGGTCTTCAGCAACATAATGGCGTGGGAGCAGGCAATCGCTGTCGCAAAGCCGGAGGACGACGATTGTGTGGGCAACCATCGGATGCTGACCTGCGAAGCGAAGGCCGACTGCGCCGTGCCAGGGTTCCTCTGGTACTACTTCACCACGCCAGAGGGCTTTGAAAAGATCTACGCGGCGTCGCCCGGAACGGCAGCGCGCAACCGCACGATGACGGCGTCGGCGCTTATGGCCATCGAAGTTCCTGCGCCACCGCTCGCCGTTCAGCGCACCTTCGAGCGTCTCCGGGCCAAGGTCGCAGCGCTGAAAGCCGAGCACGCTGCCATTCGCTCCGCAAAGGCGACGCTCCTGCCTGCGACCCTGGAGCGGATCTTCCGCTCGGAACCTGACTGACGATGCCGGGAAACCGTAGATGGCCGCCGCAGCCGAAACCGTCGCATGGGTGAAGCCGCCCGAGCCCATCCGAGGCCTCGATCACCTCGGCGTGCAGGCGCCTTGCATCGCGCTCAACGGCCAGCTCCTCCCTGGCATCACGAACGTCACCGACCGGGCCCGCTACTACTCGTTCCACCCGTGGGTGGTCTGGGCATTCGAGCGGCGCTGCCCCGACCACTCCGTCGATGAGTTCCGTCGCGTGCTGAGGCGTGCCGAGTGCCTCTTCGCGCTCGTCGCGATCCGTCACGCCCGCGTCGTCGGCGACGGAGATGATGGGCTGCACGGGCGCGCGATGGTCGGGCGCGACAAGCTGCTGCGCATCGCGGAGGACGCGGAAGGCTTTACTCTCGAGGACTACGCCACCCTCGAGGGCCCGAACCGCTACTTCAAGAACAAGCTCGGCGGGCTCGGTCAGTACTACTTCGGGCCGCTGCGCGACCTTCGCGTGCTCGACCACCACGAGGGCGCGGGCTATCCCGGCTACGACGAGCAGCGCGGGCGGCAGCTCGCGGAGGCGTTCGCGAGCGCCGTCCCGCAGGGTGCTTTCTTCCGCGTGCTGGAGCAGCCGACCTCCACGTGGGAGGAGCTCGACGAGCTGGAAGCGTTCTGCCCGTGCAAGCTGCACGAGAACGCGGCCGAGCACGAGCTTCTGCTCGATCTGTTCCTAGCGCGCACCGAGCCGTTCCGGGGCGACGGAGGGACGACGCGGCGCGCCTCGCTCGGGCTGATGCTCGACCTCGTGAGCCAGCCTGCGCGCGATGCCGAGTACGCCTTCGAGGGGCTGCTGCGCGGTTCGGCCTACACGGGCGCGCTCGTTGACGGCTCGGCGTGGCCGGTCACCGGGGCGCACCAGCGGGTGCTTCGCGGCTGGGGAACGTACCAGCGCAACGAGCTGCTCTCGATCGCCGTGCAGGGGCTCTTCGCTTCGGTGCTTCGCGCCATCGAGCGCGACGAGGCCAGGAAGATCCGACAGGCGAGCGACGCGGCCGACGTCGCTGTCCGACTGCTCGCGTCGCTTGGGGCCGACCTGAAGCTGCCGCTGGACGCGCTCGTCACGCGCGTTCGCGGGTCACTGCCGGCGCTGGCCGACTGGCAGAACGAGGACCACGAGCTGCAGCGGGGCTGGCGCCTTCAGAACCTACCCCTGAAGGACGACGCAAGCCTCGAGCAGATCGCGCACGAGAGCGTCGCCATCCTCCTGGCGCTGCTCGCGCGCGGCGTCGACGAGTACCCCTACGGCGACTTCGAACTCGACCCGGAGTACTTTGACCCGCGCGAGGTTCACCTGCTCTCGTTGCGGCACGCCTCGAAAGCCGAGTGGACTGGGCTGACCGTCGAGGGGTGGGTTCGCTGGCTCGCGGTGCAGTGGGGCGTCGCTCGTCACCTTCGCGTGGCGCTCCGCAAGCTGCGTGGCGAGCGCCGTGACACGTTCCGCATCCGCCCTCTCGAAGGCGAGCTGCGCGTGGTCGAGGCGCCGGCCCCGGGCTTCACCCAGCCGCGCGTCAGCAGGGCGCAGCAGATCCTCCGCGACCTCGGCCTCGTCGCGTACGACGACGAGGGTGTGATGCTCCTGACCGACCGCGGCCGAGCCGAGCTGGAGGCGTGCCGTGTCGGCTGAGATCGCATCCACGTCGCTGCTCGATCACGTCGCCGAGACTGGCTTTCGCGCGTCGGTCATCACGACCTATAGCTGCTACTTCCCGTTCTACGAGGAGGTGGTCCTCCGGCGGCTGATGGCGGCGGGCTGCACGCACAACGTGCTGATGGTCGACGCGACCCGATGCGCCGAGGCGTTCGCCATCGAGGAACTGCGGCCACGTCGCGCCGGACGCGACTACACCCTCATCCCCGTGAAGGTCGGCGGCGCGTTCCACCCGAAGCTGTTCCTTCGCTTCGGGAAGTCGAAGGGCTCGCTGCTCGTCGGCAGCCACAACATGACGCTCTCGGGCTTCGGCCTAAACGACGAGGTCACCAACATCTTCCGTCTCGAGGGCGCCGCGCTGCGTGCGGGCGGTGCGCCGTTCCGGCAGGCGCTCGACTACCTCGCCGGGTTCGTGCCCGCGAACCTTCCCGATGTGGTCGAGGCCTTCGAGGGCGTGAAGCTGGGCGTGCCCTGGCTCGACGGGCCACTCGGGACCGGCCCCCAGGACCGCCAACTACTCACGGAGGCGAGCGCGGGCCCCGACCTCTGGTCGCAGGTCACACCCCTCATCCCGAAGGACGTCACGACCGCCTTCATCGGCGGCCCGTTCTTCGACCCGGCGCTGGCACTGGTTCGACGCCTTCAGCGCGAGGTGCGCCCGACGCGGCTCGTCATCGGCATCGACCCGGAGTCAGTGGAGATCGATCCGGTCGAGGCCGCGACGCTCGAGGGTGTCGAGTGGGTCAACATCGCGGGCGTCCCGGCCATCCCTCAGCGGCGTGACGGGGCGTCGCGCTACCTGCACGCGAAGGTGTTCTGGTTTGCCAGCAAGCAGGAGGAGCTGCTCGTCACGGGCAGCGCGAACCCGAGCGTTGCAGCGTTCTTCGCGGCACCGGGCGCGCGCAACGCAGAGGCCGTGGTCGCCGATCGCCGCAAGGGTGCATCCGAGTTGCTCGGAATGGAAGCACTGCTCGGCGCGCCAGCCGTCACGGCCACCGACTGGAACGCTGTCACCGCACGCCGGAAGGCCGCGCCGTCCGCGCTCGCCGAGGAGTCGCGGCACATCTGCATCGCTACGCCGACGCCCACCGGCTTCCTGGCGCAGGAGCCGCTTCGAGTCGGCTTGGTCCTTCGCGGTGCCGGCGACATGGACGCACCCCTCGGTGATGCCGTCGTGCGTGAGGCGGGCGTTGTCGATGCGCCCGACGCCGTGCGCGACGGCGCCCGCTACCTCGAGGAGCGTTCGGCTGATGGTCACACGCTCGTCGTCGTTCACCGCACCGAGGACATCGCGAAGAACCTCGGCGGCGATACGCGCAAGGCGCTCCGGCAGGCGCTCGGCGCGCTCGAAGAAGATCCGACGCAGCTCGAGGCGCTGCTGAAGCTGACGGAGAAGGTCATCTTCGACTCGGACGACGTAGTGCGCACGACGCCGCTCCGTCCAACGACGGGGCCCGGTGGGGAGCAGGAGGCAGGCCAGGCGCCGGCATCGCTCGCGCTCTCGGCTGCCGGGCGGAAGTCCTCGGCGCGACGCACGAGGAGCCTCGCGAGCGGTGACATCGTCGTCTTGCTCGACGCGCTGATGCGTAGGCTCGGCGAGGGGCTCACGACGACGTCGTCTCCACGGCCGCGTAGCGAGGAGGAGGAGATCGGCGCCGACGAAGAGGAAGGCGGCGAACTCGCGCGGCAGGCACCGGACTTCGAGGTGCTGGCAAAGGCGTGTCGAGGGAAGGTTCGACGCCTCATCAAGCGCATGGAGGGGCAGTTCGAGCTTGCCGCTGCACCCGACCGCGCGCGTCGGGGCGTCGTGCAGTTGGCGGCGGTGCTTGGAGTCATCCGCACGTTGCGCTTCGTCGAGCAGCGCCCCGAGTGGAAGCGCATGCACCACGAGCTCGTCGATCGCGAGGATGAGTGGAACCTGCTCCAGTCGGCGGCGCTCGCGGTCGGCTGGGGCCCAGACGCTCTCGCACCGAGGGCGCTCACCGAGGCGGGCGGCGACGGCTTCGCCGAGCTGTCGATGGTCGTCGGGCTCCTCGCGTGGCTCGCCTGGGATGTGGAGACCGACATCACCGTGGCCTCGCAACGAGGTGGCCTCGAAGGACTCGAGGACCAGCAGTGGTACGCCGTTCAGCTCTTGGCGGCGCTGAGCCCATGGCTCGCGGACGACACCGAGGCATGGACCATCCTCGAGGAGAGCGTCGCCCGCACACCCCGTTCTCGAGTGGATGCCGAACGGTGGTTGCGTGTCCATCGGACGGCGCTGGAGGCCTATTCGATGGTATCGGCCGCGCCGGCCAACCTTGGGGATATGGGGCGGCGCGTGCGATCAGGTGATCTAATCATTCTGGACAGCACAGAAGCTCCACGAGTGCGCGTCATCCTCGACGTTCGGCCCGGGGGCGCGGGTGACTGGACCGTAATATTCGCGCCAGAGACGCCGAATAAGGAGCGCTCGTTCCTGGCATCGCGCGTGATTACGCTTCCTTGGCAGCTACCGGTGTGCGTTCAAGCAGCGGCAAGTTGACCAACTGGAACTATCGAGCTGAGTAGTTCGGTCGATGCTACGACTAGCCGCAGCTCCACGCTGTTTGCCGCTGCCGTTGCCAAGTGGCCCGCAAAGCGAATACAGCGTCGGTATGGATCGGGCCAACAGTTCAATGAGCTGGTGTGCGCGGCGGCCGATGCGGCAAGAAAAAGGGCCGCATTGCTGCGGCCCTTGCGTGTCTGGCGCCCGAAGTTGGACTCGAACCAACGACCCCCTGATTAACAGTCAAGTGCTCTAACCAGCTGAGCTATTCGGGCGAGCCGCGTATTTTCTTCCGGAGTACCGGCCTCGTCAAGCCTCGGTCGTGGCGGCCGCGGCGAGGCAGGCGCTGGCAGCCGCGGGCGTGGCGACGCCGCGGCGCACGCGGCCGGAGGGGCTGACCACGACCGTGCTCGCGCCGCCGGCGCCGCTCTGGCGGTCGCAGACGGTCAGCGTGAGGTTGGTACCGGAGGCGCTGCCGTCGGGACGGTAGTCGAGCACGAGGCGACCGCTGCTCGAAACGATCGCGACGCCGCGCGCGTGGACCTGGCCGACTGCGAGCAGCGGCTCGTGGTCCGCGCGGACGCGGTCGTGGTCGAGGTCGACGTAGAGGATCCAGCCCTGGTGCCAGGTCGTCGCGCGCGCGCAGTGCGCCGCATCCAGGCTCGGGCAGACCACGACGTGGCCGCCGTGGTTGACCGCCGCGATGCGCGCCTGGTTCAGCGAGGTCTCGAGCACGTTGCGCGCGGTGCGTGCCTGGGTGCGCCCGATGAAGGCTCCGAAGGCGGGCACCGCGAGCGTGGACAGTACCGCGACGATCGCGAGCACCATCAGGAGTTCGACCAGCGTGAAGCCGCGGGATGTGCGCAGTGCGTGCATGGTGCAGGTCCGTTGCGTGGATGCCCTGCCATGTTCAAGGGCGTGCACGTCGCGGTCGAGCGCCGCGCGCCGACGCGTCGCGTAGGAATTCGCCGCGTCGCGGTTCATCAGCGCGCGGGCATGTCCACCTATAATCGTCGATCCGCACGGACACGCCGATGACCGAACGCTTCCAGCTCGTTTCGCCGTTCAAGCCCGCGGGCGACCAGCCGGCCGCGATCGAGCGGCTCGAAGCCGCGTTCGAGGCCGGCCTCGCCAGCCAGACCCTGCTCGGCGTCACCGGGTCGGGCAAGACCTTCACGATCGCGAACCTCGTCGAGCGGATCCAGAAGCCGACGCTCGTGATGGCGCCGAACAAGACGCTCGCGGCGCAGCTCTACGGCGAATTCAAGGAGTTCTTCCCGCACAACTCGGTCGAGTACTTCGTCAGCTACTACGACTACTACCAGCCGGAAGCCTACGTCCCCTCGAGCGACACCTACATCGAGAAGGACGCGTCGATCAACGAGCACATCGAGCAGATGCGGCTCGCCGCGACCAAGGCGCTGCTTTCGCGCCCCGACTCGCTGATCGTCGCGACGGTGTCCGCGATCTACGGCCTCGGCGATCCCGAGGACTACCTGCAGATGCGCCTGATCCTCGCGCGCGGAGAGCATACCGACCAGCGCAAGCTGATCCGGCACCTGACCGAGCTGCAGTACACGCGCGGCGACATGGAGCTGCGTCGCGGCAGCTACCGCGTTCGCGGCGAGGTGATCGACGTGTTCCCGGCCGAGTCGGAGACCGAAGCGCTGCGCATCGAGCTGTTCGACGGCGAGATCGAGAACCTGTCGCTGTTCGACCCGCTGACCGGCGCGCTGATCCGCAAGGTGCCGCGGTACGTCGTCTATCCGAAGACGCACTACGCGACCACGCGCGAAAGCGTGCTCAACGCGATCGAGTCGATCAAGGTCGAGCTCAAGGACCGGCTGGAATACCTTTACCGCGAGAACAAGCTCGTCGAAGCGCAGCGGCTCGAGCAGCGCACGCGCTTCGACCTCGAGATGATGGCCGAGGTCGGCTACTGCAACGGCATCGAGAACTACTCGCGCCACCTGACGCGGCGCCAGCCCGGCGAGCCGCCGCCGACGCTGTTCGATTACCTGCCGCCCGATGCGTTGCTCGTGGTCGACGAATCGCACGTGACGGTCCCGCAGATCGGCGCGATGTACAAGGGCGACCGCTCGCGCAAGGAAACGCTGGTCGAGTTCGGTTTTCGGCTGCCATCCGCGCTCGACAACCGCCCCCTGAAGTTCGCGGAGTGGGAGGAACGCCAGCCGCGCACGGTGTTCGTCTCCGCCACTCCGAGTGCTTACGAGATCGACAAGTCACAGGGCAACGTGGTCGAACTCGTCGTGCGCCCGACCGGCCTCGTCGATCCGCGCGTCGAGGTGCGACCCGCGCGCACGCAGGTCGACGACCTGCTGTCCGAGGCCAACGCGCGCATCGCGCAGGGCGACCGCGTGCTGGTCACGACGCTGACCAAGCGCATGGCCGAGAACCTGACCGAGTACCTGGAAGAGCACGGCATCCGCGTGCGCTACCTGCATTCGGACATCGAGACGGTCGAGCGCGTGGAGATCCTGCGCGACCTCCGGCTCGGCAAGTTCGACGTGCTGGTCGGCATCAACCTGCTGCGGGAAGGCCTCGACATGCCGGAGGTGTCGCTGGTCGCGATCCTCGATGCGGACAAGGAAGGATTCCTGCGCTCGACCGGCTCGCTGATCCAGACCATCGGGCGCGCCGCGCGCAACCTGCGCGGTACCGCGATCCTGTATGCCGACCGCGTCACGCGCTCGATGCAGGCCGCGATCGACGAGACCGACCGGCGCCGCGCGAAGCAGGTCGAGTACAACACCGAGCACGGCATCACGCCGAAATCGGTCGTGCGCAAGGTCACCGACGTGATGGAAGGCGCGCGTGAAGGCGAATCCGATCGCGGGCGCGGTCGCGCGCGCAAGGTCGCCGAGCCAGCGGTCGACTACAGCCGGATGTCGCCGCAGCAGCTGTCGTCGAAGCTGCGCCAGCTCGAGGCGCAGATGTACAAGCACGCGCAGGACCTCGAGTTCGAGGATGCGGCGCGGCTGCGCGACGAGATCCACCGGATCCGCGAGCAGGCGCTGGCGGGCTGACGCGCGTCGCAGCGACGCAGCCATGGCGCCTCCCAGCCACGAGGCCCGGTTGTCGCGCGTGGGGCGCTGTGGTACCTTGCGCGCCCCTTGCGGGGGTGGAAGTTCCGTCAAGCGGCGACGCGGCGGCCCCCACCCCTTGCCTCTCCCGCCGGCGGGAGAGGGGGAGTGGAAATCGCGCGGTGCGCGATGGGGTATGGATTCAAGATGGGCGGTTAGCTCAGCGGTAGAGCACTACCTTGACATGGTAGGGGTCACAAGTTCGATCCTTGTACCGCCCACCATTACTTTTGCCATCATCCGTGATGGCGGGTTATGGGGATATTCGTTGCGGCATCTGACTACTGGGTCTTTGTCCGACATCCAGACCGGCCATCCTTGGCCGGACTTTTCAAGTGAAGCAAAAGCTTGAGCATGGGCACGGGAATTCGGGAGCCGTAGTTCGAAAGAACACGATCACCATGACGCGAACCTCGACGCTCCACTGAGAATCTCGCGCTTCGTCCCGTGGCTGTAGAAGGAAAGGGCGCGACGCGCCCTTTTTTGTTGCCTGTGGTTTCCGCGCGACGTGGCGGGGACCGAACGCTGGAACCGACGATGATCCAGATCACGCTACCCGACGGCAGCCGCCGCGAATTCGACCATCCGGTGACGGTCGCCGAAGTCGCCGCCTCGATCGGCGCGGGCCTCGCGAAAGCGACCGTGGCGGGACAGGTCGACGGCCGCCTCGTCGATGCGAGCGATCGCATCGACCACGACGCGACGCTGCGCATCATCACGCCGAAGGATCCCGAGGGCGTCGAGATCATCCGCCACTCGTGCGCGCATCTGGTCGGCCATGCGGTCAAGCAGCTGTACCCGACCGCGAAGATGGTGATCGGGCCCGTGATCGAGGATGGCTTCTACTACGACATCTGGTACGAGCGCCCGTTCACGCCCGACGACCTCGCCGCGATCGAGCAGCGCATGCGCGAGCTCATCGACAAGGACTACGACGTCGTCAAGAAGGTGACGCCGCGCGACGAAGTGATCGCGGTGTTCAAGGCGCGCGGCGAGGACTACAAGCTGCGCCTGGTCGAGGACATGCCCGACGAAAAGGCGATGGGCCTGTACTACCACGAGGAATATGTCGACATGTGCCGTGGTCCGCACGTGCCGAACACGCGCTTCCTCAAGGCGTTCAAGCTCACGCGCATCTCGGGCGCCTACTGGCGCGGCGATGCGAAGAACGAGCAGCTGCAGCGCATCTACGGCACGGCCTGGGCCGACCGCAAGCAGCTCGATGCCTGGATCCTGCGCATGGAGGAGGCGGAGAAGCGCGACCACCGCAAGCTCGGCAAGCAGCTCGACCTGTTCCACATGCAGGACGAGGCGCCCGGCCTCGTGTTCTGGCACGCGCGCGGCTGGTCGATCTGGCAGGTGGTCGAGCAAACCATGCGCCGCGTCTACGTCGAATCGGGCTACCAGGAGATCCGCTGCCCGCAGATCCTCGACAAGAGCCTGTGGGAACGGACCGGTCACTGGCAGAACTACCGCGAGAACATGTTCACGACGTCGTCGGAGAACCGCGACTATGCGCTGAAGCCGATGAACTGCCCGGGGCACGTGCTCGTCTACAACCACGGCCTGCACAGCTACCGCGAACTGCCGATCCGCTACGGCGAGTTCGGCTCCTGCACGCGCAACGAGCCCTCCGGGGCGCTGCACGGCCTCATGCGCGTGCGCGGCTTCGTGCAGGACGACGGCCACATCTTCTGCACCGAGGCCCAGATCGAGGGCGAGGTGGTCGCGTTCCATCGCCAGGCGATGGCCGTGTACGCCCATTTCGGCTTCGAGGACATCGACCTCAAGATCGCGCTGCGTCCGGAATCCCGCATCGGCTCGGACGAGGTCTGGGACAAGGCCGAGGACGCTCTGCGCGCCGCGCTGCGCGCCTGCGGGGTGGAATGGCAGGAACTGCCGGGCGAGGGCGCGTTCTACGGCCCGAAGATCGAGTACCACATGAAGGACTCGATCGGCCGCGCCTGGCAGGTCGGCACCATGCAGGTCGATTTCTCGATGCCGGGGCGGCTCGGGGCCGAATACGTCGGCGAGGACTCGGCCCGCCATACGCCGGTCATGCTGCACCGCGCGATCGTCGGCTCGATGGAGCGGTTCATCGGCATCCTGATCGAGCACCACGCAGGCGCATTTCCGGCCTGGCTGGCCCCGGTGCAGGCCGTGGTCATGAACATCACCGGCGCCCAGGCCGATTTTGCGGCCGAGGTCGCGCAAGCCCTTGTGGCCAAAGGTTTCCGGGTCGAGGCCGATTTGCGCAACGAGAAGATCGGCTATAAAATCCGCCAACACACGTTGGACAAGGTCCCCTACCTGCTGGTCGTCGGCGACCGGGAACGGGAGGCGGGGGCCGTTGCCGTGCGTACTCGCGCGGGTGAGGACCTCGGATCGATGCCGATCGAAGCCTTCGCCGCACGCCTGCAGTCCGAGAGCGCGCGGTCCTGACACCGCGTGCCCCGGGAACATTCCCCCTTGGAGGATTGACGTATCGCCACCGACAGCAAGCCGAACCGCAGGAACCACGAAATCCGTGTTCCGCGTGTGCGCGTGATTGGCGCGGAAGGAGAGCAGGTAGGCATCCTGTCCCGCGACGAGGCGCTCGCCATGGCCCAGGAAGCGGGCCTGGATCTGGTCGAGATCCAGCCTAACGGCGACCCGCCGGTCTGCCGCATCATGGACTTCGGCAAGTTCAAGTTCGATGCGCAGAAGAAGGCGCATGCGGCCAAGAAGAAGCAGAAGCAGGTCGAGATCAAGGAGCTGAAGTTCCGACCGACCACCGATGTGGGCGACTACGCGATCAAGCTGCGCAACCTGCGCCGCTTCATCGAGGAAGGCGACAAGGTCAAGATCACGATCCGCTTCCGCGGGCGCGAGATGGCGCACCAGGAACTGGGTCGCGCGATGGTCGACAAGATCGTCGCGGACATCGCCGAGGAAGCGGTGATCGAGCAGTACCCGCGCATGGAAGGGCGACTGATGGTGATGATGGTCGCGCCGAAGAAGAAGATCTGACACGCAATGCCCGCACGGCTGTCCCACCAGGGCCAAACCGCGCGGCGTGACACGCTCCCCGCCATCGACGGCGAGGGAACGGTGAAGAGCAAAGCAGGAGCCGGTCCGCGATGCGGGCCCTACAAGCCGGAACGAGCAGGACGGAAAGCGTGGGTTCGCCCACCGCTCGCGCCAGTATCGAAAACCACCGAAGGAGTTGGGTCATGCCCAAGATGAAGACCAATCGGGCCGCCGCGAAGCGGTTCCGCAAGACCGCGTCCGGCAAGTTCAAGTGCGGCCACGCGTTCAAGAGCCACATCCTCACGAAGAAGGCCACCAAGCGCAAGCGTGGCCTGCGTGCGACCAACCACGTGCGGAAGGAAGACGCCGGTCGCGTCGCCCGCATGCTGCCGTACATCTAAGGAGGGCGAGACATGGCACGAGTAAAGCGTGGCGTTATCGCCCACCGTCGTCACAAGAAGATCCTCGGCAAGGCCAAGGGTTACTACAACGCGCGCCGCAAGGTGTTCCGCGTCGCCAAGCAGGCGGTCACCAAGGCGCACCAGTACGCCTACATCGGCCGCAAGCAGAAGAAGCGCAACTTCCGCGCGCTCTGGATCGTCCGCATCAATGCGGGTGCGCGCCAGTTCGGCCTGTCCTACAGCCGCCTGATGAATGGCCTCAAGAAGGCCGGCATCACGCTCGACCGCAAGGTGCTCGCGGACATCGCCGTGCACGACATCAAGGCGTTCGGCGCGCTCGCGGAGAAGGCCAAGGCCAGTCTGGCTGCGTAGTTTTTCGAGCGTTCGTGCAGCGGGACCGCATCGGCCCCGCGGCACGCGGCACGCGTCGAGACACGCGGGGAGGAGGCCTGGCCTCCTCCCCGTTTTCGTTTCCGGAACACCCTGGTGGATTAGCCGATGGACGTGCTGCAGGACATCCAGCGATCGCTCGACGGGATCGCCAACGCGGGATCGCTCGATGCGCTCGAAGCGCAGCGCGTCGCGCTGCTCGGCAAGAACGGCGCAGTCACTGCCGCGCTGAAGGCGCTCGGCGCGCTGCCGCCCGACGAGCGCAAGGCGCGCGGCGCCGAAGTCAATGTCGCGAAGGAACGCATCGCGATCGCGCTGGCTGCGCGCAAGGCCGTGCTCGAGGCGGCGGCGCTCGAGCAGCGGCTCGCGCACGACCGCGTCGACGTGACGCTGCCCGGCAGGAACGCCGATCGCGGCAGCCTGCATCCGCTCACGCGCGCACTCGATCGGATCGTGTCGATCTTCGCGCGGCTCGGCTACGACGTCGCCGACGGCCCCGAGATCGAGGACGACTGGCACAATTTCGGCGCGCTGAACTTCCCGCCCGACCATCCCGCGCGCACGATGCACGACACGTTCTGGTTCCCGGACGGGCGCCTCCTGCGCACGCACACCTCGCCGGTGCAGATCCGCAGCGCGAAGGGCCGCACGCCGCCGATCCGCATCATCGCGCCGGGCAAGGTCTACCGCAGCGATTCGGACCAGACCCACTCGCCGATGTTCCACCAGGTCGAGGGCCTGCTCATCGACGAAACCTCGACGATGGCCGACCTCAAGGGCACGCTGCGCGAGTTCCTGCGCGCGTTCTTCGGCCGCGATTTCCGCATGATGTTCAAGCCGACCTTCTTCCCGTTCGTCGAACCCGGCGCCGACGTCGTGATCCGCTGGGACCTGCCCGACGGCGGCTCGCGCTGGCTCGAAGTGCTCGGCTGCGGCATGGTGCATCCCGAGGTGCTGCGCAACTGCGGCATCGATCCCGAGCGCTACACCGGCTTCGCGTTCGGCATGGGCGTCGAACGCCTCGCGATGCTGCGCTACGGCGTCACCGACCTGCGTGCGTTCTTCGAGAACGACGTGCGGTTCCTGAGGCAGTTTGCTTGAGGGCCCGGGAATGGGGAATAGGGAATAGCGACAGCGAGAGCAGGAAGCAGAATCAAGGGCATTCGTGTTGCCGACCGTCAGTCACCCCGCCCGACTTCAGGGCGAGCGTCGTCTTGAACCATTCCCCATTCCCGATTCCCCGAACTTCGTCCTGAACCATTCCCGATTCCCCATTCCCTATTCCCGGCCCCAATGAAATTCTCCGAAAACTGGCTGCGCTCCCGCGTTCCGCTCGAAGTCGACCACGACGCGCTGTGCGAGCGGTTCGACATGATCGGCCACGAGGTCGAGGCGGTCGAACGCATCGGCGGCGCCCTCGACGGCATCGTCGTCGCGCAGATCGTTTCGTGCGCGCCGCATCCGCAGGCCGATCGCCTGCAGGTGTGCGAGGTCGATGCGGGCAGCGAGCGGCTGCAGATCGTCTGCGGCGCGCCGAATGCGCGCGCGGGGCTCAAGGCGCCGCTCGCGCGGATCGGCGCGAAGGTCGGCGAACTCGTGATCAAGGCCGCGAAACTGCGCGGCGTCGAGTCGGCGGGAATGCTGTGCTCGGCGAAGGAACTCGGGATCGACGCCGATGCATCGGGCCTGCTCGAACTTCCCGCCGAGGCCCCGGTCGGCGAGCCGCTCGCCGGCTACCTCGGCCTGCCCGACAACGTGATCGACCTCGGCCTCACGCCCAACCGCGCCGATTGCCTCGCGCTCGAGGGCATCGCGAACGATGTCGCGGCCGCATTCGACGTGCCGTACCTGCCGCTCGTGATCGAACCGGTGGCGCCGCAATCCGCGCGCCACATCGAGGTCGCGCTCGACCCGACGCCCGATTGCCCGCGCTACTGCGGGCGCTGGATCGGCGGCATCGACGCGACCGCGCCGACGCCTGCGTGGATGCGCGAACGCCTGCGCCACAGTGGCATGCGGCCGATCAGCCTGCTCGTCGACGTGACCAACTACGTGATGCTCGAACTCGGCCAGCCGCTGCACGCGTTCGATGCCGATCGCCTGCAGGGGCCGATCGGCGTGCGTCGCGCCCGCGCGGGCGAGTCGCTGCGGCTGCTCGACGAGCGCGAGGTCGCGCTCGACGACGCATTCCTCGTCGTCACCGATGCCGACCGGCCGGTGGCGCTCGCGGGCCTCATGGGCGGCTGGGGCACGCGCATCGGCGACACGACGCGCAACGTGTTCCTCGAAGCCGCGCATTTCTCGCCGTCCGCGCTCGCCGGTCGCGCGCGTCGACTCGGCATGCACACCGATGCGGCGCATCGCTTCGAGCGCGGCGTCGATCCGGAGCTGCCGCGCCTCGCACTCGAGCGCGCGACGCGCCTGATCCTCGACGCCGCGGGAGGCGAGCCCGGCGTGCTCGTCGAGGCCGCGTCGGTGCCGCACCTGCCGGTACCCGCGCCGGTGCGGCTGCGCCGCGCGCGCATCGCGCGCGTGCTCGGCATCGAAGTGCCCGACGCCGAGGTCGAGCGGATCCTCGAGGCGCTCGGGATGCGTCCGCAGCGCATTGCGGATGGCTGGCTCGCGACGCCACCGAGCCGCCGTTTCGACATCGCGATCGAGGAAGACCTGATCGAGGAAGTCGCGCGCATCCACGGCTACGACCGCATCCCCGACCGCGCGCCATCGGGGGAACTCGCGGGGCCGTCGCTGCGCGAGGATCGCGTCGAACAGCGTGCCTGGCGTGAACAGCTCGCGGCACGCGGCTACCTCGAGGCGATCACGTTCGCGTTCGTCGCGCGCGAGCAGCTCGCGACCTGGGGGCTGTCCGAAGGCGCGATCGAACTCGCCAATCCGCTCTCGGCCGACCTGTCGGTGATGCGCACGAGCCTGCTGCCGGGCCTGGTCGCCGCGCTTTCGTCCAACCGCAGCCGCCAGCAGGCGCGCGTGCGCCTGTTCGAGCTCGGTCGCGCCTACCACGCAGGCACGGATGGGCCCGTGGAAACCGACCGAATCGCGGGCGTCGCATGCGGCGCCGCATTTGCCGAGCAGTGGGGCGCGCAGGCGCGTGCGCTCGACTACTTCGACCTCAAGGGCGACGTCGAGTCGCTGCTCGCGTTGACCGCCGCACCGCAGGAATTCGCATTCCGGCCAGCCAGCGCGGCGTGGCTGCACCCGGGCCAGTCGGCCGAGATCGTTCGCGGCGAGCGCGTGGTGGGCACGCTGGGCGCAGTGCATCCGAACCTGCTCGCGCGACTCGGGCTCGACGAGGATGTGTTCGTGTTCGAACTCGATCTCGCGGGGATCGGCGCACGAGGCGTGCCGCGCGCCGAGGGCCTTTCGCGCTACCCGTCGGTGCGGCGCGATCTTTCGTTCGAGCTCCCGGAAGACGTTCCGTATGCCGCGGTCGAGGCGGCGATTCGTGATGCGGTTGGCGAAACGCTGGCCGGGCTCGTGTTGTTCGATCGGTACGCGGGAGCAAACCTCGGCTCGGGAATCAAAAGTCTCGCTATTGGCTTGATTTTGCAGGACCGTTACCGCACCCTTACGGACCAGGACGCAGACCGATCGGTCGCACTCGCGGTCTCCGCCCTGGAATCCGGTTGCAAAGCGAAGCTGCGAGGGTAGGATGGCGCTGACGAAGGCGGAGATGGCGGAGCGTCTGTTCCTGGACGTCGGCCTGAACAAGCGCGAAGCCAAGGAATTCGTCGACGCGTTCTTCGAAGTCGTTCGCGATGCACTTGAAAAAGGGGAGCAGGTGAAGCTGTCGGGATTCGGCAATTTCGACCTGCGTTTCAAGAACCAGCGTCCAGGGCGCAACCCCAAGACCGGCGTCGAGATTCCGATCTCGGCCAGGCGGGTGGTCACGTTCCGTCCCGGGCAAAAACTGAAGGTCCGGGTCGAAGCCTATGCTGGATCAGGGCAGCAATAGCGAACTGCCGGTCATCCCGGCCAAGCGCTATTTCACGATTGGCGAGGTCAGCGAGCTCTGCGGCGTGAAGCCGCACGTGCTGCGCTACTGGGAGCAGGAGTTCCCGAACCTCAAGCCCGTGAAGCGTCGCGGCAATCGCCGGTATTACCAGCGCCACGACGTGCTGATGATCCGGCAGATCCGCTCGCTCCTGTACGATCAGGGATTCACGATCACGGGTGCGCGCCAGCGCCTCGAAGGCACGCAGGCGCGTGCCGAATCGACGATCTCGAACCAGATCGTGCGCCAGGTGCGGCAGGAACTCGAGGAAGTCCTGCAGATCCTGCGTCGTTAGCTTTTGCGATCGTCCCTGATCGCCTGGGCAAAGGCGGCCATCCATGGCCGCACTCTTCAATGGTCTGCTAAAATCGCGGACCAGCCGAATCACTGCAACATGTCGGGGCGTAGCGCAGCCTGGTAGCGCACCTGCCTGGGGGGCAGGGGGTCGTGGGTTCGAATCCCGCCGCCCCGACCATTGCAGCGCCCGCGTCCGAGCGGGCCAGTCCGTTCCACGCCTTCCTCGCTCGCGCCGGCCGTCGCCCGCCTCCCGGCGACGCGTGCGCGCTCGGGGTGCCGATTGTGGGATGCTGTCCGATCCTTGATTGGCCGAACCGCCCCGCATGACCGACCGTCGCAGCCTGTACCCGGACATCGATCCCTTCGATTCCGGTTTCCTCGATGTCTCCCCGCTGCATCGCGTGTACTACGAGCAGTGCGGCAACCCGCGCGGCAAGCCCGTCGTGTTCCTGCACGGTGGCCCCGGCGCGGGCTGCAATCCGAAGTGCCGGCGCTTCTTCGATCCCGCGCGCTACCGCATCGTGTTGTTCGACCAGCGCGGCTGCGGGCGTTCGACGCCGCATGCCGAACTCGCCGACAACACCACCTGGCATCTCGTCGCCGACATCGAACAGCTGCGCGAGCATCTCGGCATCGAGCGCTGGCAGGTGTTCGGCGGCTCATGGGGTTCGACGCTCGCGCTCGCCTATGCCGAGACCCATCCGCAACGCGTGAGCGAACTCGTGTTGCGAGGGATCTTCATGCTGCGCCGCTGGGAGCTGGAATGGTTCTACCAGCGAGGATGCGACGCGATCTTCCCGGACGTCTGGGAGCAGTACCTCGAACCGATCCCGGCGGTCGAGCGCGGCGACCTCATGGGCGCCTATCACCGGCGCCTGACCAGTCCCGATCCCGCCGTGCGGCTCGCGGCGGCGCGCGCGTGGTCCATCTGGGAGGGCGCGACGAGCTTCCTGTTCCAGGACACCTCGCACATCGCATCCAGCGGCGAGGACGATTTCGCGCTCGCGTTCGCGCGCATCGAGAACCACTATTTCGTGAATGGCGGGTTCTTCGACAGCGACGCGCAGCTGCTGCGCGATGTGCACCGGATCCGCGACATCCCCGCAGTGATCGTGCAGGGACGTTATGACGTCGTGTGTCCCGTGCGCAGCGCCTGGGACCTCCACCGCGCCTGGCCCGAAGCGGACCTGCGCATCGTCGCCGACGCCGGGCATTCGGCGTTCGAGCCGGGCATCACGGACGAACTCGTGAGGGCGACCGACCGCTTCCGCTGAGCGCGCGCGGGGCCGCGCGCGCAAGGGGCACGTCCATGTGCCGGGTGCCGCGGAATGGATCCGCGGCGGTCCTGGTGGTGTGATCAGCCCGCGCGCGCGAGTTCGTCCTCGCTCACGCATTCGTTCACGAACGCCTTGCGCTCGTCGCCCTTGAGGCCCTGCGACTTCGCCTCGGCGCTGCAGGCCTTGCGCTTGAGCTGCGCGGGGCTCGGCGTCGCCGCGGGCTTGGTGTCGCCGCGCGCGGCGAGTTCCTTGGTGCCGCCCTTGAGGCAGGTGCTCATGAAGGCGCGGCGCTCGTCGCCCTTGAGTCCCTGCTCGCGCGCGTCGGCGTTGCAGTTCTTCATGCGCAGCTGCTGCCCCGTGAGCGGCTTGCCGGACTTGCCCGTCGCCTCGGAATCCTGCGCGAACGCATTGCCGGCGCCGAACGCGATGGCGCAGGCGAACAGCAGCGACGTGATGGACGTGATCTGCATGTGACACTCCTCCCTGGATGGTTGATCCACGACCGTCCGGCCGTGGTGGGAGAAGTGTCCGCGGTGCGCCGCTCGCGGGGGAGAGGAAACTGCCGGCGCCGCGCGCGCGCCTCGCGCGCTTGCGCGCCGAGGAATGCGGCGGCGCGCATGTAGGAAAAAACCGCAGGCTGCCGCGCCGGGCCGGCGCGGCGAGCGATCAGGCGGCCGCGCGCTTGCCCTCGACCTTGCGCGGACCCTCGACCAGCGCGCGGCGCACGCCCTCGACGACGAGGTCGACCTCGGCATCGCCGATCGCGAAATGCGGCGTGAAGCGCAGCGAGTTGGCGCCGCCATGGATCACGCCGTAGCCGTTCTCGCGCATCCACTCCTCGGTGCTGCCTTCGCCGTAGCACTTGAAGTCGGGCGACAGCTCGCACGAGAACAGCAGGCCCGTGCCCTGCAC
>JAEYZH010000104.1 GCA_023430685.1 Pseudomonadota bacterium | reverse complement strand
GTCCACGCGCGCGCGCACGTCGTCGATGCGTCCCTCGTGCACGCGCGCCCACAATTGCACCGACCCCGTGCCGCCTACCGGATGCACCCCGCCGGGCCATGGCTGCGCGGCGAATGCAGCCAGGTCGAGCTGGCGCCCGCCTGCGTAGAGTTCGCCGCTCAGCGCATTGAGGTCGAGATCGGCGACGATGTCGACCAGCGGTGAATCGCTGCCCGCGAAGCGGGCGCGCCCGAGCACGCGCGTGACCTCGCCGCGATTGAGCAACCTGAGGACCGGCACGTCGAATGCGAACCGGCGCCCGTTGCGCGCGTCCTCGACCGTGAGGCTCAGCGAACGCACCTCGATCGCGCCGAGCGCGCCCATCGAGAACGTGCCGCGCCGGCCACCCGCGCCAAATGGCAGGTCGCGTGCACGCCAATTGCCGTCTTCGTTGACGAACGCGAGGTCGAGGCCAGCGACGCGGAACTCGCTGGTCGCGCGACCGCTCGCGAAAACGGCCCAGGGATTGAACGCGAGCTCCGCGCGCGGCACGGCGAAAACGCGCTGGCCGTCCGCGGTCTCGCCGATGCGAACCTGCTCGAGCGCGAGCAGCGGACCGCCCCCGACCCAGCCCGCATCGACGCGGCCGATGCCCACCGGGCGCTGCAGTCGTTCGGAGAGCCAGCGTTCGACGCGCTCGGGATGGCGCTCGAGCCACGGCAGCGCGAGCTGCATCAGGCCCGCGCCGACGCCGAGCAGGATCACGACCACGGCCGCCGCGCCGAGCAGCGCGAAGCGCAATCGGCGCAGGCGCGCGCGAACCGGTGGATTCACGCCAACCCCGGCCCGCGGCCGCACCCCGTGTCAGAGCAGCACGACATCGTACTGTTCCTGCGAATAGTGCTCTTCGGGCTGGAAGCGGATCGTCTTGCCGATGAACTCCTCGAGCTCGGCCACCGCCGCCGATTCCTCCTCGAGGATGCGATTGACGACCTTCGGCGCCGCGAGCACGAGCAGCTTCTGCGCCTCGAACTGGCGCACCGCGCGCGTGATCTCGCGGAAGATCTCGTAGGTCACGGTTTCGGGCGTCTTCAGGCTGCCGCGACCCGCGCAGGCCGGGCAGGGCTCGCACAGCTGGCGCTCGAGGCTCTCGGTCGTGCGCTTGCGCGTCATCTCGACGAGGCCGAGCGGCGACATGTCGTACACGGTCGCCTTCGCATGGTCGCGAGCCATCGCCTTCTGCAGCTGGCGCAGCACCTGGCGCTTGTGTTCCTCGTCGACCATGTCGATGAAGTCGATGATGATGATGCCGCCGAGGTTGCGCAGCCGCAGTTGCCGCGCGGCTGCCTGCGCGGCCTCGAGGTTGTTGCGGAACACGGTTTCCTCGAGGTTGCGCGACCCGAGGAATCCGCCCGTGTTGACATCGATCGTGGTCATCGCCTCGGTCTGGTCCACGATCAGGTAGCCGCCGGACTTCAGCGGCACGTCCTTCCTGAGCGCATTCTGGATTTCGTCCTCGACCCCGTACAGGTCGAAGATTGGCCGCTCGCCCGGGTAATGCTCCACCCGCTCGGCCAACTCGGGCATGAACTGGGCGACGAAGCGGTGCGCGCGCTCGAGCGTCTCGCGCGAATCCACGCGCACCTTCTCCACGCTCGGCCGCATCAGGTCGCGCAGCGCGCGCAGCGGCAGGCTGAGGTCCTCGTAGATGCGCTCGCCCACGCGGGTGCGCGCGATGTTCTCGCCCATCGTGCTCCAGAGCTTGCCGAGATAGGCGAGGTCCTCGGCCAGCGCCTCGCGCGTCTGGCCCTCGGCATTCGTGCGCACGATGTAACCGAGCCGGGTTTCGCCGAGCAGCGAGGCGAGCATCTCCTTGAGGCGCGCACGCTCGGCCTCGTCCTCGATGCGCACCGACACGCCGAGCACCTTGCTGTAGGGCAGCAGCACGAGGTAGCGCGACGGAATCGACAGATGCGTCGTGAGGCGCGCGCCCTTGCTGCCGATCGGGTCCTTGACGACCTGCACGACGATGTCCTGACCGTCGCGCACCAGTTCGTTGATCGGCGGCGTCGGCGCCGGCGCCGGCGTCCCTTCCCCGCCTTCGCCATCGACCGCGAGGTTCGGGCGCACGATGTCGGACGCGTGCAGGAACGCCGCGCGCTCGAGCCCGATCTCGACGAACGCGGCCTGCATGCCGGGCATCACCCGGCTGACCTTGCCCTTGTAGATGTTGCCGACATAGCCGCGGCGGCTCGCGCGCTCGACGTGGACCTCCTGCAGCATGCCGTTCTCGACCAGCGCAACGCGCGTCTCGCGCGGGGTCACGTTGATCAGGATTTCTTCGGACATAAGGGCTTGCCGGCGGATATTGCAGCGACTTATAGCTTCCCCGGCGCGCGCTTGTCGAATGCTGCACGGCGGGCGAAAGCAATGTTCGCAGAATGGGACTCGGGCGCGCCGGCCGGTGCGGGTGCGTCGATGCCTTAGAATCGGCGCGCCGCCCCACCGACGGAACCCGTTTGCCCGCCCCCGCTGCCCCGCCTGCGCGTTACCGCTTCGACGATGTACTGATCGACCTCGACGCGCGCGAGATCCGGCGTGCGGACGAGCGCATCGAGGTGGAGGCGAAGGTGTTCGACCTGATCGCGTTGCTGCTCGCCAATCGCGAGCGCGCGATGGACAAGCGCGAGCTCAACGCGATCCTCTGGGGTGACCGGCCGGTCACCGACGCGGCGCTGTCGCAGCAGTTGCGCAAGGCGCGCCGCGCACTCGGCGACGATGGCAATGCGCAGCGCGTGATCCGCACCGTGCATGGCCGCGGCCTGCGCTGGGTGGCCGACGTCGCGGCGGTCGACCCGGACGTCCCGGTCGCAGCGACGCGCGAGCCGCCGTCCGCCCCCGCGGTCGTGCGCACACCGATCCCGGCCCGCGCGCAGCGACATCGCGCGATCGCGCTCGCATGCGTCGCGCTGCTGGTCCTGCTCGGCATCGGGTTCGCCTGGGAGTCGCGCGACGACCGCCGCGCGCCGGTCGCCGCGACCGCCCCGCGCATCGCGATCCTGCCGCTCGACGACCAGAGCGCCGAGCCCGCGCTCGCCTGGACGCGGCGTGGCCTCATGGGCCTGATGGCCGGCCTGTTCGAGCAAGGCGGCCGCGTCGACGTCGTCCCGGCGCGCTCGATCGATGCGGTCGACGCGGCGGCGCGACCGCTCGACCCGGCCAGCGCGCGTGCGCTGCGCGGCGCGCTCGGCGCGACCCATCTCGTCGCGACGCGACTGCGACGCGTGGGTCCGCTCTACGAGTTCGAGCTCAGGCTGCTCGCGCCCGGCGGCATCGAACGCAACGACACCCTGCACGGTGATGCGCCTGCACCACTCGCGGTGCAGGCCGTGCAACGCATCCGGCGCTGGCTCGACCTCGGCGAGCCGTCCTCCACGCCCGGTCGCGGCCTCGCCGATCCGTTCCTCGCCGAGGCGCATGCACGCGGGCTCGACGCGCAGTTGCACGGCGACCATGCCGCGGCGCGCCGGTATTTCGAGATCTGCCTCGACCAGGATCCCGCGCTCGCGTGGCCCCGGCTCGCGCTGTCGATCGCGCAGGGCGAGACCGGCGACTTCGCCGCGAGCCAGGAGAACGCCGCGCGCGTCGAGGCGAGCGCGCGCGAACTCGGCGACGACGAGCTGCTGGTCGCGGCGCTGCGCCAGCAGGGATCGCTCGCGTTCCGCCGCGGCGACCTCGACGCCGCCGCCGCCCATGTGGCGTCCGCGCTCGAGGACGTTTCGGCCGCACGCCCGCTCGCGCTGACGGAGTTGCTGGTCGCGCAGGCCTCGATCGACGACGAACGCGGCCGCTTCGACGCATCCCGCTCGGGCTTCGAGCGCGCGCTCGCGCTCGCGCGCGAGACCGGCAATCGGCGCGGCGAGGCGCTCGTTCTCGTCAACATCGCGAGCCTCGAGAACGGCGCCGGCGACGCCGCCGGCGCAGCGCGATCATTGCGCGCGGGGCTCGCGGCCGCGCGCGAAGCAGGCGACGGCTCGCTCGAAACGATGACGCTGGCCAACCTCGCAGCGACCGAAGCGAACCAGGGCCGCCTGCTCGACGCGGTATCGCTCGATCGGCAGGCGCTCGCGAACGCGCGCCGGCGCGGCGACGTGCACAGCGAGGCGCTGGTATCGACCCAGCTGATCCGGCTGCTCGCGCTGTTCGGTCGCGATGCGGACGTCGCGACGCTCGCGCAGCGCACCGCCGAACTCGCGGACGGAAGCGCGAATCCGTACTGGCAGGCCGAACTGCAGTGGGCACTCGCGGGCGTGGCGGAAAGGCGCGGCGACTTCGCCGAGGCGCTTTCGCGGCTCGAGCGCGCGCGCGGACTCTATGCAGGCATCGGCATGACACGCAACCTCGCGCCGGTGCTCGCCTCGATCGTCGAGACCGCCGCGCGGGCCGGCGAACGCAGCACCGCGCAGGCCGCGGCCGGCGCGTTCCGCGCGATCGCGGCGGCCGACCCCCGCGCGTGGAACGAATGGCTGCCGCTGGTCGACGCGCAACTGCAAGCGCTCGAGGGCGACGTCGCGGGCGCGACCGCCGCGCTCGCCGACCGCCTGGATCGCGCGCAGGACGCGCGCGGCGCCGCGGCGCAGGCGACGCTTTTCCAGCTGGGTCGCTGGCAGGCCGCGACCGGCGCCACCGAGGACCTGCTGCTGCGCGAGGCGTGGACACCGTGGCTGTCCGAGCATCCCGACGCGATCGCGTTTCGAATCACCGCGTTGCGGACGGCCGGCCGCGGCGACGAGGCGGCCGCCGAGCAGGCCCGACTCGACCACCTGCGTCAGGCCCCGCCACTCGATCAGGCGCCGCAAGCCGGCCCACAAGCTTGACGTCACGCCTGGTCGCGCGTACGTCACGATTCCGTCAAGACCGGCAACGCCCGCCTGCGCTCCAATCGCGCATCCCTGCATCCCGGAGTTCCCGCATGACCCGCCTCGCACTCGCCGCCGCCTTGCTGCTCGCCGCCGGATCGGCCAGCGCCGAACTCGTCACGATCCGCTACGACTTGCCCGAGACCGCGTCGTACTCGCTGCTGTGGGGTTACTTCGGCGGCGAGCGCGGTCCCACGACGGGCGAGATCCTGTCCACGACGCTGGTCATCAACTACACGACCACCGGGACGCAGGACGCGGCCGACTTCTACTTCACGTTCGATGTGCCCGCGCTCGGCGAGCAGACCTGGATCGGCCTGACCGGCACCGGACTCGGCTGGAGCGGCCAGGGCACGTTCGAATACAGTTTCACGAGCGAGGACTACAACGGCATCATCCGCGAAGGGCGCTTCGGCGCCGAGCTGTCGGGCGGCGGAGCGCTCGAGGCATACATCGAGTTCCTCGTCGACGCCGACCCGCTGGCGCCGGTCGACGAGGTGTTCCTGGACGGCTTCGACCCGCTCTGATCGATTCAGGACCACCCGAATCGCGCGAGCAAACGGGCGGTCTCGAACAGCGGCAGGCCCATCACGCCGGACTGGCTGCCCTCGATGCGGCTGATCCATGCCGCGGCGCGACCCTGGATCGCGTACGCGCCGGCCTTGCCGAACGCTTCTCCGGTCGCGACATAGCCGGCGATCTCGTCCCGCGACATCGGCGCGAACTCGACGATCGATTCACTGAGCGCGTGTTCCTCGCGATCGGCCGACACGAGCCAGACCGCCGACAGCACGCGATGTCGACGCCCGGCCAGGCGCGCGAGCATCGCGGCGGCGGACATCGCATCCGCGGGCTTTCCGAACACGTCGTCTCCGAGCACGACTTCGGTGTCGGCACCGAGCACGAGCGCATCCGGCACCGCTGCGACCTGCATCAGTCCCGCCCCCGCCTTCTCGCGCGCGACGCGGCTCACGTAGTCTTCGGGAGGTTCGCCCTGGGCGCGCTGTTCGGGCACGTCGAGATCGAGCGTCTCGTAGTCGACGCCGATCTGTTCGAGCAATTCGCGTCGCCGCGGGGAGCGGGACGCCAGGAAGAGTCGCATCGTCGTGCCGCTTCAGGACAGGGCACGGCAGTCTATCGGGTCAGGTGCGCGCTGCGCGCAACCTGCGTTCGCGCGGCGATCAACCGACGATGGTTTCGGGACCGTCGTCGCTGGTGGACGCGGGTTCGCCCTTCAGGCTCTGCCACGCTTCCTTCTGCATGCGTTCGAGCGTCCTGATGAAATCCGGAGACGTGGCGTCCAGATGGTCCAGCCCGAGATTCTTCAGGATGTCGTAGCTCATGCTCGCCTCGCGATGCGGTTCCCTGGAACGATGCAAGCAATTTGCGTGCCGCCCGATGACCGACGCTCCGGCCGATCTCGCCGGGGCGGCCGGGCGCTTGCTGACATCGACTGCGCGAAACTGACACTCCGCGTGCGCGGCTCAGCGCAGCGCGCGACGAACCGGTTTGCAGTAGACGCTGCGGCAAGGTCCGAGGCCCGGAATCGCCGACGCGATGCAATCGGGTCGCGGATTCAGGGTGACCAGCGCGCCGACCAGCGGCCACAGGCCGCGCAGGCCTTCGCAGGAACGACTGCAGAAGCGGACAAGCTGTGACATCGCACGACCTCCGGATTTCCCCGCTTGATCCAAAGCAAAGGCCGGGCCAAGTCGCGTCGATACGCTGGCCGCGCCGCGCCGTGCTGGCTGGCCGACCGCTGGTCGGCCAGCCCTCTTCTTCTCTTCGCCGCCAATCCGGGCCGGTCGCGCTGCGCGAGTCCAGCCTACCAGGGCACCCGGCCACCGGGTTTCGTTCCGCCTGCGCCGCGGTCCGACGTACACTTCCGGTTTCACCTCCACGCCGCGCGAGCAATGCCTGCACTGACCCACCTGCAACGCCTCGAAGCCGAGAGCATCGACATCCTGCGCGAGGCGGTGGCCGAGTCGGAGCGTCCGGTCATGTTGTATTCGATCGGCAAGGACAGCTCGGTGATGCTGCATCTCGCGCGCAAGGCGTTCTTCCCGGCGCGCCCGCCGTTTCCGCTGCTGCACGTCGACACCACCTGGAAGTTCCGTGCGATGTACGACCTGCGCGACCGCATGGCGCGGGAGTCGGGACTGGAACTTCTCGTGCACCGCAATCCCGAGGCGGAAAGGCTCGGCATCAATCCGTTCGACCACGGTTCCGCGCGGCACACCGACCTCTGGAAGACGCAGGGACTCAAGCAGGCGCTCGATGCGCACGGCTTCGACCTCGCGTTCGGCGGCGCGCGCCGCGACGAGGAGAAGTCGCGCGCGAAGGAGCGCGTGTTCTCGTTCCGCTCCGCGCAGCACCAGTGGGATCCGCGCAACCAGCGGCCCGAGCTCTGGCGGCTCTACAACGCGCGCAAGCACGCCGGCGAAAGCATCCGCGTGTTCCCGCTTTCGAACTGGACCGAGCTCGACGTGTGGCAGTACATCTTCTCCGAGAAGATCCCGATCGTGCCCCTGTACCTCGCGGCCGAGCGCGAGGTGGTGCGTCGCGACGGCACCTGGATCATGGTCGACGACGAGCGCTTCAGGCTGCGCGAGGGCGAGCATCCGGAGCGGCGGCGCGTGGGTTTCCGCACGCTCGGCTGCTATCCGCTCAGCGGCGCGATCGAATCCGACGCCGACACCCTGCCCGCGATCATCGGCGAGATGGTGCGTGCACGCACGAGCGAACGCCAGGGGCGGCTGATCGACAATGACGCCGGCGCATCGATGGAAAAGAAGAAGGCCGAGGGATACTTCTGATGGCCACTGACGATTCCACCGCGGCCTTCGACGCCTGGCTCGCCGCGCAGCAACGCAAGGACCTGCTGCGTTTCATCACCTGCGGCAGTGTCGACGACGGCAAGAGCACCCTGATCGGGCGCATGCTGCACGAATCGAAGTCGCTGCTCGACGACCAGCTCGCCGCGCTCGAGGGCGATTCGCGCAGGTTCGGCACCCAGGGCGAGGCGCTCGATTTCGCGCTGCTGCTCGACGGACTCGCGGCCGAACGCGAACAGGGCATCACGATCGATGTCGCCTACCGTTTCTTCGCGACCGAGCGGCGCACGTTCATCGTCGCCGACACCCCGGGGCACGAACAGTACACGCGCAACATGGTCACCGGCGCGTCGACCGCCGACCTCGCGGTCATCCTCGTCGACGCACGCAAGGGCCTGCTCACGCAGACGCGCCGGCACAGCTACCTGGTTTCGCTGCTCGGGATCCGCGATGTCGTGCTCGCGGTCAACAAGCTCGATCTCGTCGACTGGTCGCGCGAGCGCTTCGAGGCGATCGAACACGATTACCAGGACTTCGCCGCGCGCCTCGGCATCGAACGCGTCGTCGCGATCCCGCTGTCGGCGCTGCATGGCGACAACCTCGCCGAAGCGAGCGCGCACACGCCGTGGTACGAGGGCCCGCCGTTGCTGCGCCACCTCGAGCACGTTGCGATCGCGCCACGCAGCGAAGGCCCGTTGCGCATGCCGGTGCAGTGGGTCAACCGGCCGAACCACGAGTTCCGCGGCTACAGCGGACGCCTGCTCGGCGGACGCGTGCGGCCCGGCGATGCGGTGCGCGTGCTGCCTTCCGGCCGCCAGTCGACGGTCGCGCGCATCGTCGGCTACGACGGCGACCTCGCCGAAGCGCAGGCCGGCCAGTCGATCACGCTGACGCTTGCGGACGAGATCGACATCAGCCGTGGCGACGTGCTCTGCGCGACCGACGATCCGGCAGGGCTTGCCGACCAGTTCGAGGCGACGCTGGTCTGGATGGCGGACGAACCGATGCTGCCGGGGCGCCCGTACCTCGTGAAGCTCGGCGCGACCACGATCGGTGCTTCGATCGGCCAACCCAAGTATGTCGTCGACGTCAACAGCCTCGACCATCTCGCGGGCAAGACGCTGGAGCTCAACGAGATCGGCGTCTGCAACCTCACGCTCGATCGCGCAGTCGCGTTCGATGCGTACACGGACAATCGCGACATGGGCAGCTTCATCGTCATCGACCGCTACAGCAACCAGACGATCGGCGTGGGCATGCTGCACTTCGCGCTGCGCCGTTCCCAGAACATCCATTGGCAGGCGGTCGAGGTCGACAAGCAGGCGCGCATCCGCCAGAACGGGCATCGGCCCTGCGTGCTGTGGTTCACCGGCCTTTCGGGCAGTGGCAAGTCGACGATCGCGAACATCGTCGAGCGCAAGCTGCACGCGCGCGGCGCGCGCACCTACCTGCTCGACGGCGACAACGTGCGCCACGGACTCAGCAAGGACCTCGGCTTCACCGATGCGGACCGGGTCGAGAACATACGGCGCATCGGCGAGGTCGCGCGGCTCATGGTCGACGCGGGGCTGATCGTGCTCACCGCGTTCATCTCGCCGTTCCGTTCCGAGCGCCGGCTTGCGCGCAGCATGGTGGAGGCCGGCGAGTTCATCGAGATCCACGTCGACACGCCGCTTGACATCGTCGAGAAGCGCGATCCCAAGGGCCTTTATCGCAAGGCGCGCAGCGGCGAATTGCGCAACTTCACCGGCATCGACTCGCCCTACGAAGTCCCCGAGTCGCCCGAGCTGCGCATCGATACCCTCGAGTGCGACGCCGACGCCGCGGCCGATCGCATCATCGCCTGCCTCGAACAGCATCGCGTGCTCGCGCGCGAGGACTGAACGCTTCGCAACGGCAGGCTGAACACCCGCGGCTTCCGATCGCGTGGTTCAGCGCACGGCGCGCCTTGCGCGTCCAGCATCGCCATCGTCCAAACCGATGGAGGATGATCCATGAAACCCGTATCGACGACCGTACTCGCCACCCTGCTGCTCGTCGCCGCCGGTGCCGCGAACGCGCAGTCCGCACAGGCCACGAGCAAGGACGAGGCGCGCCCGGCCGCGCCCGAGTGGAGCGATTCCGACACCAACCGCGACGGCTACCTGACCAAGGATGAGCTGGTGCCGTTCCCGACGCTCGGCCGCGACTTCGACACCATCGACACCGATCGCGACGGCCGCATTTCGGAAGCCGAATATCGCGACTGGCGCGACCACGACTGACGCGCGGGTGCGGTTGTGTTGTGGTGGTGGGTCTCGCGCCTTCGGCGCTGCGACCCACCCTACGCCTCTGCGACCCACACGCATTGGGGCGGACAAGCAGGACGCACCCGCAGGGTGGACCGCAGCCGCGCAGCGGCGAGTTCCACCACCTGACGCGCCCCTCCTCTCATTGCGCCGGCTGCGCGGCGATGCCCGGCGCGACGAAACCGGGATGTCGCGCCGAACGATCCAGCCGCGGCCACCAGCGATCCCATTCGGCGCGCGACACGCGCGCATCCTGGTTCGCATCGGCCGACTGGAAATCCTGCATCAGCGCGAGCGCACGCTGGTCCCAGAGTTCGTCCTGGTCGAGATGCCCGTTGGCGTCCGTGTCCAGGCGCGCCCACGCCGCGCTCGAATCGGCATGGCGCTCGCCCGCGTCGCTCGCCGTTTCATGCGGCGGCGATACCGAGGCGCAGCCAGCAGCGAACAGCAGCAGCGCGGCGATCGGGAGCACGGGGCCGAGTGCACGCTTCTTCATGGGGTGTCTCCGTGTTTCGACGGGACGAATGTGCGGCGCGCAGCGTGGATTCGGCATGAACCGGCGGCGGCTTGAAGGGGCCTGCTTCAGCCGGCGTTCCGCATGAGCGAGGCATTCCTGCATGGAAAGGAGATCATCGATGACCCCGCGTCAATGCGCACACCTGCCGTGCACCTGCACCGTCGCGGCGATGGGTGACTATTGCTCTGACCGCTGCGCGCAGCTGCACGACGCGGGCGCGCTCGAGGGCTGCGTCTGCGGCCATCAGCGCTGCAACGCGAACGAGCGCAATCGCGCCACCGCGGGCGCCGAGGACGAATCGACCGACAGCGACGCGGACGCGAGCCTCGGCCCCGGCGATCCCGAACGCCGCGGCGGCACCGGGGAAGAACCGAACGCGCTGCGCTGAGCCGGCTGTCAGCCCGGCACTGAACCGAGGATCGGCAGCACGATCCCCGTGATGTAGCTCGAACACGAGGGTGCGGCGAGGAACACGTAGGCCGGGGAGATTTCCTCGGGCTGCGCGGGCCGTTTCATGTCGGTGTCCGCACCGAACTTCGTGATTTCGTTCGCCGGACGATCAGCCGGATTCAACGGCGTCCAGACGGGACCTGGGGCGACCGCGTTCACGCGGATGCCACGCTCGATGACCTGCGCCGCGAGCGAGCGCGTGAACGCGTGGATCGCACCCTTGGTCGCCGAATAGTCGAGCAGCCCCTTGCTGCCGTGCAGGCCGGTCTCCGAGCCCGTGTTGATGATGCACGCGCCTTCGCGCATGTGCGGCAGCGCGGCCCTCGCCATCTGGAAGTACCCGTAGATGTTGGTACGGAACGTCAGGTCGAACTGCTCGTCGGCGAGATCCTCGATCGCGTCGACGTGCTGCTGGAACGCCGCGTTGTTGACGAGGATGTCGATCTTGCCGAAACGTTCCAGCGTCTGGCGGACGAGTTCGGCGCAGAACGCCGGATCGGCGATGTCGCCCGCGACGACGAGGCACTCCCTGCCCTCCTTGCGCACGCGTGCGGCGGTTTCGTCGGCATCTTCCTGTTCGTCGAGGTGCGCGATCACGACGTCCGCCCCCTCGCGTGCGAACAGCACCGCGACCGCGCGCCCGATGCCCGAGTCGCCGCCCGTGATGATCGCGACGCGATCGTGCAGTTTCGCGCTGCCGCGATACGTGGGCGCGAGGTAGCGCGGGCGCGGATCCAGATCCTTCTCGAGGCCCGGCTTGCTCAGCGACTGTGCCGGCATCGGCGACGCAGGCTGGTGCAGTCCGGTTTGCGGGGACTGTTTCGTCGCCTTTGGTTTCGCTTTTTCTTTTGCCTTTGCCTTTGCCTTTGCCGCGCCTGCGATCGTGCGCTGCTTCTTCGCGGTATCGCGTCCCGATGGGGTCATGTCCTGCTCCGGTGCTCTCAGCCATTGCCCATGTTCACGTGCCTTCGGTGTCGACCGGACCTGCATCCGGGCGTGGCGGGCCACCTTCCACGTTGGTGTTGTCGCCGTGGCCGCGATCCGCGTTGCGCTCGTCGAAGCCCGGCACCTGCGGCGGATTGGCATCAGGCTGCGCGGACCCATCCTGCGCGTCGTCGTCGTGCGCGGGATTGGCCGGTGGTGGCTCCCGGTGGGCATTGGTCATTGCGTGTTCCTCGCTGCAAACGTGCGTGCGTCGGCTCGACGATGGACCCGCGCGCCGATCCGCGCGCTGAATGGGAGACGCGCGGTGCTCGGGTCGGGTAACCGACGATTCACGCGGCCAGGGCGAACCTGCGGCTCGATCGTTCGCGAACCCAGCAGGAGACACTCCGATGCGACGCAAGGCTGCCGACGAAGCGCAGGTCAACGAACTCATCCTCCAGGCGCTCGAGACCGAGCGCGGGGGCATCAAGCTGTATACCGCCGCCATCAAGGCCGCGAGCAACGACGACCTGCGCAAGGAATGGAAGAAGTACCTCGAGGAAACCCGCAAGCACGAGAAGATCCTGACCGGGGTCTGCAAGCAGCTCGGCCTCGACACCGAACAGGCGACGCCCGGCCGCGCGATCGTCGCGCACCAGGGTGCCGCACTCGTGCAGTCGATCGAGATGGCCCTCGCCAATGGCGATCCCGATGCCGCGCAACTCGTCGCCGCCGAGTGCGTCGTGCTCGCCGAAACGAAGGACCATCTCAACTGGGAACTGATCGGCGAGATCACCAAGCAGGGCAACAAGGAACTCGCCGCGGTGCTCGAGCCCGCCTACGAAGAGGTCGAAAAGGAAGAAGACCACCACCTGTATCACACCAAGGGCTGGTGTCGTGAGTTGTGGATCGAATCGCTCGGTTTCCCGGCCGTGCTGCCGCCGCCCGAGGAAGTCAAGAAGGTCGAAACGGCAATCGGCGCATCGCGCGCCGAGCAGGCACGTACCGAAATGCTCTGAGCACGAGGCGAAACCGGTTCATGGCGCAGGAACGCGTGTCATTCTGGCGGGCGAACGGGCTGTCGCTCGTGCTCACCGCGTTGTTCCTCGCCTGCCTCGTCGGTCAGGTCTGGGCCGGCCATCTCGCCTTCAACGAGCAGCTCGCCCAGGACGGCAAGCGCCCGCTCGAGCTCGCTGTGTACCTGCTCAGCGGGCACTTCCTCTCCTCGCTGATGGAGAACTGGGAGAGCGAGTTCCTGCAGATGGGAATGTACGTGCTGCTGACGGTGTCCCTGCGCCAGCGCGGTTCCGCGGAATCGCGACCGATGTCGCCGGACGATGAAGAGGAACGCATCGACGAAGGGCCCAAGCCGTGGCCGCTGCGCGCGGGCGGCCTCTGGCGCACGTTGTATGCGAACTCGCTGTCGATCGCGCTGCTCGCGCTGTTCGCGCTGTCGTTCGCGGGCCACGCATGGCAGAGCTGGCGCCTCGAGCTCGCCGAGCTCGAAGCGGTCGGCCTGCCGCCGGTCACGTTCGCGCAGCACTTCGCCGGCGCGCAGTTCTGGTTCGAGTCGATGCAGAACTGGCAAAGCGAATTCCTCGCGGTGCTCGCGCTCGTCGTGCTGTCGATCTTCCTGCGCCAGGACAAGTCGCCCGAGTCCAAGCCGCTGGAAGCCCCGCACTGCCAAACGGGTACGTGAGGGCGCGTCGCATGCGCCACCGGACCGCCGCTCGCTCCCGCAGCCGTCGCTCGGCGCTGCTGATCATCGACATGATCAACCGCTTCGACTTTCCCGGCGGTCGCGAGCTGGCGCGCCACGCACGAGCGATCGCGGCCGATGTACTGCGCCTGCGCGAAGCGCACGCGCGCAAACGCTGGCCTGTCATCTACTGCAACGACAACTTCGGACGCTGGAGATCGGATTTCCGCACCGTCGTCGACGCGTGCGCGCGCGCCGGCGAAGGCGCCGACGTGGTCGAGCTGCTGCGCCCGGGCCCGGGCGACTACTTCATCCTCAAGCCCAAGCATTCGGCGTTCTACTCCACCGCGCTGGACCTGCTGCTTCGTTCACTGCGTATCCGGCGCGTCGTCCTCTGCGGCATCGCAGGCGACAGCTGCGTGCAGGCCACCGCGATCGATGCGCACGTGCGCGACTATGAAGTCGAGATCGCGTCCGACGCCACCGCATCGGTCACCCGGGTCCGAAACCGACGAACCCTCGCCACGCTGGCCGCCGCCGGCGTCGCACGCGTCGCGACCGCGGCGACGCTGGTGCGCCGATGACGACGGGCACGGCCTCCAGTGCGCCAGGCACCCCGCCGCCCATGCCGGTGCGCGCGACGGCTGCCGCGACGATGATGCGGGCGCCGGGTGGGCGCGCGGTCGTCGTGATGCACGACGACTCCAAGCCACGGGACGGCCACGAAGCCGCGACGCTCGACGCGCTCGCGCGTCGCATCGCGGCCTTGCTCCGGGCCGCGCGGCACGAACGGCCGTACTTCGTTCCCGCGCGCACGCTGACACGCGAGGAGGCGCTTCCACTGGGTATCCACGGCGCCGACGACCTGTTCGGCGGCGTGGTGCCGGAAGCTTTCGTCGCAAGCAAGCTGATTTCACACGCGACCCTCCCGCGTGCGGTTGCGCGCCCGCGGGGCTGGTCCGAATCGATGGGCGCGGCGGTCGCCGGCGTCGTGCTTCCGGGCTACGCGGCCTTCAGCCACGAGGACGCCTATCGCGCGGGCATCGAGCTTCTTGCGGCGGGCTGCGTGCGGCTCAAGCAAGGCGGCGGGATTGGCGGCAATGGCCAGGCGGTGCTGCACGACGCCAGCGAGCTCGAACACGCGCTCGACACGATCGATCCGGCTTCGATCGAGACGCAAGGCGTCGTGCTCGAGCGTAACCTCGAGTCGGAAACGACCATCAGCATCGGCGAGATCCACCTCGGTGGCTTGCGCGCGGCCTACCGCGGCTCGCAACGCCGCACGCTCGACCATGCCGGACACGAGGTGTACGGCGGATCCGATCTGGTGGTCCGGCGCGGACGCCTCGCCGACCTCGAACAACACACCCGCGACCCGGCGATGCGGCTCGCACTGGAGCAGGCGCGCATCTACGACGAGGCCGCGCATGCTGCCTATCCGGGGCTGTGCGCATCGCGACGCAACTATGATGTCGCGCAGGGCGCCGATGGCGACGGGCGGCGCTGGTCGGGCGTGCTCGAGCAATCGTGGCGGATCGGCGGCGCGAGCCCGGCCGAGCTCGCCGCGCTCGAAGCGCTTGCCGCGGATCCCGGTCTCGACGAGGTCCATGCGTCGGCGGTGGAGGTATTCGCGCTCGTCGATGTGCCGGCAGGCGCAACCGTTCACTGGCGCGGCATCGATCCGCTCGTCGGCGCGCTCACGAAATACAGCCTGGTGCACGCCGATGGACATCCAGCTCGATAGCGTCGACATCCCGATCGAACGCATGATGCTCGAGGGCACGCTGCTCTCTCCCGCGACGTCGTTGCCCGCGGTCTTGTTCGTGCACGGATGGGGCGGAAGCCAGCAACACGACCTCGTGCGCGCGCGCGAAGCCGCCGCTATCGGCTGCGAATGCCTGACCTTCGACCTGCGCGGCCACGAACGCACCGCGATCGAGCGTGAAAACGTCTCGCGCGCACAGAACCTCGCCGACGTGGTCGCGGCCTACGACTGGCTCGCGGCGCGTCGCAACGTGGATCGCGACGCGATCGCGGTCGTCGGGATCAGCTACGGCGGCTACCTCGCGGCGCTGCTGACCACGGAGCGACCGGTGCGCTGGCTCGCGCTGCGCACGCCCGCGCTGTACAAGGACGAGGGCTGGGAGCTTCCCAAGCGCCAGTTGCACGATGCCGACCTTCCCGCGTGGCGCAGGCGCATCCACGCGCCCGACGAGAGCCGCGCGCTGCGGGCCTGCGAGGCGTTCGAAGGGGATGCCCTCGTCGTGCAGGCCGGACGCGATGCGATCGTCCCGCCGGCAGTGATCCGCAGCTACGTGAACGCGTTCCGCGATGCACGCTCGCTGACGACGCGCCTGATCGCGGACGCCGACCACGCATTCTCGGCGAAAGATGCGCAACGCGAATACACGGCGACGCTGATCGAATGGCTCACCGGCTTGATCGTGCGCGAGCGCGGCGGCGCCGCGCGCGACAAGCTGCGCCGCCGTGACGAAGCCACCGAGCCGACGCCGATCGCGGGAGCGAGCGGGATGCCTCGTTCGAATGGCGACGCCGGACCGAACCCTGGCGTCGACATGCGCCAGCGCGACTGACAACCCGGCCCGTCACTCGCGGAGCGCCAGGAAGCAACACCCCGCCCGGCAAGCCGGGCGGGGTCGGCCGAATCGCTCAGCGATTGCTGTTGTTCTGGCCGCGGCCGGCATCCGAGCTGCCCGGCTGCTGAGCCTGACCCTTCTGGCCCTGGCCCTGCTTCTCGTCGTAACCCGGCGCCTGCTTGCGCGTCGAGTCCTGGTTCTGCTGGTTTTGCTGCTTGTTCTGCTGGTTCATGTTGTTGGTACCCATGTTGCTCTCTCCTTGGTTGGCAGATCGAACATTGGTCTGCACGCACACGATCGCCGATCGATGCGAGCGTTGCGCTGAATCCGCGAGCGCGTGCACCTGAATCGCTAACTGGGCGTTCACCACCGTGGATGCGACGCACGCCATCGGCACGATGTTGCGACACTCTTCCCCGTCGAGGCTCCCTCGGAAGCGCGGCGTCGCCGAACGGCGTGCTTCTTCAGCAACCCGCATGCCGTTGGTGTCGCAGCTAACCCTGAATACGCTGCGAATCGCGGCCGTAGGTGTAGTGGTGCTCGATCGAACCGTCCTCGCGGTACACCACGAACTCTGCGTCCTGCCCCTGTTCGTGCAGCAGGCGTCCATGCTGCTCGCCTGCGCGTTCGGCTTGCTCCTTGGTGTCGAACGCTGCAAGCGACGCGGTTCCGTGCTTGAGGTGCCAGCGTCCGTCGCCTGCGTCCTTCACGAGGCATATCACGTAGCGCTCCATGGTCGTCATCGTCCCGGCCCGATCGGTTGCGTTGCATGCAATGGGAACAGTGGCTGCCTGAATGGACCGGCGACCCGATCGCTCATCGCGCGTTCACGGCATCGGCCCCTGTTCGCGGGCAGGCCTACACCGGATCTGTTCGCACGGCGATGATGAATCAACGCGCACCGTCGACCATGCGTTCACCACGAATTCACCGCTTCGGGCACACC
>JAEYZH010000095.1 GCA_023430685.1 Pseudomonadota bacterium | reverse complement strand
GCCGCTCTCGAACTTGGCCCGCTCCTTGGCCATCTCCTCGGGCTTCGTCTTGCCCATGGCGCGGCGCAGCAGGTCGGCGCCGCCCAGCGAGTAGCCGGCCAGGCCCTGGGCGATCTGCATCTCCTGTTCCTGGTAGACCATGATGCCGTAGGTCTCCTTCAGGACGGGTTCGACGCGCGGATCGGGGTACTCGATCGGCTCGCGCCCGAGCTTTCGCGCGCAGAAGCTCGGGATCAGGTCCATCGGACCCGGCCGGTACAGCGCGCCGAGCGCGATGATGTCCTCGAAGCGATCGGGCCTGGCGTCCTTCAGCGCGCCCTGCATGCCGCGCGATTCGAACTGGAACACCGCGACCGTGCGCGCCCTCTTCAGCAGGTCGAACACCGCCGGGTCGTCCAGCGGGATCGCCATGATGTCGAGCGGGCCGTGATGGGTGATGGGTGATTGGTGATTGGCGAGAGCGGGCTCCTGCATCCGCGAATCACGAGACTCACCCATCACCGATGACGAATCACGAATCACCAATGACGAATCACGGCGCTTGTTGATCGCCTTCACCGCCCAGTCGATGATCGTGAGCGTGCGCAGGCCGAGGAAGTCGAACTTGACGAGGCCGACCGCTTCGACGTCGTCCTTGTCGTACTGCGTGACGACGCCGTCGCCGCCTTCCGAGTAGAGCGGTGCGTATTCGTGCAGCGGGCCCGGCGCGATCACCACGCCGCCCGCGTGCTTGCCCGCGTTGCGCGTGAGGTCCTCGAGCTTGAGCGCGAGGTCGACGAGTTCGCGTGCTTCGTCGTCGGTGTCGTACAGCGTGCGGAATTCGGCGACCACGCGATCGGGTTCCCGCCGCGCCTTTTCCGAGCGGCCGAGCGCGTCCTCGAGCGACAGGTCGAGCGGCATCCTCGGCAGCAGCTTCGCGATGCGATCGACCTGGCCATACGGCATCCCGAGCACGCGACCGGTGTCGCGCAGCACCGCCTTGGCCGCCATCGTGCCGTAGGTGATGATCTGGCTGACGCGATCGCGCCCGTAGGTGCGGCTCACGTAGTCGATCACGCGATCGCGCTTGTCCATGCAGAAGTCGACGTCGAAGTCCGGCATCGACACGCGTTCGGGATTGAGGAACCGCTCGAACAGCAGGCCGTAGCGCAACGGATCGAGATCGGTGATGCCGAGCGCGTAGGCGACCAGCGAGCCCGCGCCGGAACCGCGGCCCGGTCCCACCGGGATGTCGTTGGACTTCGCCCAGTTGATGAAGTCGGCGACGATCAGGAAGTAGCCCGGGAAACCCATCTGCATGATCACGTCGAGCTCGGTGTCGAGCCGCCGCGTGTAGTCCTCGCGCACGAAGCCGGGCGCAGGCGCGTGCGCGGCGAGCCGGCGCGCGAGCCCGGCGTGCGCTTGCGCGCGGATGTGGCTGTCGAGCGTGTGGCCCGCGGGCACCGGGAAATCGGGCAGGTGGTAGGTGCCGAACTCGAGCTCGAAGTTGCAGCGCTTCGCGAGCTCGACCGTGTTCTCGAGCAGCTCCGGAAGGTCCGCGAACACCTCGGCCATCTCGCGCGGCGACTTCAGGTACTGCTCGGGCGTGTACTCGCGCGGGCGCTTGGGATCGGCGAGCACGCGGCCCGCATGGATGCATACGCGCGCCTCGTGCGCCTCGAAATCCTCGCGTGCGAGGAAACGCACGTCATTGGAGGCGAGCAACGGCAGGTCGAGTTGCGCGCCGAGCTCGAGCGCGGCCGCGAGGAACGCGTCTTCCTGCGGTCGGCGCACGCGCGTGACTTCGAGGTAGTAGCGGTCGGCGAAGCGCGCGCTCCACCAGCGCGCGCGGGCGCGCGCCGCATCGTCGCGCCCCGCCAGCAGCAGGCGGCCGACATCGCTGTCCTGCCCCGCGAGCACGATCAAGCCGTCGTGCGCGTCCTCGAACCAGCCCGGATCGACGAGTGCATGGTCGCCATGGCGATTCTCCGCGTACGCGCGCGAGAGCAGCCGCGAGAGATTGAGGTAGCCGCGCCGGTCCTGGCACAGCACGACCAGCCTCTGCGGCCGCCCGCGCTCCTCGGGATCGGCGATCCACAGGTCGCACCCCGCGATCGGCTTGACGCCGGCCGCCTCCGCGGCCTTCTGGAACTTCACCAGCGCGAACAGGTTCGCCTGGTCGGTCAGCGCCACCGCGGGCATGTCGCCGCGCGCGCACGCGGACACGAGTTCGCCGACGCGGATCGTCGAGTCGATCAGCGAGAACTCGCTGTGGACGTGGAGATGGACGAAACCGGGGGACATGGACACGGCGAACGCGGGGGAGGGCCAGCGTAGTGGCTGCCTCCGCCAGCGGCAAGGTCGATGAAGCCGGGATCGGAGATGGGAGATCCGATACGGCAGGCGGCCGCAGCGGTGCGGCCCGTTCGCGCATCCGGATCCACCCCGCGAGGGGACCTGCGCGACTCAGAACAGTTCGGGAGCGACGAGACGCCGCACGGGCTCGAAGCCGCGTCGATGGATCGGGCAGGGACCGAGCTGCTCGAGCGCCGCGAAGTGCTCCGGCGTCGGATAGCCCTTGTGCCGGGCGAAGCCGTAGCCCGGGTGCTGCAGGTCGAGTTCGCGCATGATCCGGTCGCGCTCGGTCTTGGCGAGGATCGAGGCGGCGCTGATCGCGGGTTCGCTCGCGTCCCCGCCCACCACCGCGCGCGCGGCGCACGGCAGCGACTTCGGCAGGCGGTTGCCGTCGACGAGCGCGAGCGCGGGCGCCGGCGCGAGCGCGGCGAGCGCGCGCGCCATGCCCGCGAGCGTCGCCCCGAGGATGTTCAGCAACTCGATCTCGTCGGTGTCGACGACCACCACCGACCAGGCGATCGCGCGCTCGCGGATGCGCGGCGCGAGGCGCTCGCGCCGTTCCTCGCACAGCACCTTCGAATCGGCGAGGCCGCGCACGCGCCGGCGCGGGTCGAGGATCACGGCGGCGACGACCACCGGTCCCGCCAGCGGGCCGCGGCCGGCTTCGTCGACGCCGGCGACGTGGCCGGGGATCGCGCATGCGTGGCGTGGTTTCATTCGCGCAGGCCGTCGAGTTCGCGGAAGATGTGGTCGTGGTAGGACGCGACCATCTTCGCATCCTTGCAGTCCAGATAGCGACCCTTGCAGCGTTCGCGCAGCAGCGTGTTGGCCTGGTAGAACGCGTCCTTGGGCACGCCCGCGACGTCGAGCACGATCGATCCGAGGAATGCGATGTCGAGGGCCGGATAGTCGAATGCGCGGCGGACCCGGAAATTCGACTTCACCATGTAGTAGGTGACCCAGTTCGAAGTGCGCTCGAGCAGCTTCGGCACGACCTTGTCGAGGCGGTTGATCGCACCGTCGAACGAGGGCTGGTGGTCGCCGAAGTGCGCGAGGACGGTCGGCTGGTCGCGATCGAGCAGCATCTTTTCGAGCCGCGCCAGGGCGGCGTCGGACTGTTGCAGCCGCTCGAGGTAATTGCCGAGGTTGAGGTTCAGCCATTCGTCGAGCTTCTTCGGGCGGAAGCGGCCCGCGAACAGCGGTCGGTCGAACGGCGGCGGCAGCTCGGCCAGCGGCACCATGTGCGGTCCGTGCTGGTGCAGCGTGAGCAGGAAAACGAACAACGGCGTGTCCGGATGCATGCGCTTCTCGTCCGCGTAGACGCGTTCGAACACGGCGACGAGGTCCGCGTCGCGGCTGCCCCAGCCGAGGCCGTAGTCGGTGCCGTCGTAGAACGCGTCGAAGCCGTAATAGTCGTAGGCGTTGCGCGCGTTGAGGAAGTCGCCGGTCATCGGGTAGAGCGCGATCGCGCGGTAGCCGGCCGCCTGGAACACGCGCGGCAGCGTGTGGCGCACGCGCGGCGCGAGGTTGTAGGGCGCGTAGAGCCCCGCGTTGCCGAACAGGTTGTGCGCGAGGCCGGTCAGCAGCGAGAACTCGCTGGTCCAGGTGCCGCCGCCGAAGGTGTGCACCGACAGCAGCCCGTGCGCGCGCGTGCGCCGGTCGGGCTTGAACATCGCGCGTCGGCAGGCCGGGATGTCGCAGGCCTTCAGGATGCGCGGATCGAACGTGCTCTCCTCGAGCACGACCACGACGTCGGGCGAGGTCGGCGGCGCCTGCAGCGGGCGATCGAGCGTCCAGCGGATGCCGCGGTCGAGGTTGGCCGGCGCGACCGGCTCGATGATCTCGGTGTCGTTGAACGAGGTGAAGAAGTTGGTGATGAAGCTGCGGTCGTTGACCGTGATCCACATCGGCTTGTTGAACACCGCGTGGAATGGACCGCGCGGATGCAGGCATGCCGCCAGCAGCATCATGGCCGCGATCGCGCCGGCCCAGCGCAGCAGCGCGCGCTCCCCGCGCGCGTGCCCGACGATGCGCGAGCGTGGTTCGCGCAGCCACGCGACGACCAGCAGGAGTGGAACGAGCACCAGCACGCCGATGCAGGTCGCGAGCAGCGCGGGATAGTGCGAGATCACCTCGAGCGTGTCGACGGTCAGGAAGTACTCGAGGTCCGGCGCGAGCAGCGGCGTCATCAGGTAGGCGAACTTGATGCGGCCGGCCAGTTCGATCGTGCCGAACGCGATCGCGACCAGCAGCAGCGAGAACGCGGGGCGTGCGCTCGCGAACAGCAGGCCGGCGAGCGTGATCGTCGCGAGCGTCGCCGCGAACAGGCGCTCGGCCGCGGTGTTCTCGGCGAGCGGTCCGAAGGCGACGAACGCCGCGAATGCGGCCAGCGCGAACAGGCGCAATGCGATCACGCCGCGGTGGCGGGCGGGGCGCGTCGCGGTCATGGCCGGTCCAGGGCGCGCGTGCGGCGCGGGCTGGCCGGCGCGCTCACGCGCGGGGCGCCGCGAGGTAGTCGGCGATCGCCGCAGCGGCGCTCGCGCTCGCGTCGCGGCGCAACGCGAGGTGCAGGCGGCGGTACTCGGCGAGCAGCGCGGGATCGACTGCGCGCGCCTGCAGCAGGGGCGCGAGCGCGTGCGCGAGCGCATCGGGGGTGCAGTCGTCCTGCATCAGCTCCGGCGCGATGTCGCGTCCCGCGAGCACGTTCGGCAGCGCGTAGCGGCCAACCTTGAGCAAGCCGAGTCCTTTCACGATGCGATGGGTCAGGGGTGCGATGCGATAGGCGACGACCATCGGCCGCTTCGCGAGCATCGCCTCGAGCGTCGCGGTGCCCGATGCGAGCAGCACGGCGTCTGCCGCCACCATCGCGAGTTGCGAGAGCGGGCGCCGCCGAGGTTCGTCGACCCCCGATCCGGCGGACAGCAGCAACATGGCCGGCGGCGCATCGGCGGCTTCCGCGTCGGACCAGCGCAGGTGGCGCGTCGGCATGCCGGCCTCGCGCGCGATCGCCTCGAACGCGTCGCGGCATTCGGCATTCACCATCGGCGCGACGATGCGCAGTCGCGGCACGCGCTCCACGAGCCGTCTCGCCGCCTCGATGAAATCGCGGCCGAGCCGCGCGATCTCGCCCAGCCGGCTGCCCGGCAGCAGCGCGAGCACCGGCACGTCCACCGGCAGGCCGAGCGCCGCGCGCGCCGCATGCTGGTCGGGTTCGAGCGGCATCGCGTCGGCGAGCGGATGGCCAACGAAGCGTGCGTCGACGCCGTGCCGCGCATAGATCGGCGGCTCCATCGGGAACAGGCACAGCACGCGTCCGGCGCTGCGGCCGATCTTCGCGGCGCGCTTCTCGCGCCAGGCCCAGACCGACGGGCTCACGTAGTGGACGGTGCGCAGCCCGTTCGCGCGCAGACGCCGTTCGAGGCCAAGGTTGAAGTCGGGCGCATCGATGCCGATGAACGCCGCGGGCCGCGACGCGAGCGTGCGGCGCGCGACGTCGCCCCGGATCGCGAGAAGTCCGGGCAGGTGGCGCAACACTTCAACGAGCCCCATGACCGACAGCTTGCCGATCGGATGCCAGCTTTCCAGCCCCGCGGCGATCATGCGCGCCCCGCCGATCCCCGCGAAGCGGGCGTGCGGATATCTCGCGCGCAACGCATCGACGAGATCCGCGCCGAGCAGGTCGCCGGAGGCTTCGCCGGCGACGAGGACGAACAGCGGGGAATCGGGAAGGGGTAATGGGGAATGGTCAGCATCCATCGCATCGCGCCCGCGACTCGCACGAGTCATTGTCGCAGGCCGGCGAGCACCGCGCAGCGAGCGTGCTCGAGCCAGTCCCTGTTCCCATTCCCGGCTCTCACCGCGCCAGAGATCGCTCGCTGCGGTCGATGAAGGCGAGCATGTCGGCGACGTCGGCGTTCGCGACCGCCTGTTCGGCGAGTTGCGCGCGGGCCTGTTCGAGCGGCGCGCCTGACATGTAGAGCGTGCGATAGGCGCGCCGGATCGCGGCGATGCGGGTCGCGTCGAAGCCGCGGCGCTTGAGGCCCTCGCTGTTGACGCCGCGGGGCCGCGCGTAGCCGCCGCCGACGATCACGAACGGCGGCACGTCGGTGTTGACGAGGCTGCCCATGCCGCAGAACGCATGCGCGCCGATCTTGCAGAACTGGTGGATGCCGGTGAAACCGCCGAGGATCACGTGGTCGCCGACCTCGACGTGGCCGGCCAGGGTCGCGTTGTTGGCGAACACGACGTGGTCGCCGACGCGGCAGTCGTGCGCGATGTGCACGTAGGCCATGATCCAGTTGTCGTTGCCGATGCGGGTGGCGCCGCCACCATCGGCGGTGCCGCGATTGAAGGTCGTGAACTCGCGGATCACGTTGCGATCGCCGATCACGAGCTCGCTGCGCTCGCCGCGGAACTTCTTGTCCTGCGGCTCGGCGCCGAGCGAGGCGAACTGGAAGATGCGGTTGTCGCGGCCGATGCGCGTGGCGCCCTCGACCACGACGTGCGGGCCGATCGTGGTGCGGTCGCCGATCTCGACCTCCGGCCCGATCACGCTGTACGCGCCGATGCTGACGTCGCTGCCGACGCGCGCGGCCGGGTCGACGAGGGCGGTCGGATGGATCATCCGTTGGGAACCTCGGCGCAGAGCATCTCGGCTTCCGCCGCGATCTCGTCGCCGACGAAGGCCTGGCCGTGGAACAGGCTCATGTTGCGCATCGTGCGCTTGTGCGTGATCTCCAGGCGCAGCTGGTCGCCCGGCACGACCGTGCGGCTGAAGCGCGCGTTGTCGACCTTGACGAGGTAGAACACGACCGGGCGGTCGGCGTCGTGCGGCACCGACAGCTTGATCATGACGCCGGCGGCCTGTGCCATCGCCTCGATGATCAGCACGCCCGGCATCACCGGATGCCCCGGGAAATGGCCCTGGAAGAACGGCTCGTTGATCGTGACGTTCTTGATCGCGGTCGCGCGCTTGCCCGGCTCGAACGCGACCACGCGGTCGATCATCAGGAACGGATAGCGATGCGGCAGCATCGCCTGGATCCGCTCCACGTCCACCGGAAGCTCAACCGCCACGCTCGAATCATTCATCGTTGGGTTCCCTTGCCGCGCCGCCGAGGCGACGCACGATCTCGTCCAGGTGCTTGAAACGCGCCGCATTGCGACGCCATTGCCGATTCGACTGGATCGGCGTGCCGGACGAGTATTCGCCCGCCTCGCGGATCGAGTGCGTGACCAGGCTCATCGCGGTCACGGTGACGCGATCGGCGATGGTCAAATGACCGAGTATGCCAGCGCTGCCGCCGATCAGGCAGTAGCGCCCGATCGTCGCGCTGCCGGCGACCGCGGCGCAGCCGGCGAGTGCGCTGTGCGCTCCGATGCGCACGTTGTGCGCGACCTGGATCTGGTTGTCGAGCCGCACGTCCTCCTCGAGCACGGTGTCGCCGAGCGCGCCGCGGTCGATCGTGGTGTTGGCGCCGATCTCGCAATCATCGCCGACGATGACGCCGCCGAGCTGCGGGACCTTGATCCAGTGGTCGCGGTCGAACGCGAGCCCGAAGCCGTCGGCGCCGAGCACGGCGCCCGGGTGCACGAGCACGCGCGCGCCGAGCTGCACGTCCTGCACCAGGGTCACGCGCGCGACCAGGCGCGACTGCACGCCGACGCGGCAGTTGCGGCCGATGATGCAGTGCGGACCGACCACGGCGCCGTCCTCGACCACCGCGCCGTCCTCGACCACGCAGAACGCACCGACCTGCGCCAGCGCGGAGACGCGTGCGCCCGGCGCGACCACCGCGCTCGCATGCAGGCCGGGCTCGAGCGCCGGCACGCGTTCGAAGCGCGCGGCGATCTTCGAGAACGCGACGTAGGGATCGCGAGCGACCAGCACCGGCCGCGTGCATGCCGCCGCATCCGTCTCGCGCAACACCACTGCGGCCGCGGCCGTGGTCGCGAGCTGCGCGCGGTAGCGCGGATTGGCGAGGAAGGCGACCTGGCCGGGACCGGCGTCGCCGAGCGTCGCGACGCCGGTAACCGGCACGCCGGCGTCGGCGCCGCGTAGTTCGAGGCCGTGGCCCGCCGCGAGTTCGCCGAGGGTCGTTGCGGTCGCTTGGCTCACGGCGTCGCGCCCGCGGACTGGCGGCGCAAGCGGTCGAGGATGCGCTCGGTCACGTCGGCCTTCGGACTCGCGTAGACGACCGGGCTCGGCACGATCAGGTCGTAGCCCTGTTCACGCGCGAATTCGACCACCGCCTCGTTGATCTCCCGCCAGCTGCGGTCCAGTTCCTGGTCGCTGCGCGTCTTCAGATCGTTGCGCAGGCCGTCGCGCTTGCGCTTGACCGAGCGGTCGAGTGCGTCGACTTCCCGGCGCAACGCGTCGGCATCGCCGGGGGCGGCTGACGCGAGGCGCGCGCGCAGTTCCTGGGCGCGTTTCTCCTCTGCCTGCAACGCAGCGTCGCGCGCTGCGAACTCGCGCTCGAGGCGGGTGCGGCCGGTGACCACCTGCGGCGCGTTGTCGAGCAGGCGCTTCATGTCGACGTAGCCGATGCGGACCGCGGCATCCTGCGCGAACGCGGCAGCGGGCAGCATTGCGAGCAGCAGTGCGAGCATGCGTGCCGCCTGGTTGACATGCTGCGTCACCCGAGCCTCCTCGTCACCCGACGCTGCCGGCGGCCCGCCTCGCTCAGAACGTGTTGCCGAACATGAACTGGATCGTCTCGGTGTCGTCGCCGGGCTTCTTGCGCAGCGGCTTGGCGAAGTTGATCACGATCGGACCGACCGGTGCGCGCCACTGGAACGACAGTCCGACCGAAGCGCGCAACTGCTGCGCGTTGAACGTGCGGTACGGCCGGCATTCGTCGGTGAAGTTGCAGAGGTTGTTCTTGAACACGTTGCCGACGTCGAAGAACGCGGACATGCGCGTGCTGTCGTTGTTCTCCTTGACGAACGGCGTCGGGAAGATCACCTCCGCCGAGAGCACCGTCTTCAGCGCGCCGCCGAGCGGCAGGCGGCAGTTCTTGTCGGTCGCCGGGCAGGTGATCGGGTTGGACAGCGCGAACGGGCCGAGCGTGTTGTCGCGGTAGCCGCGCACGTCGGACACGCCGCCCGCGTAGAAGTTCTCGAAGAACGGCAGCCCGCCGATGTTCGCGCGGTAACGCGGGTGGTCGGGCGACAGCACGCTTTCGGGGTCGTTGTAGGTGTCGCCGTAGCCGAGCGTGAGGTGCCCGTAGAACGTGAGCTTGTCGGTGATCCGCAGGTACTGCGCGTAGGAATAGTTGATCTTGTAGTACTCGACCGTGGAACCCGGCAGCGTGACCTCGAGCGAAGCCGTCTGCAGCGAGCCGCGGGTCGGGTTCCAGTAGCGGTTGCGCGTGTCATGCGCCCACGAAAAGCTGCTGTTGACGGTATGGAACGTCCTGTGGCCGAGGTTGTCGATGTAGTCGATGATGCTCTGCGGCGTGTAGAAGCTCGGCACGATGCCGGTGCGGCTGTAGCCCACCTGCGCGTTGATCGTGTCCGACTCGGTGATCGGGAAGCCGAGGTAGATGTTGAACGCGTCGGTGTTGCTGTAGTAGCTCGCGAGGTTCTGCTCGCCGGTGTCGAGTTCGGTGTGCTGCAGGTCGTAACCGATGCCGATGCCGTCGTCGGTGAGGTAGGGCTCGTAGTACGACAGCTGGTAGCGCTCGATGAAGCTGCTGCGCTGCGCGGTCAGGCCGATGCGGTCGCCGCTGCCGAAGAAGTTGTTCTGGCTCACGCTGACGCTCGCGATCAGGCCCTGGACCTGCGAATAGCCGAGGCCGAACGTGAACTGGCCGGAGTTGGTCTCCTCCACGGTGACCGCGAGGTCGACCTGGTCCTCGGTGCCCGCGACCGCCGGCGTTTCGATCTCGACCTTGCTGAAGTAGCCGAGTCGCTGCAGCCGGATCTTGGAACGGTCGATCGCGGCCTGCGAATACCACGAGCCTTCGAGCTGGCGCATTTCGCGGCGGAGCACCTGGTCCTCGGTGCGCAGGTTGCCCTTGAACACGATCTTGCGCACGTACACGCGCTTGCCCGGGTTGACGAAGAAGTTCAGCGCGACCTGGCGCTTTTCCTTGTCGATCGTCGGCAGCGGCTGCACGTCGGCGAACGCGTAGCCGATGTTGGAAAGCGTCGACACCATCTGGTCGATCGATTCCTCGATGCGCGCGCGCGAGAACACGTCGCCGGGCTTCAATCGCACCATCGCGCGCAGGTCGTCTTCCTTGACGATCAGCGAACCGGTGAGCTGGATGTCGCTGATCGTGTAGACCTCGCCCTCGGTGATGTTCGCGCTCACGTACATGCGGCGCTTGTCGGGACTGATGCTGACCTGGGTCGAATCGACGCTGAAGTCCGCGTACCCGCGGTCCATGTAGTAGGACTGCAGCTTCTCGAGGTCGCCCGAGAGCTTCTCGCGCGAATACTGGTCGTTCTTGCTGTACCAAGAGGTCCAGTTCGACGTGCTCGACTCGAAATCGTCCTGGATCTCGCGGTCCGGGAAGGTCGCGTTGCCGACCACGTTGATGTGCTTGATGCGCGCCGCCTTGCCTTCGGCGACGTTGATCGCGATCTCGACGCGGTTGCGGTCGAGGTTGACCTTCGAGGTCTTGACCGAGACGTTGTACTTGCCGCGGTTGTAGTACTGGCGGATCAGCTCGCTCTGCACCTCGCTCAGCGCGAGCGGGTTGAACGACTCGCCCTCGGAGAGGCCGATCCCCTTGAGGCCCTTGCGCAGGTCTTCTTCCTGGATGTCCTTGTTGCCGCGGATCACGATCTTGCTGATCTGCGGGCGCTCCTTGACCGTGACGACGAGGATGTCGCCCTGGCGCGCGAGCTGCACGTCGCTGAAGAAGCCGGTCTTGTACAGCGCGCGGATCGCCTGGTCGGCGCGCGAGGTGTCGATCGGATCGCCTTTCTCGACCGGCAGGTAGGTGAACACCGTGCCCGGCGCGATGCGCGACAGGCCCTCGATGCGGATGTCGGAGATCGTGAACGCGTCGAATGCCGAGGCGTCGCGGGCTGCGAAAAAGGCGAGCAGGAACAGTGCGGCGATACGCTTCATCGTCTCTTCCGTCAGGGCATTGTCGGACTCGCGACGGGCGCAGTCGCGGCCTTGTTCGATTCCAGGGCCAGCCTTCGGGTCAGGAAGCGATCCGCAGGATGTCGTTATAGAACGCCAGGCCCATCAAGGCCACCAGCAGGGTCAGGCCGACGTACTGGCCCGCGATCTGCGTGCGCTCGCTGACCGGGCTGCCCTTCACCAGCTCGATAAGGTAATACAGCAGGTGGCCGCCGTCCAAGATCGGGATCGGAAGCAGGTTCAGGATCGCAAGGCTCAGCGAGATGATCGCGAGGAAATTGAGGAACCACGCCGGACCGAGCTGGGCCGAGGTGTTGGCGACCTGGGCGATCGTGATCACGCCCGACAGGTTCTTCAGCGAGGCCTCGCCGGTGACCATGCGGCCGAGCATGACGAGGGTTTCACGGGTACGCTGCCAGGTTTCCGAGAATGCGCGCGGGATCGCCGCGAGCGGGCCGTAGCGCAGCATCGCGTCGTACTGCGGATCGATCGGCGCCGCGCCGATGCCGAGCAGCCATGCGGGCTCGCCCGCGGCCGCATTCGGGTTGCGTCGCGGCGTCGCCGCGAGCACCTGGCGCTGGCCGCCGCGCTCGATCGTGATCTCCAGTGCCTTGCCTTCGGCCGCATGCCGCGCGATCGCGGCCGGCACGTCGCGCCAGTCGGCGACCGCGCTGCCGTCGATCGAGGCGATGCGGTCGCCGGGCTGGAGGCCCGCGGCCGCGGCGCCGCTGTCGGCGACGACCGAGCCGATGACGGGCGGAGAGGCGAACTGCCGCGGCGAGAGTCCGACCTCGCGATACAGGTCCTTCTCCGCGGTGTCGGCCGGCAGCGTAGAGAGCGCGAGCGTGCGACGGCGTTCGCTGCCGCCCGCATCGGTCACGACGATCGCGAGGTCGCGGCGCTCGATCGCGCCCTGCAGCAGGCGCTGGCTCGCGTCCGACCAGGTCGCGACCGCCTCGCCGTCGATCGTGGTGATGCGGTCGCCCACCGCGAACCCCGCGCTCGCGGCCGCCTGCTCGACATGGCCGACGACGGGCAGGTAATCGGGTTTGCCGATCAGGAACATCAGCCAGAACGCGGCGAGCGTGAAGAACAGGTTGAATGCGGGGCCGGCCGCCGCGATCGCCATGCGCTGGCCGACCGGCTGGCGATTGAATGCACGCGCGACTTCGTCCGGCGCGACGTCGCCTTCGCGCTCGTCGAGCATCTTGACGTAGCCGCCGAGCGGGATCGCGGCGATCGCGAACTCGGTGCCGTGGCGGTCGCGGCGCGACCACAGCGCCTTGCCGAATCCGACCGAGAACTTCAGCACCTTTACGCCGCACAGGCGCGCGACCACGAAGTGGCCGTATTCGTGGAAGGTGATCAGCAGGCCGAGGGTGACGATCAGCCACCAGACGGAACCGAAAAATTCATTCATGGCAAGGATTTGGGGCCTGGAAGGGTGGCGATGATACGTTGCGCCTGACGGCGCGCAGTTAAATCGGCGTCAAGGATCGCGTCGAGGTCGTCGACCGGTCGTGCCTCGACCGCGGCGAGGCAGCGCTCGATCGCCTCGGCGATCGCGGTGAAGGCGAGTCGATCGTCGAGGAACGCGGCGACCGCCTCTTCATTGGCCGCGTTGAGCACGGTCGGCGCGCTGCCGCCGGTGGCGAGCGCCGCATACGCAAGGTCGAGGCAGCGGAACGTGTCGCGGTCGGGGGCCTCGAACTCGAGGCGCGCGACCTGCAACAGGTCGAGCGGCGCGACGCCGGCTTCGACGCGGTGCGGCCATGCGAGCGCGTGCGCGATCGCGGTGCGCATGTCGGGGTTGCCGAGTTGCGCGAGCACCGAGCCGTCGACGTACTCGACCAGCGAGTGCACGATGCTCTGCGGGTGCACCACGACCTCGATGCGCGAGGCCGGCAAGCCGAACAGGTGATGCGCCTCGATCACCTCGAGGCCCTTGTTCATCAGCGTGGCCGAATCGACCGAGATCTTGCGGCCCATGCGCCACTTCGGGTGCGCGCAGGCGCGATCGGGCGTGACCCCGGCGAGTTCGTCCTTCGTGCATCCGCGAAACGGTCCGCCGGACGCGGTCAACAGGATGCGGCGCACGCCGGCCTCGGCCGAAGCGCCCCCACGCGGCAGGCACTGGAACACCGCGTTGTGCTCGGAATCGAGCGGCAGCAGCTCGCCGCCGCCTTCGGCGAGCGCGCGTTCGAGCAGCGCGCCGGCCATCACGATCGCTTCCTTGTTCGCGAGCAGCACGCGCTTGCCCGCGCGCGCGGCCGCCAGCGTCGACTCGAGCCCGGCCGCGCCGACGATCGCGGCGACCACGGTATCGCAGGCGAGGTCGGTGGCGGCCTCGAGCAGCGCCTGCGGCCCGGCTTCGACGCGGCAATCCACGTCGAGCGCGCGCAAGCGCTCGCGCAGGTCCCCCGCGCAGGCGGCATCGGCGATCACCGCGAGGCCGGGACGAAAGCGCGCGCAGAGCGCAGCGAGCGCGTCGACGTTGCGATGCGCGGCCAGCGCGCCGATGCGGAAGCGGTCGGGATGGCGAGCGACGATGTCGAGCGTGCTCGCGCCGATCGATCCGGTCGCGCCGAGGACCGCGAGCGTCCTCATGCCGCGAACAGCAGCCCGAGCAGCGCCTTGCCCGCGACGAACACGGGGATCGCGGAAAACACGCTGTCGACGCGATCGAGCAGGCCGCCGTGCCCGGGGAACAGCGCGCCCGAATCCTTCACGTTCGCCTGGCGCTTGAGCAGGCTCTCGACGAGGTCGCCGAGGATCGACGCGAGCACCGTGATGAACGCGAGCACGAGCAACGCCACGAGCATGCCGCCGCGCGCGCCCAGCCACGCGCTGCCGACCAGCGCGACGATGCCGCCCACGAGCAGCGCGCCCCACGCGCCGGCGCGGGTCTTGTTCGGGCTCACCCGCGGCGCGAGCTTGGCGTTGCCGTAGCGCTTGCCGACGAAGTACGCGCCCGTGTCGGCGGCCCAGACCAGCATCACGGCGAGCAGCGACCACGCGTGGCCCGACGGCGCGTCGCCGTGCAGGTGCACGAGCGCGAGCCAGGCCGGAAGCACCGCGAGCTCGCCCGCGGCGAGCTTGATCGCGGCGTTCTCCGGCGTCGGCGCGGCCGCGAACGAGAGGTTGCGCAGCCATGCGAGCGCGAGCACCCACCAGGCGACGCCGGCGGCGATGACGACCCATGCGAAGGGTTCCGCGCGCTGCGTCCACAGCAGCCACAGCAGCAGCGCGTTGAGGACGAGGATGCCGATGCGCAGGCCCTGGTGCGCGATGCCGGCCAGCCGCGTCCATTCCCACAGTGCCTGCAGCGACATCGCGGCGATCAGGACGGCGAAGCCCCAGGTCGGGAGCAGCAGGATCGCGGCGATCGCGAGCGGCGCGAGCACCAGCGCGGTGAGCGTGCGTTGCTTCAACATGCGGCGCCCACTCCGGTTTCGCGCGCCTGCGCGGGGGTCAGGCCGTAGCGCCGGTCGCGTTGCGCGAACGCCGCGAGCGCGCGGTCGAGTTCGCGTTCGTCGACGTCGGGCCACAGGGTCTCGGTGAAGTGCAGCTCGGCGTAGGCGACCTGCCACAGCAGGAAGTTGCTGATCCGCAGTTCGCCGCCGGTGCGGATGAACAGGTCGACCGGCGGCTGGTCCGCGAGGCAGGTGTGGCGGCCGAACGTCGCCTCGTCGATCGTCGCGGGATCGAGCTCGCCGCGTACCGCCGCGTGCGCGATCTCCCGCGCGGCGTGCGCGATGTCCCAGCGCCCGCCGTAGTTCACCGCGATGTTGAGGCGCAGCGCGGTGTTGCCCGCGGTGCGCAGCATCGAATCGCGCATGCGCGAGGCGAGTTCCGCGGAGAATCCGTCAAGGTCGCCGACGAACGCGAGCCGCACGCCGTTGCGGTGCAGTTCGTCCACCTCGCGCTCGAGCGCCTTGAGGAACAGCTGCATCAGCGCGCCGACTTCCTCGTCGGGCCGCTTCCAGTTCTCGCTCGAGAACGCGAACAGCGTCAACGCTTCGATCCCGCGGCGGCGGCAGTACTCGACCGCCGCGCGCACCGCCTTCTGCCCCTCGCGATGCCCGAAGCTGCGTGGACGATGCCGACGCTCCGCCCAGCGGCCGTTGCCGTCCATGACGATCGCTATGTGGCGCGGGAGGTTCATTGCGGCCGGGAATGGGGAATAGGGAATCGGGAATGGTCAGGAGCGGGCGACGAGAACCGGTGTGGCTGGGCGGGGCGCGAACGGCGCAATGCGCCGCTTCAAACGATTCCCCATTCCCTATTCCCCATTCCCCGCTTCAAACCGCCATCAACTCGTCTTCCTTGGCCTTGACGACGCCGTCGATGTCCTTGACGAAGCGGTCCGTGAACTTCTGGATCTCTTCCTCGGCGCGCCGCTCGTCGTCCTCGCTGATCTTCTTTTCCTTGAGCAGTTCCTTCGCCTGGTGCAGCGCGTCGCGGCGCACGTTGCGCACGGCGACCTTCGCGTTTTCGCCTTCGTGCGCGACGTGCCTGGAAAGCTCCTTGCGGCGCTCCTCGGTCAGCGGCGGCAGGTTGATGCGGATGACCTGGCCGACGGTGTTCGGGGTGAGGCCGAGGTCGGAGGCGAGGATCGCCTTCTCGACCGGGCCGACCATGTTCTTCTCGAACGGCGTGATCACGATCGAACGCGCATCGGCGACCGCGACGTTCGCGACCTGGGTGATCGGCGTGTCGTTGCCGTAGTAGGGCACCTTGAGCGGCTCGATCAACGCGGTGCTCGCGCGGCCGGTGCGCAGGCGCGTGAGTTCGTGGCGCAGCGACTCGACGCACTTCTGCATGCGCGTCTGGGTATCCTTCTTGATCTCGTCGAGCATGGCGGGCCACCGGTTCAAGTTGCGAGTGACGTGCGAGTATATCAGCGCGCAGCGGCCGGCCCGCGGGCGCGCCGGGGGCTGCGCGGCGGCAGGAATCCGCGCTGCGACGCAGCGTTCAGCGCGCGACGAGGGTGCCGATCGGCTCGCCGCGCATGATGCGCATGAGGTCGCCCGCGCGCGACATGTCGTAGATGCGCAGCGGGATGCGGTTGTCGCGGCAGAGCGCGATCGCGGTGGTGTCCATCACCTGCAGGTTCCGCTGGATCACGTCCTCGTAGCTCAGGCGTTCATAGCGCGTGGCGGACGGATCCTTGGCCGGATCGGCGCTGTAGACGCCGTCCACCTTGGTCGCCTTCAGCAGCAGGTCCGCGCCGATCTCGATCGCGCGCAGCGCGGCCGCCGAATCGGTGGTGAAGAACGGATTGCCGGTGCCGGCCGCGAAGATCGCGATGCGCCCCTTCTCGATGTGGCGGATCGCGCGGCGGCGGATGAAGTCCTCGCACACCTCGTTGATCTTGATCGCCGACATCGTGCGCGCGTAGCCGCCGGCTTTCTCGATCGCATCCTGCATCGCGAGCGCGTTCATGACCGTCGCGAGCATGCCCATGTGGTCGGCGGTCACGCGATCCATGCCCGCGGCCGCGAGTCCTTCGCCGCGGAAGATGTTGCCGCCGCCGATCACCACGCCGACCTGCACGCCGGCGCGCTGCACCTCGATGATCTCGCCGGCGAGGCGGCGCAGCACCTTGGGATCGATGCCGTAGTCGGCCTCGCCCATCAGCGCTTCGCCGGACAGCTTGAGGAGGATGCGCTTGTAGCGGGTTTCGGCGGGCATGGGGTGATCCGGAGGGCAAAACAGGCGCATTGTAGCGGCTGCGCGCACGCGTGCGGCGGCGTCCGGGGGTTCGCGTCGCGCAGGGGGATGCGGCGAACGTGCGCAGGGTCCGCGGTCCTCCCCGCGGGACGGTAAAGTGGGATTCCGCCATGGAGGCGTCGAGACCCGGATGAAGACCCTGCTGCTCGTGCTCGATCTCTGCGGTACCTTCGTGTTCGCGCTGAGCGGCGCGCTCGCGGCGGTGCGGCGACGGCTCGACATCTTCGGCGTGCTCGTGCTCGCCGTCGCCGCGGCGACCTCCGGCGGCGTCGCGCGCGACCTGCTGATCGGCGCGGTACCGCCGGCGGCGATCCGCGACTGGCGCTATCTCGCGGCCGCGATCGTCGCGGGCGTGGTCACGTTCCGCTGGGCTGCGCTGATCGAGAAGCTGCAGAACCCGGTGCGCATGTTCGACGCGGCCGGCCTCGCGCTGTTGCGGTCGCCGGCACCGAGAAGGCGCTCGCATTCGGCATCGACCCGCCGATCGCGGCGCTGCTCGGCATGCTGACGGGCATCGGCGGCGGCATGGCGCGCGACCTGCTGCTCGCGCAGGTGCCGATGGTGCTGCGCGCCGACCTCTATGCGATCGCGGCGCTCGCGGGCGCGACGGTCGTGGTCGTCGGGGAAATGCTCGACCAGCATTCGCTCGCGGTCGTGCTCGCGGGGGCGGTGCTGTGCTTCACCCTGCGCATGCTCGCGGTGCGGCGCGGCTGGCAACTGCCGCGTCCGCCCGTTTCCATGGAGGGCACGCGCAGCGAGGACGAAGGGCCCGCGGACTGAAGCGTCGCGACGCCAACGAAAAGGCCGCGGAGGTCCGCGGCCTTTTCGTTGCCCTGGTGGCGCGGAATCAGACCTGCATCGCCTTGGCGACTTCCGCGGCGTAGTCCTCGACCACCTTCTCGATGCCCTCGCCGACCGCGAGACGCTGGAAGCCCAGCACCTCGGCGCCCGCGGCCTTGGCCGCGGCCTCGACCGTCTGGTCGGTGTTCAGCACGTACGGCTGGCCGTAGAGCGTGACCTCGTTGACGATCTTGGCGACCTTGCCGCCGATGATCTTCTCGAGGATCTCGGCCGGCTTGGCCTTGTCCTTCTCGCTCATCTTCGCCAGCTCGATGTCCTTTTCCTTGGCGAGGAAGTCGGCCGGCACGTCGGCGGCCCTGTTGTACGGCGGGTTCATCGCGGCGACATGCATCGCGATGCCGCGCGCGAACGCGGCGTCGCCGCCCTTGACCTCGACCAGCACGCCGATGCGGCCGCCGTGCACGTAGGCGGCGACGTTGTGCGCGCTGTCGATGCGCGCGAGGCGACGCACCTGCACGTTCTCGCCGACCTTCGCGATCACCGCGGCGCGGGTTTCCTCGACGGTCTCGCCGGACGGCAGCTTGACCGCCTTCAGCGCCTCGGCATCGGCGGCGCCGGATGCGAGTGCGGCCTGCGCGACGGTCTCGGTGAAGCCGAGGAAGTTGTCGTCCTTGGCCACGAAATCGGTTTCGGAATTGATCTCGACGAGCACGGCCTTGCCGCCGTCCTGCGCCATCGCGATGCGGCCTTCCGCGGCGACGCGGCTGGCCTTCTTGTCGGCCTTGGCGAGACCCTGCTTGCGCAGCCACTCGGCGGCCGCGTCGATCTCGCCCTTGTTCTCGGTGAGCGCCTTCTTGCACTCCATCATGCCGGCGCCGGTGCGCTCGCGCAGTTCCTTGA
>JAEYZH010000014.1 GCA_023430685.1 Pseudomonadota bacterium | reverse complement strand
GCGCTGCACCGCCCACGGCTGCGCGTGCGGGACCGCGCGCGCGGCGTGGTCCGCCATCGGCGCCGGCGTCCCGGTGGACACCGCACCCGCGCGCGCGCCCGCGAGCGCGTCGTTGAGCGTGCGATAGAGGAAGTCGTGCACGAGCCGGCCTTCACGGAAGCGCACTTCGTGCTTGGCAGGGTGCACGTTGACGTCGACGAGCGCCGGATCGAGTTCGAGGAACAAGACGAACGCCGGATGCCGCCCGTGGAACAGCACGTCCGCGTAGGCCTGCCTCACCGCGTGCGCGACGAGGCGATCGCGCACGAGGCGGCCGTTGACGTGGAAAAACTGCTGGTCCGACTGCGCGCGCGAGGCGGTCGGCAGGCCGACCCAGCCCGACAGGCGCAGCCCCGCCGCGGCGTGCTCGATGCGCAGGCTGTTGGCCGGGAATTCCTCGCCGAGCACGTCGGCGACGCGCCGCGCGTGATCGTCGCCGTGCGCGACCGGCTTGAGCAGGCGCACCGGCTTGCCGTTGTGGACGAGACGGAACTCGATCCCGATGCGCGCGAGCGCGATCGATTTCACGAGCTCGTCGATGTGCGTGAACTCGGTGCGCTCGGCGCGCAGGAACTTGCGCCGCGCCGGCAGGTTGTAGAACAGGTCACGCACGTCGACGCAGGTGCCGGCCGGATGCTGCGCGGGCACCGCCGCGCGCGGCTTACCGCCATCGACCTCGATGCGCCAGGCCGCCTCCGCTCCGTGGCGGCGCGAAGTCAGCGCGAAGCGCGAGACCGACGCGATCGAAGGCAGCGCCTCGCCGCGGAAGCCCAGCGTCGCGACGCGCTCGAGGTCGTCGAAACTCGCGATCTTGCTGGTCGCGTGCGCGGACACCGCGAGCGGCAATTCGTCGGCGTCGATGCCGCCGCCGTCGTCGCGCACGCGGATCAGGCGCGAACCGCCCTGCTCGATCTCGATCTCGATGCGTCGCGCGCCCGCATCCAGGCAGTTCTCGACCAGTTCCTTGACCACCGATGCCGGGCGCTCGATGACCTCGCCGGCGGCGATCTGGTTGACGAGTTCGGGCGGAAGGCAGCGGATGCGCGACATCCGCGCAAGCCTGAACAGTCGCGCGGCAACAGTAAAGGGGTGCGCGCGCGGCCCCCCGTGTGCCGCCACCGGGACAGGCAGGACCGCGAGAGAGACGGTACTGCGAAAGCGAGCGCGGGAGCTGCGATCCCGTCGGTGGGCTTCAGCCCCGATCGCGATGCGCGAGAGGCCAGGGCCTCGATTCCCTCCAGCAAAGGACGCGAACGCGAGCCGGGCAGTTGCGTGGCGAGGTGCGATGCGAACTCAACCCGAGGGGATCTGCAGCACGTCACCTGCGCGCACGCGCTCGTCGGCGAGCGAGTTGGCCGCGCGCAGCGCCGACGTCGACACGCCATGCGTGTCGGCGATCGCGCTGAGCGTGTCGCCGCGGTTCACGACGTACCGCGAGGCGGTGCTGCGCTTGCGCTCGGCCTCGAGTGCGAACAGCGTCCCCGGCGGCGGCATGTTGCGGAAATGCCCGTCGATGCCGTCGAGGATCGCGGCGGCGAGCTTGCTCCGATGCGCCTGGTCCTTGAGGCGCGCTTCCTCGGCCGGGTTCGTGATGAAAGCGGTCTCGACCAGGATCGAAGGCACGTCCGGCGAGCGCAGCACGACGAAATTCGCACGTTCGACGTAGTTGCGATGGGTCGGGCCGAGCTTGCGCAAGGACCGCAGCACCTCTTCGGCGACTGCGTTGCTGGCCGACATCGTCGCGCCCTGCGAGAGGTCGAGCAGCACCTGCGCGAGCATGTCGTCCTTGTCGTCGAGGCTGACGCCACCGACGAGGTCGGAACGGTTTTCGCGGTCGGCAAGCCAGCGCGCGGCCTCGCTGGTGGCGCCGCGCGGCGACATCACCCAAACCGAGGAACCGCGCGCATCCGCATTCGTGAATGCATCGGCGTGGATCGACACGAACAGGTCGGCTTTCGCGTCGCGCGCCTTGCCGAAGCGTTGCGCATGCGGGATGTAGTAGTCGCCGTCACGCACGAGCACCGCGGTCATGCCCGGCCGCTTGTCGATGAGCTTCTTGAGCTCGCGCGCGACCGCGAGCGTGATCGTCTTCTCGTAGGTGCCGCTCGCGCCGATCGAACCCGGATCCTTGCCGCCGTGGCCGGCGTCGATAGCGATCACGATGTTGCGCGGCTTGCCGGCACGAACCGCTTCGGCGGTCTTGGTCGGCTTCGCGCTTGCTTGCGTGGACGCGGGGTAGAGATCGAGCACGAGACGGTACCCGGCCGAGTCGGACGGAGGCAGCAGGAAGCTCTTCGGGCGCGCGGCCTGCGCGAGGTCGAACACGACGCGCGCATCGGCCTTGCCTTGTCGGCCCGCACGCAGCCCCTTGAGCAGCCCCGACGCTCCGGGCGCTTCGAATCCGTCCGCAAGTCCGCTGTCGCGCAGGTCGAGCACCACGCGATCGGGGCCGTCGAGTTCGAACAACTTGTAATCGACCTCGCCGTCGAGGTCGAGCACCGCGCGCGTGTACTCGGGCCCGGCCCAGATGCGCAGGCCCTTGATTTCAGCAGCCGATGCGGAGCCGGCCAGCAGCAGGGCTGCAGCCCAGATCATCGGCCAGCGCTGGCGCATTGTTCCCCGCATGCGCCCGTATTCAACTCGAAACGGGCGCTCGGTGCAAGAACTTTTCCTTTATGAATCCGCTGAGTGCAGATACTTCCTTGTGCAGCACTTCATGAACAGCGGTTCATCTTTTGACGGCCGGCTCGGGCACCCCCTCCGAGAGCCGCGCGACGAGGTCGCGTCCAAGCACGCTGCCGCCGGACTCGGCCAGAAGGTCACGGCGGATGCCTGTGTGCGCGAGCGAGAGCTCGAGGTCCGCCGGTGGCAGCCGATCGCCGCCGCGCTGCGGCCATTCCACGAGCACCAGCGCGCCGGGGCGCCAGAGGGCGTCGAGGCCGAGCCATTCGAGCTCGCCGGGGTCCGCGATCCGGTACAGGTCGAGGTGGTGGATGTCGATGCCGCCTGCGCGGTACGACTCGATCAGGCTGTAGGTCGGGCTCTTCACACGCTCCCCGACACCGAGGGCCTGCAGCAGCGCGCGCGCGAATGTGGTCTTGCCTGCACCGAGGTCGCCGCGCAGGTACACCACGCCGCCAGCGGCGAGGGCGGGCGCGAGCGCACGCGCAAGGTCGACGAGCGCGGCCTCGTCGAGGCCCGGCAACCGCGCGCTGTCCTTCATCGCAAGGCTCCGTTGGCGAGTTCACGCAGCGGGGCGAACAGGTCGGAAGCGAGCAGGCCGCGCGGGGACGCGCCGGCGGCGATATCACCCGCGCGTGCGTGCCAGGCGACTCCGAGGCAGGCGGCACGCCAGGCATCCAGTCCCTGCGCGCGCAAGGCGGCGATCACGCCCGTCAACACGTCGCCCATGCCCGCCGAGGCCATCCCGGGATTGCCCCAGGGACAGGTCGCCAGACGTCCCGCCGGATCTGCCACGAGCGTGCCGGAGCCCTTGAGCACGCACGTGGCCTGCCAGCGCCGGGCAAGTTCACGCACGGCACCATGGCGATCGCGCTGCACGCTGCCGATGTCCGAATCGAGCAGGCGCGCCGCTTCGCCCGGATGCGGGGTGAGGATCGCGTCGCCCGGCAAGCGGCGCGGCGCCTGCGCGATCAGGTTCAGCGCGTCCGCATCGAGCACGCAGGGGCGACCCGCGGCGAGCAGCGCCGAGAGCATCGCCTGGCCCCACTCGCCCTTGCCGAGTCCCGGGCCGATCGCGATGACGCTCGCACGTTCGAGCAGGGGCGCGAGATCCTCGGCGGATTCGACTGCGCTCGCCATCAGCTCGGGGCGCCCTGCGAGCAGCACAGCCACGTGCGACGCGCGCGTCGCGACGCTCACGAGCCCGGCCCCGCAACGCAGCGCTGCTTCGCCCGCAAGGCGCGGAGCACCGCCCATGCCGAGGTCGCCGCCGGCCACCAGCACGTGACCATAGCGACCCTTGTTCGAATTGGACTGACGCGGCGGCAACCAGTGGTCGATCGAAGGGTCGAGCAGGATCGAATCCGGCTCGATGCCTTCACGTGCCTGCGGCGGGATTCCGAGATCGGCGAGTTCGCGCGCGCCGCATGCATCGGCGGCGTCGGCGGTGAACAGGCCGCGTTTCCACGCGACGAAGCAGACCGTCGCATCGGCGCGCACGGCGACCGCATGCGCCACCCCGCTGTCGGCATCGAGGCCGGACGGAAGGTCGAGCGCGAGCGTCGGCGAGCGCGCGTCTCGCAGTCGCTGCACGAGCACCGCGGCGACACCCTCGAGCGGCCGCGCGAGGCCGGTGCCGAACAGCCCGTCGACGACGACATCGGCCGCAGGCAACACGCCTGGCCCGTCGGCTTCGCGCAGCGTTCCACCCGCGGCAGCGAAGCTCGCGCGCGCGGTCGCGGCGTCGCCATGCGGCATTCCCGGCAGCGCGAGCGCGTCGACCGCGAGACCGTCGCGCAGCGCGAGCACGCCGAGCAGCAGCGCGTCGCCGCCGTTGTTGCCGCTGCCCACGAGCAGCAGGATGCGACGCGCCTGTGGCCAGCGACGCCGCAGCGACGCATAGGCGGCCTCGGCCGCGCGCCGCATGAGTTCGATGCCCGCAATGCCGCAGCGATCGATCGCGGCACGATCGATCGCACGCACTTGCGCGGCGGTGTGCAGGGCGTTTGCGAGCGGGAGCGGCATCGCGCCATTCTAAGCGCGCGCGGCGACGGCGCACGGCGCCGGCGGCGCAGGCTATGCTGCGCGCGGCCCGGACCCACCATGATCGACTACGCGACCCTCGCCACCGACATCCGCCGCTGGGGAGCCGAGCTCGGCTTTCGCGGCATCGGCTTCGCCGGCATCGAACTCGGCGAGGACGAGTCCCGCCTGCTCGACTGGCTCGATCGCGGCTTCCACGGCGAGATGGACTACATGGCGCGCCACGGCACGCGCCGCAGCCGCCCCGCTGACCTGCATCCAGGCACCGTGCGCGTGGTTTCTGCGCGCATGGACTATTTCCCGACCGGCGCCGCGGACGCCTGGCAGGTGCTCGGTGACGGCGAGCGCGCCTACATTTCGCGCTACGCACTCGGACGCGATTACCACAAGCTGATGCGCGCGCGACTTCAGAAGCTGGTCGACCGCATCGCGGCCGTGGTCGGTCCGTTCGGCCATCGCGTGTTCACGGACTCCGCACCCGTGCTCGAAAAGGCGCTCGCGCGCAACGCCGGGATCGGCTGGATCGGCAAGCACACCTTGCTGCTCGATCGCGACGCGGGCTCCTGGTTCTTCCTCGGCGAGATCTACACCGACCTGCCGCTGCCCGTCGATGCGCCGGCGAGCGCGCATTGCGGAACCTGCACGCGCTGCATTGAGGTGTGTCCGACGCAGGCGATCATTGCGCCCTATCGCCTCGACGCGCGCCGCTGCATCTCGTACCTGACGATCGAATCACGCGGTCCGATCCCCGAAGCGCTGCGGCGGCCGATCGGCAACCGCGTGTTCGGATGCGACGACTGCCAGCTCGTGTGTCCATGGAACAAGTTCGCGCAACCGACGCCGGAAGCGGATTTCGTGCCGCGCAACGGTCTCGACGCGGCCTCGCTCGTCGAACTGTTCGCTTGGGACGAGGCGGGGTTCCTCGCGCGCACCGAAGGCATGGCGATCCGTCGCGCGGGCTACGAGGGATGGTCGCGAAATCTCGCGGTCGCACTCGGCAATGCGCCATCGACGCACGAAGTCATCACCGCGTTGCGCGCGCGCGCGGACGACCCGAGCGCGCTCGTGCGCGAACATGTCGCCTGGGCGCTCGCGCAGCATGGCCACGGCAACCACGGCGCGCGCTGCGCAAGCTGAGTCGCGGCTGGATGTCGATGGAACGGGCGCGCCGGCGCGAGCGCGCGCCGGTCGCGCGAGGTCAGGCGGCCTGCTTCGGAATCGACCGGTTGGTATGGCTGATCGCGTTGGCGCGGTCGACGTAGACGAGCATCGGCTCGTGCTGCTCGGCCTCCGCCTCGCTGTAGCCGCCGTAGGCACAGATGATGATGATGTCGCCGGGCTGCGCGCGATGCGCGGCGGCACCGTTGATCGAGATCACGCCCGAGCCTTCGTCGGCGCGGATCGCATAGGTCGAAAAACGCTCGCCGTTGTTGACGTTGTAGATGTGGATCTGCTCGTACTCGCGGATGCCGGACGCATCCAGCAGGTTGCCGTCGATCGCGCAGGAGCCCTCGTAGTGGAGCTCGGCATGGGTCACGCTGGCGCGATGGATCTTCGCCTTCAGCATGTTGAGATGCATCGTCGTCGTCCCGGATCTGTTGCGCGTGCGCAACACGCGCTGGTGACGACAGTATATCAATGCTTGTGCGTGCGCAGCATGGCGCGTGCCGCACGCGGCCAAGCCGGCGCCCGCGCAAAAAAAAAACCCTCGCGCGATTGCCGCGGCGAGGGTTTCAATCGGAGTGACGATTACCTTCAATGCGCCCTGCTGTCCTCGGGACACGCAACATGCGTTGCGCAAATCCACCAGACAGTTGGGAGAATACCACAGCCCGGAACAAAAAAGCTACGCCGGTCGATTCCCGGCCGGGACGCACCGGGCGTCAATCGGCAAGCGCGAGGTTGTCGATCAGGCGCGTGCCGCCGGCCCGCGCCGCGACCAGCGCGACGAGGTCCCGCACCGGCGAGCCGCCGACCGGCCCGAGGTCGTCTGCACGGCGCAACACCGCGTAGTCGGGCACGAGTCCCGCGGCTACCAGGCGCACGCGCGCGCCGGCCTCGACGGTCGCGGAATCGAAACCCGCGAGCACCTGTTCGCGCATCCACTGCAGGGTCGCGTGGATCGCGAGCGCGCGCTGCCGCTCGCCCGCATCCAGGTACTGGTTGCGCGAGCTCATCGCGAGCCCGTCCGGCTCGCGCACGATCGGCGCGCCGATGATCTCGATCGGATAGCCCATGTCATGGACGAGGCGCCTGATCACGAGCAGCTGCTGGTAATCCTTGCGCCCGAACACCGCGAGTCGCGGTTGCACGAGGTTGAAGAGTTTTGCAACGACGGTCGCGACGCCGTCGAAGTGCCCGGGGCGGATCGCGCCTTCGAGCTGGTCGGGAAGTTCGGGCACCACGACCTTCACGCTCGCGTGCGCGCCATTCGGATACAACGCCTCGACCGGCGGCAGGAACAGCACGTCGCAGCCCTGCGCGGCGAGGCCTTCGGCATCGGCGTCGGGCGTGCGCGGGTAGCGCGCGAAATCCTCGTTGGGCCCGAACTGGGTCGGGTTGACGAACACGCTGGCGATCACGACGTCGCTGCGCGCGCGTGCGATCGAGATCAGCGAATGATGGCCGGCATGCAGGTTGCCCATGGTCGGCACGAAGCCGATGCGGCGGCCCTCGCGCAGGACGCCCGCCACATGCGCCCGCAGTTCGCCGACCGTGCGCAGCGTGATCATCAGTAGCTGTGCTCGGGTGCGGGGAATTCGCGCGCGCGCACCGCGCGCGCGTACCCTGCCACCGCACCGACGATCGAATTCGTGTCGGCGAGGAAGTCGCGCGTGAATCGCGGCCGCTTGCCGCTGCCCATCCCGAGGAGGTCCTGGATCACGAGCACCTGTCCGTCGCAGTCGACGCCCGCGCCGATGCCGATCGTCGGGATCGCGAGGTCGCTCGTGATCTCCGCGGCGAGCGCGGCCGGCACGCATTCGAGCACGAGCAGGTCGGCCCCGGCGTCCTGCACCGCGCGCGCGTCCGCGCGCAGGCGTCGCGCGGTCGCGTCGTCCCGGCCTTGCACGCGGTAGCCGCCGATGCGGTGCACCGACTGCGGCGTCAGGCCGATGTGCGCGCACACCGGCACTTCATGCCGCTTGAGCGCGGCGATCACGTCGCAGACCCAGTCGGCGCCTTCGAGCTTGACCATCGCCGCGCCGCCCTCGGCGAGCAGCCGCCCTGCATTCGCGAGCGCGGTGGCCGGATCACGGAACGCCATGAACGGAAGGTCGGCGACGAGCAATGCGCGCCGCAGCCCGCGTGCGACGCAGGCGGTGTGGTAGACGATCGCGTCGACGCTGACCGGCAGCGTGCTCGAATGCCCCTGCACCACCATGCCGAGCGAGTCGCCGACCAGCACCAGGTCGACGCCGGCTTCATCGACCGATGCCGCCATGCTCGCGTCGTAGGCCGTCACCGCGACGATCCGCTGGGCATCGCGCTTGAGTGCATGCAATGCGGGAACGGTCACCGGAGCAGTCGGGGCATTCGCGTACATCGATCGGTCCGGCCGCGGCGAGGCGACCATTATTCCCCCTGCGCGCGATCGGGCTCAAGCGCGCCGACGTGGCGCGATTCACTCCTCGACAAGCGAGCAACCCGCGGTGTCCACCTGCGCAAGCCGCTCGCGCACGCTGCCCGCTTCGCCGATCTGCAGTTGCGGCGCGAGTTCGGCCAGCGGCATCAGCACGAACGCGCGTTCGCCGATGCGCGGATGCGGCAAGGTCAGCCCGGGCTCGTCGATGCGCAGGTCTCCGCAGGCGAGCAGGTCGAGATCGAGCGTGCGCGGGCCCCAGCGCCGGGCGTCGCGTACGCGCCCGTTCGCGCGCTCGATCGCGAGCAGCGCGTCGAGCAGTTCGCGCGGCGTGAGCCGTGTGTCGAGCTCGGCCGCCGCGTTGATGAAATCAGGTTGCCCGGCGATGCCCCAGGGACGCGTGCGGTAAAGCCGCGAGCGGCGCAGCAGGCGCGTGCGGGGAATCCGTGCCAGCGCGCCGAACGCCTCGAGGATGCGCGTACGGGCGTCGCCGAGGTTGCCGCCGAGGCCCACATACGCGAGCAGCGAATCGTTGTCCGTCAATCGGACGCCTCGCCCGCCTGCGAGGGCGCGTCCTGCCCCGCCCCACGGCGCTTGCCGCGGCGGCGCCGTGCGCGCTTGCGCTTCGGTGCGGACGGCACCTCGTCCGCGGTCGGCGCCGGCAGCGCCGCGAGTCGTTCGGCGAGTTCGTCGTGACCGAGCGCCTGCGCTTCGGTCCACCAGCGCGCGAGTTCGGCGAGTTCGTCCGACTCCCCGGCACGCAGCACGAGGAAATCGTAGGCGGCGCGGAAGCGCGGGTGTTCGAGCAGGCGGAACGCGCGCTTGCGCGTGCGCTGGTGGAAGCGCGGCTGCATCGCCCAGATTTCCTCGATCACGAGCGCGAAGCGGCGCGGTATCGCGACGCGCTGCGCCTGTTCGTGCAGCACGTGCGCAGCCGCGTTCTGCCAGGCGAGCGAGGCCTCGGTGCCGCCATCGACCGCGGATTGCGCGAGGCGGCGCACCGGTTCCCACAGCAACGCAGCGAACAGGAACGCCGGCGTCACAGGCTTGTCCTCACGCACGCGCGCGTCGGTGTTCGCGAGCGTGTTCTCCGCGAGACGGCGGAAATCCGGGGAGCCCTGCGCAAGTGCGGCGGCGGTCGCCGGAAACACGTGGTGGAGCAGCCCGTAGTGCTCGAGCGCACGGAAACTCGCGAGACCGTATCCGCCGAGGAACAGTTTCAAGGATTCATCGAACAGCCGCGCGGGCGGCGCATCCGACAACAGCGGCCCGAGCGTCGCGAACGGCGCGGCGGTTTCGGGGGCGATCATGAAGCCGAGCTTCGCGGCGAGGCGGGCGGCGCGCAGCATGCGCACGGGATCCTCGCGATAACGCTGTTCCGGATCCCCGATCAGCCGCAACACGCGCTGCTCGAGGTCGCGCATGCCGCCGACCGCGTCGAGCACGCTGAAGTCGGCGATGTCGTAGTACAACGCGTTGACCGTGAAGTCGCGCCGGATCGCATCTTCCTCGATCGATCCATAGACGTTGTCGCGCACCAGCCGCCCGTCGACGAGGTGGCGGTCGCCGCTGCCGTCGTCGGCGCTGCCGCGGAAGGTGGCGACCTCGACGATCTCGCGGCCGAACACCACGTGCGCGAGCCGGAACCTGCGGCCGATCAGCCGGCAGTTGCGGAACAGCGCGCGGACTTCTTCCGGCGTCGCATTGGTCGCGATGTCGAAGTCCTTGGGGCTGCCGCCGAGCAGCAGGTCGCGCACCGCGCCACCGACGAGGCAGGCACGGAAGCCCGCCTCGTGCAATCGATACAGCACGCGCAGCGCGCCGGAGGAAATGCTCTTGCGGGAGATCGCGTGTTGCGCGCGCGGGATCACGTGGAAGCCGCCGTGCGGCGATGCTTCCTGTACGATTCGTTCCGGATTCATCCGCCGCTACAGCTCCTCGGAAATTTGCCCCGCGTTACTTATTCGTTATACTACGCGACCGGGCAGTTCCGATACCCGCGCTCCCTTCGTCTAGTGGTCCAGGACACCGCCCTCTCAAGGCGGGAACACGAGTTCGAACCTCGTAGGGAGCGCCATTCCGACCCGAGTACGCGCATGACCTTCGTCGTCACCGAGAATTGCATCAAGTGCAAGTACACCGATTGCGTCGAGGTCTGCCCGGTCGATTGCTTCCATGCAGGTCCGAACTTCCTCGTGATCGATCCCGAGGAATGCATCGACTGCACGCTGTGCGAGCCTGAGTGCCCCGCGGTTGCGATCTTCCCCGAAGACGACGTGCCGGCCGGGCAGGAATCCTTCCTCGCGCTCAATGCGGAACTGTCGAAGGTCTGGCCGGTGCTGACCGAACGCATCGACGCGCCGCCCGACGCGAAGGAATGGGACGGCAAACCCGGCAAGCTCCCGCTGCTGGAACGCTGACCGCGCCGGGTGCCGAACAGCGGGCCGCGCGATCGCGCGGCCCGGCATCTGTCAGGAAAGCCGTTCGCGCAGGACCTGCAGCAGCGCCTGCGACGCCTCGCGCGACGCATCGTCGCTGCCGCCACCGACCCTGACGCGACTGCCCTGCGCGGTTTCTTCGACGGTCACGCCGAGGCGCACCTGCGAGGTGACCTTGTTGCCCGCGCGCCCGAACGTGACCGCACGCTTGAACCAGCCGGGCTTGATCGTCGTCTGGCCGGTCGTTTCGACCTCGTAGGAATGCGCTGCGGCATCGCTTCCAAGCACGCGCGCGGCGCCCGATCGCTCGAGCGCGAGTCCGACGCGCCGATACGTGCTTTCGAGCGAGTCCGATACCAGCAGTCCGTCGCCGGTCGGCACCACGCCGGACGCGGCTGCCGCGGCCGCTGCAGCGGGTGGCGCGGCGCCTGGCGCCGGCGCTGCCGGGATCCCGGGCGGAGTACCCGCATCCGTCGGCGACGGCGCTGACCCGACCGGGCGTGCGTCCGGAATCGTCAACGCGGCGTTGCTGGCCGGGCTGTCGAGATCGGGTGGCACTTCGAGCGGACGCGACTGCGCCGACTGCCTGTAGGTGTCGTCCTGGCGATCGAGATGGCGACTGAAGAATCCGCAGCCGCCCAGCAGCGCGGCGGCGAGCAGCATGACCGGCAACGCGGCAGTGGTCCTTCTCACGAAGTTCATCCTGTCATCGGGCTGGAGGAAGGGGTGGCTAGTCTAGCAGGCCGCCGCGGACCGCCTCACGGGCGGGCGGCGGCATCGTGTTCAGCCGAGGCCAAGCCCGGCCAGCACCGTCGCGGCCTCGGCGCGGTGCGCAGCGGACAGCTCGAGCAGCGGCAGCCGCAGTCCGGCGGCCCCGAATCCGAGCAGCGACAGGCACCACTTCACGGGTATCGGGTTCGGCTCCACGCCGAGCAGCGCATACAGCGGCTGCAGGCGGCGATCGAGCGCGCCAGCGGTTTGCGCGTCCCGCGCGCGCGCCGCGTCGCACATCGCGGCGAACAGCGCGGGGGCGACGTTCGCCGCGACCGAAATGACGCCATCCGCGCCGGCGAGCATCGCGCGCATCGCGGTCGCATCGTCGCCCGAATGCACGCAGAAGCCCGCGTCGCGCAATTCGAGCAGCGCCTGCATGCGCGCGGGTTCGGCCACCGCTTCCTTGATGCCGATGATGTTGCCGTGTCCGCGCAGTCGCGCGACCGTTTCGGGCAGCAGGTCGCAGGCGGTGCGCGTCGGCACGTTGTAGAGCATCACGGGCAGGCCGCCGTGGTCGGCGACTTCGCAGTAGTGCCGGTAGAGGCCTTCCTGCGTCGGTCGCACGTACGCCGGCGCGACCACCAGCGCGACGTCGATGCCGGCGGCGGCCGCGCGCCGCGTCTGGTCGATCGTGCGCCGCGTCGAGGACAATCCGCTGCCGGCCAGCAGCGGCACGCGACCGCACGCTCGTCCGACCGCCGCTTCGAGCAGCGTGACGTATTCGGCTTCGTCGAGCGCGGCGGCTTCGCCGGTCGAGCCCGCGACGACGAGTGCACGCGTGCCGTTCGCGACCTGGTGGTCGACGAGGCGCGCGAACGCGTCGAGGTCGAGTGCGTCGCTGCGCGCGAGGAACGGCGTGGCGAGCGCGCAGATGCTGCCTGAAAGGTCCACGGCGAAGCTTCGGCGTCGGATGCGGAACCAGCGATGGTACTGCCCCGGCTCGCGCGTCGTCCATGCCGGCGCGGGCGCGCTCCGGCTCGGCTTGCTACCCCCCGGGCGCGCAAGTATTCTGGGCCGCGATCGCACCGCGACGGTGCCCACTTCGGCGAGAACGTGGCAACCGTGAAACAGGCAGGAAAGCAGGTCACCGGCGATCCGGCCGCCACCCGCCCTTCGTCGAACGAGAACTACCTGCTGATCAGCGCGTTCGGCTCGCCCACGCAGTCGCCGCTGCTCGCGATCAGCCGTCGCATTTCCGATTGCGGTTGCAACCTCGCCGAAGCACGCGTCGCGACGCTCGGCAACGAGCTCACGGTGCTCGCGCTCGCGCAAGGTGCGTGGGACGCGATCGCGAAACTCGAGAACGCGCTCGCACGGCTCGACCGCGACGGAGACATGCGCCTCGCGCATTTCCGCACCGGCGCGCGCCAGCAGCAGTCGAACCTGATTCCGTACGTGGTCGAGGTGATCGCAGCCGACAAGCCGGGCGTGCTGTTCCAGCTCGCCGACTTCTTCTCGCACCAGAACATCACGATCGAACAGCTGCACTCTTCGCGCTATCGCGCGATGCAGACCGGTGCCGACATGTTCTCGGCGCAGATCACCATCGGCATCCCGACCACGACGCACATCGCTGCGCTGCGCGACGACTTCCTGGAGTTCTGCGACGGCCTCAACCTCGACGCGATCATGGACCCGATGAAATTCTGATGCCCGCGATCGGCGACAAGGTCCCGAACCTCGAAGGCGTCCTGCACGACGGCAGCACGCTCGCGCTGGCGGACCTGCGCGGTCAATCGGTGGTCCTCTACTTCTACCCGAAGGACGCGACCGCCGGTTGCACCAGCGAGGCGCAGGGTTTCCGCGACGCGTACCAGGAGTTCCGCAAGCTCGATTGCGAGGTCGTCGGCGTGTCGCGTGACGGCGTTGCTTCGCATGCGAGGTTCCGCCAGAAGCACGCGTTGCCGTTCGCGCTCGTCGCGGACACCGACGAAACCTGGTGCAACGCGTTCGGCGTGCTCGGCGAGAAAGTGCTTTATGGCCGCCGCCACATCGGCGTGATCCGCAGCACGTTCCTGATCGATCCGCACGGCATCCTCGTCGCCGAATGGCGCGGCATCAGGGTGCCCGGCCACGTGGACTCCGTGCTGGAGCGGCTGTCGCAGCGGTGACCGCCATCGTGACCGCCGCCGCGCGCTGCTGGCCGTGCGTGGATCCGTGCAGCTGCATGTCCCCATCCCTTCCCCTACGCGAGAGCCCCGCATGACCCGAGGCAGGCGCATCTACGTACTCGACACCAACGTGCTGATGCACGATCCGACCGCGCTGTTCCGTTTCGAGGAACACGACGTGTTCATCCCGATGACCGTGCTCGAGGAACTCGACGCCGCCAAGAAGGGCACGTCCGAGACTTCGCGCAACGCGCGCCAGGTCAGCCGTTTCCTCAACGAGCTGATGCTGGCCGGCAACGGCCATCCGATCGAGAAGGGCATCGAGCTGCGCCTGCCGCAGGGCCTGCAGCTCGATCGCCGCGCAAAGGCCGGGCGACTCTATTTCCAGACCACGGCGCACGTCGTGGCCGACAAGCGCTCGGTGCGCACGCTGCCCGACAACCTGATCCTCGCGTCGGTGGTGATGCTGCGCGAGTCGCGACCGCGGGAAGCGGTGGTCCTGGTGACCAAGGACATCAACCTCAGGATCAAGGCGAAGATCTTCGGCATCACCGCCGAGGACTACGAGAACGACCGCGCGCTCGACGACTTCAGCCTGCTCTACAACGGCCTCGCGGAGTTGCCCGCGAACTTCTGGGAGCGCCACGGCGAGTTGCGCTCGTGGTCCGAGCGCGGGCGCACCTATTACGAGGTCAAGCGGCGCAAGGACGAAGATTGGCATCCGAACCAGAACCTCTACCTGCCGGGCGAAGACGAAGTCGAGTTGCGCGTGCTGCAACTCAACGGCGCGAAAGCGGTGCTGCAGATCGTCGACGACTACCGCAGCGGGGCATCGCATTCGGTCTGGGGCATCCAGGCGCGCAACCGCGAGCAGAACTTCGCATTGAATGCGTTGATGGACCCGGAGATCGATTTCGTGACCCTGCTCGGCACCGCGGGCACCGGCAAGACGCTTCTCGCGCTCGCGGCGGGCCTCGCGCAGGTGATGGACCAGCAGCGCTACCGCGAAATCATCATGACGCGCGCGACCGTCTCGGTCGGCGAGGACATCGGGTTCCTGCCGGGCACCGAGGAGGAAAAGATGACGCCGTGGATGGGCGCGCTGACCGACAACCTCGAAGTGTTGACCAACCCGCAGGAAGGCGGCGCCTGGGGCCGCGCGGCGACCAACGACCTGCTCGCCTCGCGCATCAAGATCCGTTCGATGAACTTCATGCGCGGACGCACGTTCCTGAGCCGCTACGTGATCATCGACGAGGCGCAGAACCTCACGCCCAAGCAGATGAAGACCCTGATCACGCGCGCGGGCCCCGGCAGCAAGATGGTCTGCCTCGGCAACGTCGAGCAGATCGACACGCCCTACCTGACCGAAACGACGTCAGGTCTCACCTACGCCGTCGACCGCTTCAAGGACTGGCAGCACAGCGCGCACATCACGCTGCGCCGCGGAGAGCGTTCGCGGCTCGCGGACTATGCGTCGGAAGTGCTCTGACGGCAGCGAATCGGGAATGCGGTATCGGGAATGGGAGGGCATGGAGCGAGGCCGGGAACGATGGGCTTTGCCCATTCCCTATTCCCCATTCCCGATTCCCTTTTCCCTGCTTCTCAGAACCTCGTCGACCACAGCGCCTCGAACTCGAAGCGGCCTGCGGTAGCGTCGCTGCGCGGGACGTAGGTCGGCATCAGCAGGTAGTACGGCGAGGTCGCGTAGCTCGCGGTCATCGACAGGTTGCGGTCGTTGCCGAACGCACGCGACCAGCCCATCGACACGAGATGGTCGGCGGTGACCGGTGCGAGCGCGTCGGCCAGCAGGCGCGAGGTCGGCTCGGGTTGCTGGCGCGTCGTGTAGCGCATCTGCAGATTGCCGAACACGTCGTCGCGCAGCGTCCAGCCGAGGCTGTACACGTCGAGGTCGCGCCAGGCGAACACGGGGCTCGCGCTGTCGCCGAGCAGCGCGAGGAAGCGCGTCGGCAGGTTGGAACTCGTGAACGGCGTGATCGTGCTGTAGTCGATGCGCTCGATGCCCGCGTCCAGCGCCAATGCAGGCGTCAGCGAGTAGCTCAGCGCGACGCTCGCGCTCGCGGGGATGTCGAAATCGCCGGCGTCCGCGAACACGCCGCGATAATGCGAGAACGCGCCCATGGCGACGCGCGACTGGTAGCCGAGCTGCCACTCGAGACGCTCGCCGATCCTGTTCGCGACGTCCACGCGCGCGCCGACGCCGTAGGAGGTGTCGCTGAGCCAGACCGGCAGCGGCGCCGCGGGCGCTTCGGCCATGCCGAGGCCGAGACTCGCGAAGCGCTGGTAGGCGAGTACGCCGGTCAGCCGCACGTTGCCCTGGCCGCCCCAGTTGGCGGTGAGGCTCGGCGCGACCACGGTGCGCTGTAGGCCGGGATTGGGAAGGTCGACGAGTTGCGAGGAGGGGCGCGACGGCACGCCGGGCGTGTCGTTGACGTCATCGACCATGAAGGACACGCCGATCGGCGATGACGTGCCACTCGAACGGAATTCGAACATCGCAGCGCGCGGATCGGCGTAGCTGTCGAGCACCGAAGGCGCATGTGCGGCCGGCGCGGGCGTCGACCACGAAAACCGGGGGGTGATGCTCGCCAGTGCATATTCGCGCCAGCGCGACGGCACGGCGGCGGACGCACTGCTGACCGAGGGCACGCTCGCGAGGGCGGCCACGGCCCTGCCGTCGAGCGCACCGGCCTGCGCGAATGTCGAAAAAAATGGGAGCGCCAGCCCTGCGCCCAGCGCTCCCATCCATCTCCCTGTGCTTGCTGTTGCCCTCTGCATCGCCCCTGCTTGCGATGGTTGTGGTGTAATTCCGCTGCGAATCGTTGGCGAAAACGCAACAGATGTCAAGCTTCCGCGCACGCATATCCGTTGAAAAACCGACGCTTCAGCCTGCTTTCGTGACGAGGGCCGCAGTCCGAAAATGTCGCAAAAACACAACAAGGCGCCAGTCCCTCCGATCGCACTGACGATCGCGGGCTCCGACTCGGGGGGTGGCGCGGGCATCCAGGCCGACCTGCGCACATTCGCCGCGCTCGGCGTGCACGGCACCACGGCGATCACGGCGCTCACCGCCCAGGACACGCGCGGGGTGCACGCGATCCATACGGTCCCGCTCGCGATGGTGCGCGCGCAACTCGAGGCCGTGCTCGGCGATTTCCGCGTCGGCGCCGCCAAGCTGGGCATGCTCGCGACGCCCGCGATCGCACGCGAGGTCGCACGCCTGTTGCGCCTGCATCCGCGGTTGCCCGTCGTGCTGGATCCGGTGCTCGTCGCGACGACGGGGGCGCGGCTCGCAAGCGCCGACCTCGCGGACGCGTTGCGCCGCCACCTGTTCACGCGCGCCGACCTCGTGACGCCGAACATCCCCGAAGCCGAGCGCCTGCTCGGACGCGAAATCGGCGACGTGCGCGCGATGCACGCGGCGGCACGCGCGCTGCTAGATGGCGGCGCGCGCGCGGTGTTGCTCAAGGGTGGGCATCTGCGCGGCAACCAGGTCGTCGACCTGTTGCTCGCGCCGCGCATCGAACGCTGGTTCCGCCAGCGGCGCATCGCCGGCGAAAGTCACGGGACGGGCTGCTCGCTGGCGGCGGCGATCGTGGCGGGACTTGCGCGCGGAGCGACGCTCGAAGCCGCGGTCCAAGGCGCGATCGACTTCGTCCACGCGGCGCTCGCGCGCGGCTACCGCCCGGGTCGCGGCCGCCTGCGCGTGCTCGACCACATCGCGGCCGGCCGTTTGCACGGCTGATACGCGCGGCACGCCGCAGCAGTTTCAGATGCGCGAGATAATCGCGTCCGCGAACGACTCGGTGCGACCTTCGCCGCCGAGATCGGGCGTCACGCGGTCGCGCGCCTCGAGCGTCGCACGGATCGCGGCACGCAGGCGCTGCGCCTCATCGGTGTGCCCGATGTGGTCGAGCATCTGGGCCGCGCCCAGCAAAAGGGCGCAGGGGTTCGCGATGCCCTTGCCCGCGATGTCGGGCGCCGAGCCGTGCACGGCTTCGAAGATCGCGGCGTCGGCGCCGATGTTCGCGCCCGGCGCGAGCCCGAGTCCGCCGACGAGCCCCGCGCAGAGGTCGGAGATGATGTCGCCGAACAGGTTGGTGGTGCAGATCACGTCGAACTGCTCGGGCCGCATCACGAGCTGCATGCAGCAGTTGTCGACGATGAGCTCGTTGCATTCGATCTCGGGATACAGCGCCGCGACTTCGCGCGCGACTTTCAGGAACAACCCCGAGGTCGACTTCAGGATGTTCGCCTTGTGCACGACGGTGACCTTGCGCCGGCCGGTGCGGCGCGCGAGATCGAACGCATAGCGCACGATGCGCTCGGAACCCTTGCGCGTGATCTTCTGCACCAGCGTCGCCGTCGCGCCGTCCTCGGACACCTGCTGGCCTTCGCCGGCGTAGGCGCCTTCGGTGTTCTCGCGCACGGTGATCAGGTCGACGTTCTCGGGGAAACGCGAGCGCGTGTTCGGGAACGAAATCGCCGGGCGCACGTTCGCGTAGAGGTCGAAGTGGCGGCGCAGCTGCACGTTGATCGAACTGAAGCCCTCGCCGACCGGCGTCGTCAGCGGGCTCTTCAGCGCGATCCGGTGGCGCGCGATCGCATCCAGCGTCGACTGCGGCAGGAGCTCGCCGGTCTTCTCGTGCGACGCGAGGCCCGCTTCGACGAAGTCGTACTGCAGGCCCAGGCGCAGCGCTTCGAGCACGCGCAACGTGGCATCCATGATTTCCGGGCCGATGCCGTCGCCGCGGATCACCGCGATGGTCTTGTTCATCGAGAAACACTCCGAGCTGGACAGTGCTGAAACGTGCGCGTCTGGTGCGCCGGCTTCGGGCGGACAGCCCCCGGCCGCCGCCGGGACGCAGGTCGGAACGGGCAGGAAGGCGCGTCGCGGGTGGTCACCGCTTTGTACCAGGCTGCGCGGGAAGCGGACGCCGTGCTGCGGAAACTCGACCGGTGGCCTCGCCCGCGCGCCGGACGCCCGTCACGTGGCTTGCCCGGCTTCATGCAGTCGAGCATTATCGACGAATGATCCCGCATTGCACAAGAATGCCTGCGTTCCGCGCGCGCCTTGCGCGAATCGGCTGCCTGCTGGCCCTGGCTGCGGCCTCGGCCGCGGGAGCGACCGAAGGCGGGGTGCCCGACCTCACGATAACCGTCGAACAATTGCCCTTCAGTTCGGGCCGCGACATCGTGCGACTCGCGATCCATGGCGAGGCGCCGCGCGACTGCACGCCGACGATCGGTCGCGCGTGGCTCGAGGACGCCGACTTCAGCATCGAGCTGCGCAGTCCGACCTCGGGGTGCGACGAAACGCGCAGGGTGCCATTCACGCTGCGCGTCGACCCGCGCGCGAGCGGACTGCCGCTTCCGCCCAACCGCGTGATCCGTGCACGCGTTTTCCGCAGCGCGGGCGCCTCGGCCGAACTGGCTGCGTTCCGGCTGTTCGACACCGGCCCGGCCACCTCGGCGCAGGTGCCCGAAAACGGATTCTGGTGGTCGACCGCCGACGCGGGGACCGGCGAGGCGGTGCGTGCGACCGGCGCCAGCCTCGAATGGCAGGACGGCGAACTCGCGGTGGCCCTCTACGGATTCACCGATATCGGCATGCCGACCTGGTATTTCGGCAGTGCGCGACTGGCCGGGCGCGTCGCACGCGTCGGCCTCGTGCAGCTGGCCGGTGGCGAGCCGCTGCTCGCGGCCACTGGAAGCCAGCCGCAGGCGCTACCCGGGCCACGCCTGGAGATCGAATTCATGTCGCCGGTGCAGGCTCGCGCGTGGCTGGTCAGGGTCGAAGACGGCCGCGACGTGCAACTGCGACCGATGCTGTTGTCGCGCGCGCGCTTCGCCAACGACGCGGGTGGGTCGACCTGGAGCGGGACCTGGGTGCTCGTGCCGGACGATGGTGCGCCGCGCACCTTCGTATTCGGATCGGGTGCACCGCGCGCGAACGGCTTCCATCTCGACGACGCCGCGAAGGACGCGCGCCTCGATTGCCGCGTTCCGGTCGCGGGCGGCCTGCCCGACCTCTGCACGCTGTCGGTCGATGGCGCGCCCGCAGCCGACTTCAACCGGATCGGATTCGAACGTCTCGGCGGGCGCGGCAACGACGGCGCGCCGGTCACCTTGGTGCGCGTGCGCGACTGAGGGTGTTCGGCCATCGATGGCTGCTCGATCCCGGCGAGTCCGGTTTCCTGCATCCACGATTCCAGCGAACCCGACGACCGGCTTCGCGACCGTCGCCTCGATAGGACCCGCGCCTCAGGCCGGAGCTTCGGCGGCGCCATCCGCGCGCAGGCCGTCGAGGAAATCGACCGCGCGGCGCAGGTGCGGGATCACGATCGAACCGCCGACGACGAGCCCGACGCTGAACACTTCGAAGAACTCGTCGTCGTCGAGCCCCGCCTCGACGCACTGCGCGACGTGGTAGCTGATGCAGTCATCGCATCGCAGGACGAGCGAGGCGACCAGGCCGAGCATCTCCTTGGTCTTCACGTCGAGCGCGCCGGCCTTGTAGGTCTGCGTGTCGAGGGCGAAGAAGCGGCGCACGACCTGGTTGTCCTGGCCGAGGATGCGCTCGTTCATGCGCCGACGGAAATCCGCGAACGCACGCACGCGATCGCTCATGCGCCACCCCCGAGCAGTTCCTGCAGCCGACCCGAGCGGTCCGCCGCGACGAGGTCGTCGAACCCGCCGACGTGCTGGCCCTCGATGAAGATCTGCGGCACCGTGCGGCGGCCATCGCTGCGCACGAGCATCTCGTCGCGGCGGGCGGGGTCGGTGTCGACGCGGACTTCCTCGAAATCGAGCCCCTTGCGCTGCAGGAACTGCTTGGCCATGACGCAGTACGGGCAGAACGCGGTGGTGTACATCTCGACGCGGGTCATCGGCGCCTCCATGCGAGGGGAGATGCGCCGAAGATGAGGCCCGCGCAGCCGCCATGCAAGCGGCTGTGATGAACCGCCGCTGAGGGCGCCCGCGCCTGCGACCGCCGCTGGCGACGGAACCATGCGCGCGCTATCGTGGTCTCCTGAGCTCGAGCCATCGGTAGTTCGCACGACATGCACTTCCTGCGCGGCCTGTCCGTCCTTTCCCTCGCCTGCGCGACGACGTTCGCAGCCGGTGCGGACGTGCGGCTGCCCGACATCGGCAGTTCGGCCGCCGCGATCATGTCGCCGCAGGAATTGCGCGAGTACGGCCTCGGCCTGCTGCAGCAACTGCGCGCCTACGACCTCGTGCTCGAGGATCCGCTGGTCGCCGACTACGTCAATTCGCTCGGCTATCGCCTCGTCGCGAGTAGCGGCCGCGACGACTCGGTGTTCACGTTCGTGGCGCTGCGTGATCCGGGCATCAACGCCTTCGCGGCACCAGGCGGCCTGATCGGGATCAACGCGGGATTGCTGATCGCGATGCGCAGCGAGCAGGAACTCGCGGGTGTGGTCGCGCACGAAATCGCGCACGTGCAGCAACAGCACATCCTGCGCGCATTCGAAGACCAGAAGAAGATGTCGATCCCGATCATGCTCGGCATGCTCGGCGTCATGATCGCGGCTTCAGGGCGTACCGACGACGCCGCGGCGGCCGCGATGATCACCGGCACCTCGCTGATGCAGCAGCGCCAGATCGATTTCACGCGCAGCGAGGAAGCGGAAGCCGACCGCATCGGGATCCAGACGCTCGCGCGCGCCGGCTACGATCCGGGCGCGATGGCGGGCGCGTTCTCCGCGTTGCAGAAGGTCATGCGCGTGAACGGCATCGACGTGCCGGAGTTCCTGCGCTCGCATCCGCTCGACACGCGCCGCATCGCCGAGGCGCGCGCGCGCGCGGCGCAACTGGGTTGCCCGGAGCTTCCGCGTCTCCAATCGCGCCGCCCGGCCGCGACCGACGGGCCGCTCGACCTGCAGCTTCGGCCTTCGACGTCCACGTCCGCCCCGATCGATGCCGCCGCCGCGCAGCGAGCGAGCGACACCGCGAGCGCCACGGTCGCGAGCGCGCCGGCCGACGCGGGCACGCTGCCACCCGTGGCGGTGAATGCATGCGTCACGCGCGTCCAGGGTGAACCCTACTTCGAGCTCATCCGCGAACGCGTGCGCGTGCAGATGGCAACCTCGCCCGCGTCCATTCGCGCGTACTACGCCGACAACCTGCGCGACGACCCCGCGTTCGACACGCTCGCCAATCGCTACGGGTTCGCGCTCGCGCTGGTGCGCGCGGGTGATCCGGGTGCCGCGATCCGTGAGCTCGATGCGCTGGTGCAGCGCGATCCGGATTCATCGGTGCTGCGGCTCGCGCTCGCGACCGCGAAGGACCAGGCCGGCGATCGCGCCGGCGCCCGCGCGGTGTTCGATCGCCTGCAGGAAGATTTTCCGGGCAACCGCGCCGTCACGCTCGGGCATGCGCAATCCCTGCTCGGCCATGGCGACGCTGCCAGCGCGGGCCGCGCGCTCGAACTGCTGCGCCCGCTGCTTGAGCGTCGTCCCGGCGACCCGGACCTGCAACGCAGCTTCGGCCGGGCCAGCGACCTCGCCGGCGACAAGGTCCGGGCCGCCGAGGCCTACGCGGAGGCGGCCTGGCTCGGCGGCCACGCCGAGGACGCGCTGAACCAGCTCAAGGCACTGGTGAAGCAGCCCGACCTGACCTACTACCAGCGCAGTCGCATCGATGCGCGCATCACCCAGCTGACGCCGGCCGTGCTCGAGCTTCGCAAGCGCTCGGACCCGGGCACGCCCGACTCGCTCGCACCCGCATTCGGCTGCTGTCGCGCACGCTGAGTCGTATTGTCACAATCCGGACATGGCGCCGCAGCGCAGTCCCGTGCTCTGCGCGCCGCAGGCGCTGGATGGCCCCATCGGCCGATTGTTGCGGAATCCGTGCGCGCCGGCGTCTGTCACTGCGGCGTAACATTGCACCGGTCCAATGGCAGGTGTCGCGCAGCGCCCGTCGGCGCCAGGTGCCCCGCATGCAGAAGCACATCCTCATCGTCGAAGACGAACCGGCGATCCGCGACATGGTCGCGTTCGCGTTGCGCAAGGCCGGCATGGAGGCGATGCATGCGGTCGATGCACGCGCGGCCCAGAGCGCGATCGGCGAACGCGTGCCGGACCTGATCCTGCTCGACTGGATGCTGCCGGGCATGAGCGGCATCGACCTCGCGCGGCGCCTGCGCAAGGACGAGCTCACGCGCGAAGTGCCGATCATCATGCTGACCGCGCGCGGCGAGGAAACCGACCGCGTCAGCGGACTGGACGCGGGCGTCGACGACTACGTGGTGAAACCGTTCTCGACGCGCGAGCTGCTCGCGCGGATCCGCGCGGTGATGCGTCGCACACATGGCGAAGACGGCGAGGGCGTGGTCGAGATCGGCGGCCTGCGCATCGATAGCGCCGCGCATCGCGTGTTCTGCGGCGACCAGCCGGTGCAGATCGGCCCGACCGAATACCGCCTGCTGCATTTCTTCATGACGCATGCCGAACGCGTCTACTCGCGCAGCCAGTTGCTCGACCACGTCTGGGGCGGCGGCGTCTATGTGGAGGAACGCACCGTCGACGTGCACATCCGCCGCCTGCGCAAGACGCTCGAGCCGTTCGGCAAGGACGCGCTGGTGCAGACGGTGCGCAGCGCGGGTTACCGATTCTCGGTCAGTGTCTGACCACGCGATGGTTCACGCGCGCGCCCGCCTCCCCGCATCCTCGTCGAGCGCGCGCGCGCCATGTCCGCGCGACTGAACCGCGCCTGGCGTGCGGGCGCGACGCGGCTGGCCTTGCTCGGCGCCGGCGCGCTTGCGCTCGGCGCGCTCACCGGTGCGTGGTTCGCCTGCCTGTTCGCAGCCGCGCTCGTCGCGCTGGGCTACCTGCTGCTGCGCATCGATCGCCTCGCGCGCGCGCTGGCCGCGCGCGAGCGCCTGCAGCCGAGCGACGCGGGCACGCTTCTCGATGAAGTGCAGGCGATGATCGCGGCGCGCCAGGGCGCCGCGCGCGAGGAAAAGCGCCGGATGCTGCGCCTGTTGCGCGCTTTCCGCGACGCGGCCGCGGCCCTGCCGGATGCGGTCGTCGCGCTCGACGCGGACCGGAAGATCCAGTGGTTCAACGCGGCGACCGCACGGCTGCTCGGCCTGCGTTACCCGGAAGACCTTGGCGCGCACCTGACCAACCTCGTGCGCGCGCCGCGCTTCGCCGAATGGCTGCGCGACCCGGCGCCCGAGCCATTGGCCGACCTGCCCTCGCCGGTCGACGCCAGCGTCAGGCTCTCCGCCCGCCTGATCGGATATGCGGGCCAGCGCAGCCTCCTCGTCGTGCGCGACGTGAGCCCGCTGGTGCGGCTCGAGCAGGTGCGCCGCGATTTCGTCGCGAACGTGTCGCACGAGTTGCGCACGCCGCTGACGGTCGTGCATGGGTACCTCGACATGATCGAGCCCGAGCAATTCCAGGAGTACGAACCGATCCTGCATGAGCTGCGCGCGCAGTCGCGCCGCATGACCCAGATCGTGGAAGACCTGCTGACACTGTCGCGGCTGGAATCGGGGATGGAACTCCCGCACGACCGCGTCGCGATGCGACCGATGCTCGATGCGTTGCGCCGCGAGGCGGAAGGCTTGAGCCAGGGCGCACACGAGATCGTCACGCAGTACGACGGAACGCACGACCTCGAGGGCTCGGCCAAGGACCTGCACAGCGCGTTTTCCAACCTCGTCAGCAATGCGGTCCGCTACACGCCCGCGGGCGGGCGCATCACGATTCGCTGGGAAAGCAGCGCAAGCGGCGCGCGCCTGGACGTCATCGACACCGGTGCGGGGATTCCCGCGCAGCACCTGCCGCGCCTGACCGAACGCTTCTATCGCGTGTCGACCAGCCGCTCGCGCGAGACCGGCGGCACCGGCCTCGGCCTCTCGATCGTCAAGCACGTGCTGCAGCTGCACGACGCACGGCTCGAGATCACGAGCGCGCCGGGCGTCGGCAGTACGTTCAGCTGCGTGTTCGATGCGGGCCGCCTGCTCGCGCTGCACGGCGATCTCGACCGATGACGCGCGCATCCGCGCGACGCTGGCTGCTCGGCCTTGCCTGCGCCTGCGTGGGGGGCTGCGCGCACGCGCTCGAGCCGCCGCTGACCGGCACGCTGACGAGCGTCGGCTCGGATACCGCGAGCACGCTGGTCGCCACCTGGTCGGTCGAGTTCCAGGCCCGTCATCCTGGCGTGCGCGTGCAGGTGCAGGCCAGCGGGTCGGCCAGCGCGCCGGTCGCGTTGCTCGAGGGCGCGGCCGACATCGGCCCGATGAGCCGCGCGATGGATGCGGTCGAGCGCAGCGCATTCGAGCGTCGGGGCCGCGCGCCTCCGCTCGGACTGCTGGTCGCGCATGACGCGATCGCGGTGTTCGTGCACCCGGACAATCCGCGCACGCGGATGACACTGGCGGAACTGGACGCGATCTATTCGGTCGAGCGTCGCTGCGGTGCCGCGTCGGCACTGCGCAACTGGCGCGATGCTGCACCGACCTCGGCCGATTCCGGTCGTTCCGTGCCGATCCTCGCGATTGGCCGCGACACCGGCTCGGGCACGCATGCGTTGTTCCGCGAGCTCGCGTTGTGCAACGGGACCTACCAGCCTGCGGTCATTGCGTGGCCCGGCAACGGCGCGGTCGTCGCCTCGGTTGCCGGCAATCCGGAAGCGATCGGCTACTCCGGCGCCGCCTACGCGAACGGCCTCGTGCGCGTGCTCGCGATCGCAGCCGACGACGAGGCGCCTGCGCTGAGGCCCGATGAAGCGGCGATCTCGTCCGGTCGTTACCCGCTCTCGCGCGGGCTCCATGTCTACGTCAACAGGAACGCCGAAGGACGGCCTGCGGCGCTGGCGGAGGCGTTCCTGGACTACGCGCTCTCCGACGAGGCGCAGGACCGCGCGCGCCGCGCAGGCTTCGTTCCGCTCGGCGCGTCCGAACGCATGGCGCAAAGGGCGCTGCTCGCGCGATGATGGAGCCGCAACGGCCCCACCACGGGCAGCCAATGCAACCGAACCGACCACCGGATCCACGCATGAACCGCGACCTGCCGCAGGACCTCCACGATCCCGCGCTCTACCTCAACCGGGAACTCGCGCAGCTCGAGTTCAATTTCCGCGTGCTCGCGCAGGCGCAGGACGTGCGCGTGCCGCTGCTCGAGCGCATGCGCTACCTCTGCATCGCCTGCACCAACCTCGACGAGTTCTTCGAGGTGCGCGTCGCCGCGCTGCGCGAGCAGGCGAACCTCGCCGAACCGATCGTCGGGGCGGATGCAATGGCGCCGGCGGAAGCGCTCGCGCGCATCCGCGAACGCGCGTTGACGCTGGTGAAGGCCCAGTACGACGCCTGGAACGACCAGTTGCAGCCCGACCTCGAACGCGAAGGCATCCGGTTCTCGCGGCGCGATGCGTGGTCGGTCAAGCAGCGACGCTGGCTGCAGGGCTATTTCCGCAACGAGATCCTGCCGGTGCTGTCGCCGCTCGGCCTCGATCCGGCGCACCCGTTTCCGCGCATCCTCAACAAGAGCCTGACGCTCGCGGTCGTGCTGCAGGGCCGCGATGCGTTCGGGCGCGAAGGCCACATGGCCCTGGTGCGCGCGCCGCGTTCGTTGCCACGCATCATCCGGATGCCGTCCGAGGTCGCCGGCGCGCCTTACGACTTCGTGTTCCTGTCGAGCGTGCTGCACGAGTTCATGGATGAACTGTTCCCGGGCATGCAGGTCAAGGGTTCGTACCAGTTCCGCGTGACGCGCAACAGCGAACTGTTCGTCGACGAGGACGAGGTGGAGAACATCGCGCTCGCGCTGCGCGACGAACTCAAGGGACGCGGCTACGCGCGGGCGGTGCGGCTCGAAGTCGCCGACAACTGCCCGAAGGCGATCGCGGACATGCTCATGCAGAACTTCGAGTTGACCGAGTCGGAGGTGTATCGCTGCGAAGGCCCGGTCAACGTCAATCGCATCAACGCGATCTTCGACCTGGTCGACCGCCCCGACCTGAAGTTCCCGCCGTTTTCCCCGCGCGTGTTGCCCGCAGTCTCCGACGAGCGCAGCCTGTTCGCCGCGATCCGCGAGCGCGACATCCTGCTGCACCATCCATTCGAATCGTTCGGCGCGGTGATCGAACTCGTGCGCGAGGCCAGCGTCGATCCCGACGTGCTCGCGATCAAGCAGACGCTGTACCGCGTCGGCAGCGACTCGCCACTGGTCGATCACCTGATCGAGGCGGCGCGCGCCGGCAAGGACGTCACCGTCGTGATCGAACTGCGCGCGCGCTTCGACGAGGAGGCGAACCTCAGGCTGGCGAACCGGCTGCAGGAGGTCGGCGTGCAGGTCGTGTACGGCGTGGTCGGCTACAAGACGCACGCGAAGATGCTGCTGATCGTGCGCCGCGAAGGCGGCACGCTGCGCCGTTACGCGCACCTGTCGACCGGAAACTACCACCAGGTCACCTCGCGCCTGTACACCGATTTCGGGCTCATGACCGCGAACCCCGACATCGGCGAGGACGCGCACCTGCTGTTCCTGCAGCTGTCCGGACTCGGCCCGATCATCAACCTGAAATGCCTGCTGCATTCGCCGTTCACGCTGCACGCGGGCCTCATGGCCAAGATCGAGCGCGAGATCGCGCATGCGCGCGAAGGTCGCCCCGCGCGCATCATCGCGAAGATGAACGCGCTCAACGAAGCGACGGTGGTGCGCGTGCTCTACCGCGCCTCGCAGGCCGGCGTGCAGGTCGACCTGATCGTGCGCGGCGCCTGCTCGTTGCGACCCGGGATCGCCGGCGTTTCCGACAACATCCGCGTGCGCTCGATCATCGGGCGTTTCCTCGAACACAGCCGCGTGTACTGGTTCCAGAACGACGATGCGCCCGAGATCTATTGCTCGAGCGCGGACTGGATGGAACGCAACCTGCTGCGCCGGATCGAGACCTGCTTCCCGATCCGCGATCCGCAGCTGGCCGAGCGCGTGTTCGACGAATCGCTCGCGAACTATCTCGCCGACAACACGCAGGCCTGGTTGCTGCAGCCGGACGGCAGTTACGCGCGCGTCGAGGCGGCCGACGCCGAGCCGTATTCGGCCCAGCGCGCGCTGCTCGCGAAGTACGCGTCGTGACGCCATGCACGGCGCGCCGTCGCAGGCCTAAGAGGCGTTCCGGCGTGCGACAATCCTGCCGCCGCACTCGCACGGGGTGACCAGGGGACCATGGCCACGAGCATCCGCGACGGCGACCTGATCGCAGCGGTCGACATCGGCTCCAACAGTTTCCATCTGATCGTGGCGCGCTACGAGCATGGCGGGCTGCGCCAGATCGACCGCCTGCGCGACAGCGTGCGCATGGCGGCCGGGCTGCGCGCGGACGGCACGCTCGATCCCGAACGCCGCCAGCATGCACTCGCTTGCCTCGCGCGGTTCGGCCAGCGCCTGCGCTCGATTCCATCCGAGCGCGTCTACGCGGTCGCGACCAATGCGGTGCGCCAGCTCGCGCACCCGCAGGCCTTCCTGCTGCTCGCCGAGACCGCGCTCGGCCATCCGATCGAGGTGGTCAGCGGGCGCGAGGAGGCGCGACTGATCTACCTCGGCGTCGCCCACGACCTCGCGGAGTCGGGCGCGCGGCGGCTGGTCGTCGACATCGGCGGCGGCAGCACCGAGTTCATCATCGGCCAGGGTTTCGACGCGTTGCGCACCGAGAGCCTGCAGGCCGGGTGCGTGGCCACCACGCTGCGATTCTTCGGCGACGGGCGCTACACCGCTGCGCGCTGGCGCGATGCGCAGACCGAAATCGCGATCGAGATGCAGCAGTTCGCGGCGGACTACCGCCTGCAGGGCTGGGGCGATGCGTTCGGTTCCTCGGGCACGGCCAAGGCGATCGGCGCGATCGTGCAGGCCAATGGCTGGAGCGACCAGGGCATCAGCGTGCAGTCGCTGCATCGCCTGCGCGACGCGATCCTCGCCGCCGGGCATATGGACGAACTGCGCCTCGCCGGCCTCGGCGAGGATCGCGTCCCGATCATCGCGGGCGGCGTCGCGATCCTCGAAGCGGTGTTCTCGACCTTCGCGCTGACGCACATGGGCGTGTGCGAGACCGGCATGCGCGAAGGCCTGCTGTACGACCTCGTGGGTGCCGCGATGCACGGCGATCCACGCGCGGGCAGCATCGCCGCGCTCGCGACGCGCTATGCGGTGGACCGCGCGCAGGCTTCGCGCGTGCGCCACGCCGCACTCGCGTTGTTCGACCAGGTGTCGGAGGCGTGGCAGCTCGGCGCGACCGAGCGCGACATGCTCGGATGGGCCGCCGACATCCACGAAATCGGCCTCGCGATCGCGCACAGCCTGCACCACGTCCATGGCGCCTACATCGTCGCGAACTCGGATCTCGCAGGTTTCGGTCGCCAGGCGCAGCAGGCGCTCGCGGCGATCATCCGCTCGCACCGGCGCAAGCCCGATCGCGCGACGATCGATGCGCTGCCCGAACGCCTGCGCGGATCCGCGCGCAAGCTCACCGCGTTGCTGCGCCTCGCGGCGCTGCTCGAGCGCGCGCGCTCGACCGAGCCGTTGCCGCCGCTCTCGCTCGGCGCCAGCGAGAAGCAGCTGCGGCTCGAACTGCCGCAGCACTGGCTCGACCAGCACATGCTGACGCGTGCGGACCTCGAGCAGGAACGCGACTACATCAAGCTGCTCGACCTCAAGCTGCAGGTGCGAGCGGCTGAACCGGCGCTCACGCGCGCCTGACGCACCCGGTTGCGCGGGGGCGCCGAGCGCCTATCATTCACGCTTTCCCCTGCCCCGCCGGAGAGCCCGATGTTCCAGCGCCTGCTGCTTGCCGCCGTCCTGCTGACGCCCGCTTTCGCCCTTGCCCAGGACACTGCGACGGCCACCCCGAAGCCCGCGAAGGCCGCCGAGCCCGCCGCAGAGACCACGCCTGCCGCCGCACCGAAGGTCCTCTTGAAGACCAGCATGGGCGACATCACGATCGAGCTCGCCGCCGACAAGGCGCCGAAGTCGACCGCGAATTTCCTCGCCTACGTCAACAGCGGCTTCTACGACGGCACCGTGTTCCATCGCGTCATCGACAACTTCATGGTGCAGGGCGGCGGTTTCACGAAGGAACTGCAGCAGAAGCCCACGCGCGCGGCGATCGTCAACGAGGCGAAGAACGGGCTCAGCAACGTGCGCGGCTCGGTCGCGCTCGCGCGCACCGCCGATCCGAACTCGGCGACCGCGCAATTCTTCATCAACGTCGTCGACAACCCGCAGCTCGACTACGCGGGCGACGCGCAGCCAGGCTACTGCGTGTTCGGCAAGGTCGTCGCAGGCCTCGACGTGGTCGACAAGATCAAGGCGGTCCCGACCGGCCCGAAGAACCAGTTCCGCAGCGACGTGCCCGTCACGCCGGTCCTGATCGAGAAGGCGAGCGTGCTGCCCTGATCCGGCATCGATCCCGCCACCCGGGCTTGCCCGGGTCGGCGGTCGCCGGGCTACGGCCCGCCAGAGGCCAAGCCGCGGCATGACGACGCTTTTCATCTCCGACCTGCACCTCGACGCGAGCCGCCCGCACATCACGCAGCTGTTCGTCGACTTCCTGCGCAATGAAGCCGCGCAGGCGGATGCGCTCTATATCCTCGGCGACCTGTTCGAAGCCTGGATCGGCGACGATGCGCCGGATCCGACCGGCGACGTTGTCGCCTCCGCGCTCGCCGAACTCCACGGCCACGGCGTCCCGTGCTTCTACATCCACGGCAACCGCGACTTCCTGCTCGGCGACGCCTACGCGCGCCGCGCGCGCATGACCCTGCTGCCGGACCCGAGCGTCGTCGAGATCGAGGGCGAACGCGTGCTGCTCATGCACGGCGACACGCTCTGCACCGACGACGCGCCCTACCAGGCGTTTCGCGCGCAATCGCACACCGCCGAGTGGCAACGCGCGTTCCTCGCGCGGCCCGTGGCCGAGAGGCAGGCGTTCGCGGCGCAGGCGCGGGCGGAGAGCCAGCGGTATACGCGGTCGGTGGAGTCGGCGATTACCGATGTGAATGCCGAGGCCGTAGCGTCCGCGTTCGCCCTGCATGGCACGCGGCGCCTCATCCACGGGCATACGCACAGGCCGGGGCGGCACGCGCTCGAACGCGACGGCGGGCCTGCCGAACGCATCGTGCTCGGCGACTGGTATGAGCAAGGCAGCGTCTTGCGCTGCGACCCCGGAAGCTGACTGCCATCAGCACTGGTGCACGACACCGGATTGGATCCTGCTGCCGGGAAGGCATGAACTCCGAATCAACTGTCCAGGAATTCCCGCGCAGAACTCATGCCGACACCGCCTGCTACCTACGCTTCACGGGTGTCCGGCAGGAGGACGCAACGTATGGCATGTAATGACCCAGCGGTTTCTGCTCAGGTCAGGCTGCTAATTTTCCTGTCGCGACACGGTACGCCTCGTCCGGGGTCTGCATGCCGAGCGCCTGATGCGGGCGCCGGCTGTTGTAGAACTGGATCCAGTCGCCGATCACGCGCATCGCGTGCTGCTGGCTTTCGAAGCGGTGGCGGTGCACGCACTGCTCCTTCAGCGTCCGGATCACGCGCTCGACCAAGCCGTTCTGCTGCGGGCAGTGCGGCGTGATGAACTCCTGGCTCAGGCCATAGCTGCGCACCAAGCGCGTGTAGTGCCGGCTGGTGAACACCAGACCGTTGTCCGAACGCAGCAGGAAGGGCGTGTGCACGCGGCCCAGGCAGCCGTAGCGGCTGATCAGCGCTTGCTCGAGCGCTGCGCCCGCCGTCGTCGCCTTACCGGTCCGGGCCAGATGCCAGCCGAGCAACTGGCGCGTATGGCAATCGATGACC
>JAEYZH010000013.1 GCA_023430685.1 Pseudomonadota bacterium | reverse complement strand
TCGAGCGCGAGCTTGACCTTGTCCGGGCGCGCTTCCTTGCCGCGGTTGTCGTCGTTCCAGCTCCAGCCCGCGTGGAACGGCAGTCGGGTGGTGAGGCCGGTCGCAGGATCGAGCACCTCGACGCGGTAGTTGCCCCATTCGACCGGGACGTCGAACTTCGCGACCTGGCCGGCCGCGACCGTGATCTCGCGCGTCTCCGCATCCTCGAAGCGCTGGGTGTAGTCGAAGTGCCAGCCGCTTTCCTGGTCGAACGTCCAGTGGAAGTCACGGCGTTCGCGCACGAGCTTCAGTGCGAGCTTGTCGCCCGCGAGCGCATCGCCTGCGGCATTGCTGCGCACGAGTTCGAAGCCCGCGCGACCGTTCGCATCCGAGCCTTCCTCGAGATCGAACAGCGGGCGCAGCCCGACCAGTTCGGCGGCCGGCCAGACCGTGCGCTTGAGGGTACGCGTGACCGTGCGCCCGCCCGATTCGTAGACGCTGCCCGAGACGATCACCGCGATCGGCGCCGTCGGTTTCGCGGCTTCGGCGATGTCGATCTCCTGTTGCAGACGGCCTTCCTCGTCGAGTGCCTCGTCGATGACGTCCTTTGCTTCCTTCGGCAGTTCGAGGGTCGGGTCGCCGAAATGGAAATCCTGGCGCGACTCGACCGGATGCAGGTCCGGCGCGAGCGTCATGCGCGCGGTGAAGCGGTTGCCGGCCGCAGGCGCGCCGTAGAGGTAGGCGCCTTCCACGGCAAGCGCGAGCGCTTCGCCCGGCTTCAGCACCGCCTGCGTGCTCGCGAGATCGAGCTTGAGGCGCTCGGGCAGGAACTCCTCGATGCGGAACGTCAGGCCGCGCGTGACCTCGTCGGTTTTCGGATCGGTGCGGAACTCGACCTGCCAGCGCCCGGTCGGCGCATCGGCCGGGATCTCGCGCGACCATTCGAAGTAGTTGAGCTCGCGCGGATCGAGCCTGGCTTCGGCGTAGGTGCGGCCGTCCGGCTGCTTGAGTCGCACGAACAGCGGCTGCGGGTCGATCATCTGGCCGTCGTCGTCGCGCAGCAGCGCCGACAGCCGGATCGTCTCGCCCGGCCGGTAGAGGTCGCGGTCGGCCCAGGCGAACACGTCGAACCAGGTCTGCTTGCGCCCGGCGACGCCGAAATCGGACAGGTCCAGCGCCGGCTGATTGAACGGCAGCAGCGACACGTCCTTGCCGCTGCGCGCGACCAGCACGTGCTCGGACTTGAGCGCGTAGGCCAGCTGCGCGTTGCCATTGCCGTCGGTGCTGCCGCTCGCGACCGCCTCGCCCCTGGCGTCGAGCACCTGCAGTTCCACACCCGCGTGCGGTTCGCCGCTCTTGAGCGAGGCGGTGTGCACGAACAGCGCGTCGGCATACGCGCGCGTGTGCACGCCGATGTCGCTGACGAAGAAGTACGCGGTTTCCCAGCCGTCGTTGAAGCTGCCCGCGCGTTTCATCGTCGCGAAGTAGAGGCCCGGATGCGCGAGTTCGGCGATGTTCTGCACCGGCAGGTAGTTCAACGTGCGCTCGTTCGGCTCGCCGGCGAGCACGAACCGATTCGCGTACACCGAGTCCGCGATCTGCGCGACCGGCTTGCCATCGCGACCGTACCAGCCGTAGCGCGGATCCAGCTCGTAGGCCTCGCGCTTGCCGTTCTTCTGGTAGGCCGCGAAGAAGTTCGCGACCTCCTCGTCGCGAACGCGCAGGAACTCGACGTCGACTTCGGGCACGTTGACGGACACGACCGGCAGCCCGCGCGTCTCGCGCGCGGGCAACACGTTGCCCTGCGAGGCGAAACCGACCGCGGGTTCCATCGGCCCGGTGTAGACGTCCTTCGCGATCTCCTTGCCGAGCGTGCTGCCGTCGGTCGCCGCGAGTTCACCCTTGATGCGCACGGCGTAGGTCTGGTCCGCGACCATGTACGGGAAGCGCAGCGTCTTGCCATCCTCGTCGAGCGACCAGCTGCCTTCGACCGCGGCGCCCTTCGCGTCCGTGACCGACACCCGTTCATCGAACGCCTGGGTGCCCACCAGCGCGCGGTTGAACGCGAGCGTCAGCGCGAGCTGGCCCTGGTAGGGCTCCGCGCGCGCGGAATCGAGGCCGAACGGTGCCGGTACCGCGTTCGTCGCGGCCGACTCGGCCGCGATCGGCGGCTTGCCCTGCACCGGTGGCGGCTCGTCGCGGCCGCGTCCGCAGCCGGTGGCCAGCAGCACGAGCAGAAGGATCGGCATGAGCTGGCCGGCGCGGATCCCGCCGCGCGTGGGTGTACGCAGTTCCATCGAGCACTCCCCGCCTTGATGTCGCCGAAGTATATCGCCGCGCTCATGGCGCGCCGCGGGCAGTGGCGGGCGCAGCGGGGGCGGAGCGAGGCCGGGGCGCTTTCGTGGAGGGGCGTCGACCCGGAGGCGCGTCGATCGCGCCGGCTTCGGCCCCGCTCGAGACCGATGCGATCGGGCAAGCGGAGCGCAAGGCCCCGGGGCTGGATGCCTCCCGCACGTCCCGGCCTCGCGAAGGGGTGCGCAGGCAGGGCGTGCTCGTGGATCGGACGCATCAGGCCGGCAGCAACCGCTCCAGCCGCGAGCTGCCATAGCGCCCCTGCGCCAGCAGCTTCTCGAGCGCGGGCAGCCAGCTCGCGAGTTCGCGCTCGAACTGCCACGGCGGATTGAGGATCGCGATGCCGCAGCCATTGAGGCGCAGCATCGAATTGTCCGGATGCAGCAGGAGTTCCGCGACGAGCGCGCCGTCGCGTCCCGAGCGGCTGCGCAGCCAGCGGTGGAACGGGAGGATCGTCGCGCGCAGCTTGATCGGGTACCAGATCGCGTGGATCGCGTTGGGCCAGCGCGCGAGCGACGCGTCGAGCGACGCCTCGATCTGCGTGAACTCCCCGCCCTGCGCCTCGTATGGCGGATCGACGAGCACGAGGCCGCGCTTCTGCGCCGGCGGCAGCAACGCGCCGAGCGCTTCGTAGCCGTCGCGCTGGTGCACCGCGAAGCGGCGGTCTCCGCGCAATGCGGCCCGCAGCGCCTCCGCTTCCGCCGGCTGCAGCTCGCACAGGATCGCGCGGTCATCGTCGCGCATCAGTCGCGCGGCGATCAGCGGCGAACCCGGGTACCACCCGAGTGGACCGGGTTCGGGCGTGAACGTGCGCACGAGGTCGACGTAGCGTTGCAGCGTGCCGGGCAGGTTCGCGGCGGACAGCAGGCGCTGGATGCCGTCCTGGTGCTCGCGCGTCTGCTGCGCTTCGTCGCCACGCAGGTCGTACAGCCCGCGCCCCGCATGCGTGTCCACGTAGCAGAACGGCGCAGTCTTGGACTTCAGCGCTTCGAGCAGGCCGATCAGCACCGCGTGCTTGAGCACGTCGGCGAAATTGCCCGCGTGGAAGGCGTGGCGATAGTTCATGGCACCTCGGTCGAGCCTGCGGTGAATCGGGCGGGAATCCGGCGCAGCACGCGGGTTTCCGGGCGGTGCACACGAGCGTATCATTGCCGTTCGTGATGATTACCTGCACCAGCGGCTCATTGTTCGCGCGCGTTCGACGCAGCACAAGCTGGCCGATCGCGTTCGTGCTCGCGATCGCGCTGCTGTTCGGCACCGCGATCGCCACAGAGGCGCCGATGCCGCATCTCGTGGCCGACGTCGCGGGCAGCGCGCCTGATGCCGATTGCGCCGGCCACGACATGCCCGCCGACGCGCCCGCTGGCGTGCCGTCGGACGGCGGTTGTTGCGGCGTCGCCTGCGGCTGCGCGTTCGCGCATGCGATCGGTCCGCTGCCCGGCGCCGCCGCGCGCCCTGCGTTCGAACCCGAGTGCCCGATCGTGCGGCCGCCGCCGCCGCTGCATGCGAACGTGCAGGCACCCCCGCTGCGGCCGCCCATCGCCTGATCCAGCCGGCATGACCACCGCGGCGCAGCCTGCGCTCGCGCCTGCAACCGGGCATCACGCCCGTGCCAGTGACTGGATGATCGACATGCAAGTTTTCCAACCGGGCCGCGCCGCGCGGCCTTCCCTGATGTCCCGCCGCCGCTTCGTGCAGGGCGTCGCGCTCGGTGGCCTCGCCGCCGGCCTCGGCCTTGCGCGCGCACCCGCGTTCGCCGAAGGCACGCGCGGGCGCGCGCTCGCAGGCACCTCGTTCGACCTCGAGATCGGTGCATTGCCGGTCGACTTCACCGGCACGCCGCGCGTCGCGGTCGCGGTCAACGCGCAGGTGCCGGCGCCCCTGCTGCGCTGGCGCCAGGGCGATACCGTCACGCTGCGCGTGCGCAACGCGTTCCACGAGCGAACCTCGATCCACTGGCACGGCATCATCCTGCCTGCCGACATGGACGGCGTGCCCGGGCTTTCCTTCATGGGCATCGCGCCAGGCGAGCGCTACATCTATCGCTTCACGGTGAACCAGTCGGGCACCTACTGGTACCACAGCCACTCGCGTTTCCAGGAACAACTCGGGCTGTACGGGCCGATCATCGTCGAGCCACGCGGCGGCGAACGCCATGCGGCCGACCGCGAGCACGTGCTGGTGCTGTCGGACTGGACCGACATCGATCCCGAGCACATCTACGCGACGCTCAAGAAGCACAGCGACTATTACAACTTCAACAAGCCGACCGCGGGCGACTTCCTGGGCGACGTCGCCGCGCAGGGGCTGCGTCAGGCGCTCGCCTCGCGCTCGATGTGGAACAGCATGCGCATGAACCCGAGCGACCTCGCCGACGTCTCGGGGCACGTCTACACCTACCTCGTCAACGGCACGACCCCGGCCGCGAACTGGACCGGTGCGTTCGCGCGCGGCGAGCGCGTCCGGCTGCGCGTGATCAACGGCTCGGCGATGACGTTCTTCGACGTGCGCATTCCGGGCCTGAAGCTCCGCGTCGTCGCGCACGACGGACAGGACGTCGAAGCGGTCACCGTCGACGAGTTCCGGCTCGGCCCGGCCGAAACCTGCGACGTGATCATCGAGCCCGACGAGGAGCGCGCCTACACGATCTTCGCGCAAGCGATGGACCGCTCCGGTTACGCGCGCGCGACGCTCGCGCCGCGGCCAGGCATGCAGGCCGAGGTGCCCGCGCTCGATGCGCCGGTGCTGCTCGCGATGGGCGACATGATGGGCGCGATGGATCACGGCGCGCATGCGGCGCACGCCGGCATGAAGGGCATGGAAGGAGGATGCGGCGCAGCGATGCACGGCAGTGCCGGGCCGCAGTCGACGGCGCGCGGCCATGCGCCCGCCGAGCACGGACCGTTCGTCGACATGCGCGTCGACACGCCGCGCACGAACCTCGACGATCCCGGCGTCGGACTGCGCGACAACGGTCGCCGCGTGCTGACCTATGCGGACCTGCGCAGCCTGACCGGGCCGATCTCGCCCGAAGTCGGGCGCGAGATCGAGCTGCACCTGACCGGCCACATGGAGCGCTACGTCTGGTCGTTCGACGGCATGAAGTTCTCCGACGCCGAGCCGCTGCGCCTCGAGCACGGCGAGCACGTGCGCATCACGCTCGTCAACGACACGATGATGACGCACCCGATCCACCTGCACGGCATGTGGAGCGAGCTCGAAGCACCCGACGGCAGCTTCCTCGCGCGCAAGCACACGGTATCGGTGCAGCCCGCGCAGAAGCTCAGCTATCGCGTCAGTGCGGATGCGTTGGGACGCTGGGCCTACCACTGCCACCTGCTGTACCACATGGAAGCGGGCATGTTCCGCGAAGTGGTGGTCGCATGAACGGCGCAACCGCAGCACGCGCAGCGTTCGCGTTCGCCTTGGTCGCGGCGGCCACGCAGGCGCAGGAGCACGCGCACGAACACGCGCAGGAGGCGACTGCGAATGCGCACGAACATGCGCAGTCGGACGGGCATGGCCAACGAGACCCGCACGCGCAACGGGGCGCCCACGCACATGCGCAGGCGAAGGCGCACGAGCCTGCGGGGCAGGCGCACGAGCACGCGCCTGATCACGCGCCGGCCTCGTCGACGCCCGATTCGCGCGCCCAAGAGCGGCCCGCACCCGCGCATGTGCCTCCGCCACCGCCTGCGCACGTAATGGGCGACATGGCCTACGACGAGATGGTCGAGGTCATGGGCATGGACGACCGCGCGCCGTTCGGCCTGTTCTCGATCGATCGACTCGAGCGTGTCGAAGGGGGCGCCACCGCGTGGAGCCTGCAGGCTTCGCACGGCGGCGATGCGGACCGCCTCGTGGTGCGCAGCGAGGGCGAGCATGTCGAGGGCGGCTTCGAGCATGCCGATGTCGAACTGCTGTGGGGACACGCGATCGCACCGTTCTGGGACAGTCGCGTCGGCCTGCGCCGGGACTTCGGTCGCGGTCCCGATCGGACCTGGGCCGCGTTGGGCGTGCAGGGCCTCGCGCCGTACTGGTTCGACGTGTCGGCGACCGCCTATCTCGGCACGCGGGGACGCAGTGCGCTGCGCGTCGAGGCCGATTACGAGCTGCTGCTGACGCAGCGCCTGGTGCTGCAGCCGCGCGTGGAATTGAACGCCTACGGCAAGGACGATCCCGAAACCGGCACGGGCCGGGGCCTGTCCGACGCATCGATCGGGTTGCGCCTGCGCTACGAGATCCGACGCGAGTTCGCGCCTTACATCGGCCTGCAGCAGTCGCGCCGCTTCGGCGATACCGCCGCTTACGCGCGTGCGCATGGCGAAGACGCATCCGACCTCGAGTGGGTTGCCGGCGTGCGCCTCTGGTTCTAGTGGTTCGCGCCGACGGCGCCGGCCGCGCTGCGCGCGTCCAGCCTACCCGACCTCTTCGCATCTTCGCCGTGCAGGCTGGACGGCCGCAGGCCGGCCGGCGCTCTTCGCGCGGGACCGCATCAACGCATGCTCTCGAGCAACTCGAGTGCTTCGTCGGGCGATTCCATCACCGGAGCGCCGACCTGCAGCGGCTCGTAGCCCGCTGGCAGTTCGAACTGTGCGCGATCGATCGCGACGCCCTCGCGGAGCGACAGCGTCGATGTTCCCGTCACGCGCCCGTCTCGATGGCAGACGCGGCGCAGGCTGATCGCGGGCGGACCATCGCGTTCCTGCTGCTGCAGTTCGGGGTGCAATTCGACGACCCCCGCAGCGAGGCCCGAACCGACCTTGGCCATGCGCGCGAGTCGCCGCTGCGCGCGTGGCTCCAGCGCGAGCGCCTCGATCGGCGCCATGCAGTCCTCGCGCAACACCGTCGTGCCGCGCAGGATGCGCTCGGTCGTGCAGGCGCGCCCGTCGACCTGCGTCGCAGCCGCATCGCGCTCGAGCCGGGTCGTGGACCATGCGGCCTTCGGCGCGGACGGCGAGGACGCGGCCGCGCGTGCGGCGCGAGCCCGCGGCTGCGCGCGCGCGATCGCACTCGCTCGATCCGCCGGGGCGCGCGCGGCGGCGTCGCCGGCCATCCGTTCCGCGCAGCGCGCCGCCGCCTCGGGATAATCGGGATCGCCGAATCCGAGCTGCGCCATCTCGGGGCAGGCCGCGACCTGCGCCGCGCGCGCCTGCTCGATCAGCGCGTCATTGTCGAGACCGGTGACCTTGTAGGCCTCGTTGCGCGCATGCAGCAGCGTGCTCCGCGCGACGTCGCTGTTGAAGTCGACCGCGTCGTCGTCCGATTCCATCGTCATGTAGCTGCGCGAGTCGTGCATGACCTGGTGCATCAGCTGCTCCTCGTCGTCGACCAGCGAGGTCATCTCGACGCCATCGACGCGCATGTCGATGCGAAGGTGCAGTCCGTCGATCGCCATGCGCTCGAACTCGGTTGCACATTCTCCCTCGTGCCGGTACTCGAGCACGGTCGCGGACTGCGCGGCGCCGCAACCGGCCGCGGTCGTTGCTGCGAACATGATCCGGATCATTCGCCTGTTCATCGCGTATTCCCGTCGAGCCTGATCGCCCTTCGCGTGTGCTCGACGCGCTGCTGCTCCTTGCCGGCATACACCGCAAGGCAGGCGTCGCGGCGCACCATCGCGCATTCGAGATAGTCGATCACTTCGATCACCGCGGCGCGCACCGCCTTCGCGGTTGCTTCGCTCTTGATCGATTCGTAGCCGAGTCCGGCGCCCGCGAATCCGACTTCGACGGACGAAGCGGTCTTCGTCGTGCGTCCTTCGATCGTGCGTGCGTAGGCGATCTCGCCGGTGCTCGTGTCGACGACGCGCAGGTCGAGCGCGAGGTACGCCGTGCTGGTGTTGCGCGCGCCGCCGAAGCCGCCGAGGAACGCGCGCTTCGAGGTCCTCTCCACGCCTTCCTCGAACGCGGTGACCGTGCCCATCACGAGGTAGTCGGCGCCGCTGAGTTCGCCGATGCGCGCGCCATCGCCGGGGCGCAGGCGGCCCGAGGCGCCGAGCTCCTGTTCCTCGAGGATCGCCTGCAGCCGGCGTCGCTCGACCACCGTGAACCGGGGTCGCGCGGCGAGCTCGTTGGTCAGGATGTTGGTCAGCACGCGCCCGATGCCGCCCTGGAAGGGCAAGGCGCCGGTTTCGTCCTGCAGCTTGAGCACGCCGAGCACGGGTTTGGCGTCGGTACTCCCGGCAGCCAGGGCTGGCGCTGCAATGGCAAGCAGGGTCGCCAGTGCAGCGGCTGGAAGGCGACGCCAGCCGTCACGCCGTTCGGCATGCCAGGGGCCTGGCAACATGTGCGGTTCCTCGGAGTAGCGGTGTCATCCGATGAATACGGAAGCACGCGACCGAACCGATCACGCGGGTACCGCCGAGCGCTGGCGCACGTGCGCCGAGCCGGATCACCTGTCTCTCGACGCAACTTCCGGTCGAGCGACGCGGCGCGGGAAGACCAGGCGTTCAGCTGCAGAGGGACTGAGTCGATGGTCTCGTCCCCCCGCTGTTCTGAGCAGCGAGCATTGCATCGGGAAGTGTGAGCTGCTGAGGTAATCGAACGACGTGAGCACCAGCCGGCGTCGCCGAGGGCGAAACTGAGATGTGAAGTAGTTGGGGGGTTCGTCGATACGAACAGGGCGTTCTCGCTGGACGCCCAGTCTGCAGATCCCGCAGACTACCCGGTTCGACCATGCGTCGCTCGGACGCTTACCATTGTGCGAGATATCGCATTGTGTTGTACGAAATTTCGTACAAACCTGGATAGGCAACTGTTAATCAAAGATTATAACCGCGCAATATTAGGCTCGCTGAGTATGCGTTTGTCCAAGGATCAACGCGCGGATAAGGCATAGTTGTAATGAACGAGTGGAACTCATGGTTAGGCGCAGGGATTTCGTCGACTTATGACGCAGGAACCCGGCGGCTACGGCGCCTCTGCTCGATGCGACCAGCTGATCTGACCGGGACTAAAATGACGAAACCACTTGAGATACTCGTCGCGTCATTCATCATGTTCGTACTGGCGTCCCATGGCGCATCCGTCGGCGCGCAAGCATTGACGTGCCATGTCGAGGGCGGAGACGCCGAATGCGTCAAGCCGCTCCTGTCGGAATGGGAGTGCACGGGCACCTTCATCACGCAGGACGGAAGCCCATGCGGTCGTGGGGAGAATTGGCAGCATTGCCGCACGGAAGATGAGCCCATCCGCTTTGCGATGGCCCAAGTACGATGACATCTTCAACTCGTGCCAGCCTTCAGAATACGGTCCAACATGCCCAGATCCGCCGTGGACGAACCCCAACCATGAAGTCTACAACTATGGACAGCTCGTCTGGTTAGGTCACTCATACGTACCGACGACCTACAGCCTGAATGCAAATGGGTCATGCGTCCGTCACACCGATGAATTCTGTGGAAGCGCCGAGATTCCGAACCACTTTCACGGTGCCATCGGTGGTTGCGTCAGAAGCGCCGATTGCCCGCCTGGATCGTGGTGGTACTCCACAAGCACGCCATGCAAGACGAGGAAGTCGGAAGTCTGTCCAGCTGGGAACCCGGTTGATTGCGTAAACGGCGTCAAGTACCACGTCGTGCAGGACATTGCGCCGTTGCAGGACGGATTGCTCGGCTTCACGCGCTACTATTCAAGCTCCGGATTCTATGCGCCGGCCAGTCATGGAGTGTCGCTTGCGGATGTCGGCGTCGAGCCCGTGGTTCTTGGCGAGCACTGGCGCCATACGTATCAACGCAGCGTCATGCGTGAGCCCGTAGCCACCGGTGTTCCAGAGATGGTGACGGTCTCGAGCCCCGATGGCGACTATGCGCATTTCCAACTGGTTGACGGGGTTTGGAAGGGCCGGAGCGACAAGTTGGGTAGGCTTGAAGAACTTACCAACAACGGTGCACACGTCGGATGGCGATATCTCGCGCCCGACAATTCTGTCGAGGTGTTTGACGAGGATGGGCGGCTTTCGACATGGTCTTTGGCGACCGGTGCTTCCTTGGAGTTTGCATATAGCGACAGCGCGACCGATCCTGCAGTCGCACCGATTGACGGCTTGCTCACAGAAGTTGAGCATTCAACAGGTAGACGGCTCACGTTCTTCTATGACGAGCTTGCGAGGCTGGTACGCGTGGTGGGTCCAGGCGGCGATCAGTATGAGTACGACTACAGTTCGTCTTCGCGTCTCTATCCCCGACTTTCCAGTGTCGCCCGGCCAGCGCCGGATGGTGTGACGGTAGTCGAAAGCTATCTCTACAACGAGCCAGCGTATAACGCGAACCATTTCGGCGGCGCACAACTGCTTACGGGAATTGTCGGAAGCGATGGCGTCAGGTATGCGACGTACAAGTATTCGCACAACAAAGTGCAGGATGAGTGGCACGGTTCGTCGTATGCGAATAGGCTGCAGATGACGTATTACCCCAGTGGATCGAACCACGCGAATGGCTTCTCGCGTATGACGTTTGCATTGAATAGGTTTGAACAAAGAGATCTTGTTCTCGTAAATGGGGTTATCAAGGAACGCGGACGCAAGCGTTGCGCGACGCAGAACTGCAGTGTTGTACTGACTGAAACGAAGACAACTTACCGCTCGTCGGACGGAAATGTTGATACGGTTACCGATGGGGGCGGTACTGACCTGCCCCATTTCTAGGGCCACCGACTACTTCGTAGAGTCCTGGGTTGCAAGCTTATCGCTCGCGGGTTTGGTTGCAATGGTTCCATCCGCTCGAATGGTTGCTGCGAACTCGGCAGGTGTGCGGCCCTGCAGCGAGCTGTGTGGTCGAACCTCGTTGTAGTCGCGACGCCATTCGGCGATCTGTGCCTTGGCCTGCTCGAGCGTGACGAACCAGTGCTCGTTGAGGCATTCGTCGCGGAACCGCCCGTTGAAGCTTTCGATGTAGGCGTTCTGCGTCGGCTTGCCAGGCTGGATCAGCATCAGCTTGACGCCGTTGGCATGCGCCCATTGGTCGAGCGCGCGACCGGTGAACTCCGGCCCCTGATCGGTGCGGATGGTGGAGGGATAGCCGCGGAATCGGCACGCGGCGTCGAGCAGGTCTGCGACGCCCTGTCCGTTGATCCGCCGCGCTACTGCGATCTCGACCGATTCCTTGGTGCAGTCGTCGACTACCGTCAGACACCTTGATCGGCTTGTAATGACCCAGCGGTTTCTGCTCAGGTCAGGCTGCTAATTTCCCGGTCGCGACACGGTACGCCTCGTCCGGGGTCTGCATGCCGAGCGCCTGATGCGGGCGCCGGCTGTTGTAGAACTGGATCCAGTCGCCGATCACGCGCATCGCGTGCTGCTGGCTTTCGAAGCGATGACGGTGTACGCACTGCTCCTTCAACGTCCGGATCACGCGCTCGACCAAGCCGTTCTGCTGCGGGCAGTGCGGCGTGATGAACTCCTGGTTCAAGCCATAGCTGCGCACCAGGCGCGTGTAGTGCCGACTGGTGAACACTAAGCCATTGTCCGAGCGCAGCAGGAAGGCGCGTGCACGCGGCCCAGGCAGCCGTAGCGGCTGATCAGCGCTTGCTCGAGCGCTGCGCCCGCCGTCGTCGCCTTACCGGTCCGGGCCAGATGCCAGCCGAGCAACTGGCGCGTATGGCAATCGATGACC
>JAEYZH010000030.1 GCA_023430685.1 Pseudomonadota bacterium | reverse complement strand
CGCCGGCGCGTCGGCGAACAGCGGCTATCACAGCCTCGAACAGCCCTGGCGCATCGCCGACTGCGAATCGCGCATCGCGCGTGACGCGGCGGCGGCGGTCAGCTGCCTCGAAGCACTGCTCGACGAGCGTGCCTACTACCAGACGCGTGTCGCGCTGGTACGCGCCTACCGCGCCGCCGGGAAGACGGCCGAAGCGCTTGCGGGCGCCCGCTGGCTCGCCGATCATCGCGGCCGCGCCAGCGCGGAATACCTCGCGGAGTTCGCGGGCCAGGTACCGAACCTGCTCGCGAGCGACGCCGCGCTGCTCGACATCGCGGAGCTCGAACGCGGCGCGGGTCGCAAGGATGCGGCGGTCGCCGCGCTCGACCGCCTGCTCGCGGCGTGGAAACCCGCCGAAGGCGACCCGCCGCTGCTGCAGCGGGCACGCCGTCTGCACGGCGAACTACTTCAGTAGGAACCAACCCATCCCGAGCTTGCCGTCGACCTTGGACTTGATCGCGTCGCGTTGCGAGCGCAGCGCGTCCTTCGAAGGCAGGTTGCGCACTGCCGGGACCGACGCCGGGTCGACCTCGACGCCGTGTTCGGCCAGTGCAGCGGCCGGATCGCCGAGGAATTTCTCGCGGAACGCATCGTCGGAACCGAGGCGGTCCAGCAGTTTGTCCAGTTGGTCGGATGTCGCGATGCCCTTGCCCATGTGCCCTCTCCCTTCGCGTGGTGGATTCGGTAGTGCCCAAGCATATGGCGTGCGGGGGTCCAACTCCAGCCGCGTCGGAGACGCCGTTTGAACCATTCGCCGCGGATGCGCCGCTGCGCGATCGTGCTGTTCGAAGCGCGCGAGACGCTGGACCTCGATGTCGCGGGTTTGCTCGCGGGCGGCAGCGCGGTGCGCGCGCGCTGCAGCTGGATCGCGCTCGCCCCGCACCTCGGCCACGAGGTCGAGCTCGACGAAGAAGAACTCGCCGTGCTGGGGCGCATCGGCGAAACGCCGTGGCTGCGCGCCGATGAACTCGCGTCCGCCGGCCCGCCCGACGTGCTCGAGCGCCTGCTCGCGAAGGGCCTGGTGATCGGCGACGACGAGGCGCACGCGGCGATTCGCGCGCGCGACGACGCGGTGCGCGCGCTGCACTGGAAACCCCTGTCGGCGGTCGCGCATGCGTTCACGCGCTGGTCGGCGGCCGATGTCGCCGACGATGCGCGCGTGCCACGCGACCGCACGCTGGCCGAACTCGTCGAGGAGTTCGGCCCACCGCCGACGCACCAGCCCGAGCGCGTCTTGCCGGGCGCGCGCCTCGCGCTCGCTACGAGTCCGCCGTCGCCGCTCGATGCACTGTTGCGCGCGCGCACGACGTGCCGGAATTTCGATCCCGACGCACGGCTCGCGCGCGCGGCCTTCGACGCGCTGCTGCAACGCGCGCTCGGTTGCCACGCCGCGAGCGAAGCCTTGCCCGGCGTGCACGTGCTGAAGAAGGCCCATCCATCCGGGGGTGGCCTGCACGCACTCGAGGCCTACGTGCTCGTGCGCGCGGTCGAAGGACTCATGCCCGGCCTCTACCACTACCACGCGAGCGCGCATGCGCTCGAACCGCTCGCGGCACTCGAAGCGCCCGCGGCACTCGCGCTCGCGACGCGCTTCGTCGCGGGACAGGACTACTTCGCGGCGGCGCAGGCGCAGCTCGTGATCGTCGCGCGCTTCGATCGACTGTTCTGGAAGTACCGCAACCATGCCAAGGCCTGGCGCGTGCTGCTGCTCGAGGCGGGGCACGTCTCGCAGGACCTCTACCTAGCGGCGACCGAACTCGGGCTCGCCGCCTACGTGACCGCGGCGATCAACGAACTCGACATCACCCGGGCGCTCGCGCTCGACCCGCTCGCCGAGGACGCGCTCGCGGTCTGCGGTTTCGGCGTGCGCGCCGCGCGGCGCGAGGTGGTCGAGTTCGATCCGCTCGCGCGAGTCTGGGACGGCGACCGGCGTCGCTGAGCGGCGGTCCGCCTCGTACGGGCGCGCGAACGCAGCGCGCGTCAGTGACGCCCGAACAGGCGCAGCATGCGCGTACCCAGCCAGGTGCGACGCATGATCGCGCTGCCGCGCGCGATCTTGAGCCCGACACGCGCGACCCCGTCGTCGCCGAGTTCGCGCGCGATCAGCGTCACCGGCCCGAGGCGGACTTCGTCGCCGACCTCGATCGTGTGCTCGTAGCGGCGCGCGAAGTGCTCGCCGAGCGTGAGCGGCGCATCGCGCTGGCGCACCGGCAGGCCGTAGAAACCGCTGACGTCGGCAAGCCGCACGCTCGCATCGAAGCTGAACTCGCCGAACATCTCGCGCTCGGCGGCGCCTGCTTCCTCGGGCGGCAGGAACAGCCAGTCGAGCCGGTGCAGGCGATCCGGCGGCGTCAGCAGGTAGGCGTAATCGCCCGCATGCAACGCGGCGTCGGCATCGCGCGGCAGGATGCCACCGTCGCGCACCACCAGCGTCAGGGGTGCCCACGCGGGCAGCGGTGCACCGCTGAGCACGCGCGCACCCGCCGACACCGGGTAGCCGACGAGTTCGCGCGTGAGCGTGCCCGGCAGGTTCACCTCGACGCGCCGCACCTCGCGCTCGCGGTGCGGCAGCGCGACGTCGAGCACGCGCGCGGCGAGTCCGAGCGTCCAGCCCTGCACCAGCAGCGAGGCGAGCACGACCACGAACGCGACGTTGAACACCAGCGCCGCGTCGGGCAGTTGCGCGAGCATCGGGATCGACGCGAGGAAGATACCGACCGCGCCGCGCAGGCCGATCCACGAGATGAACGCGATCTCGCGCTTGCCGAAACGGCGCAGCGGCGCGAGGCAGACGAGCACCGCGAGCGGCCGCCCGACCAGCATCAGGAAGGCGGCGACGCCGAGAGCGGGCAGCAGGAAATCGAACAACCGGGTCGGCGAGGCGAGCAGCCCGAGCACGAGGAACATCGCGATCTGGCAGAGCCAGGTCGCCGCATCGAGCGTACCGAGCAGGTTGCCGAGGCCCGAGGAAACGCGATGGCCGACCGCGAGTCCCGCGACGTACACCGCGAGGAAGCCGCTGCCGCCGAGGTAGCCGACCACGCCGAACAGCCAGACCGCCGCGGCGAGCGCGAACAACGGCGACAACGCATGGCCGAGCGGCAGGCGGTTGAGGCCGCGCGCGATCGCGAATCCGCCGAGCACGCCACCCGCGCCGCCGATCGCGAACTGCACGACGAGTTCCTGCGCGAGCGCGAGTGCGGATAGACCCTGCGGCGCGAGGATGTATTCGACCAGCAGCATCGTCAGCAGGATCGCGGCGGGGTCGTTCGCGCTCGATTCGATCTCGAGCGTCGCACCGACGCGCTCGCGCAAGCGCAGCCCGCCTGCCCTCAGCAGGAACAGCACGGCGGCCGCGTCGGTCGAGGCGACCACCGAACCGATCAGGAACGCGACCGGCCATTCGAGGTCGAGCAGCCAGCGCGCGGCAGCGCCGCTCAGCAGTGCGGTCAGCAGCACGCCGACGGTCGCGAGCAGCAGCGTCGGCGCGAGTACCGCGCGCACCACCGACAGGCGCGTGCGCAGGCCGCCGTCGAACAGGATGATCGCGAGCGCGAGCGAGCCGAGCTGGTAAGCGCCCGCGTAGTCGTCGAAGCGGATGCCGCCCGGACCGTCGGCGCCCGCGAGCATGCCAATCACGAGGAAGACCAGCAGCAGGGGTGCGCCGAATCGGCGTGCGATCAGGCTCGAAGCGATGCCGACCAGCACCAGGGCGGCGGCGCCGGCGAGCAGCCAGTAGACGTTGTGGATCGCGTTCATCGATTCGACGCTCCGGCTTCGATCATAGCCGCAGGCGCTCGCGTGACGCATGCCGATGCGACATCGCCCGACGCCGCTTCGCATCGCGACGGGGAACTGCGGGGCGGCGACCGCCGTGACAGGAACGCGGTTCGACCCGTGATGCAGCGATCAGTTCGCGTCGAGTCGCCGGTACTGGATCGCCTCGGCGAGGTGGGCCGCATCGAGCCGCGCGCTGCCCGCGAGATCGGCGATCGTGCGCGCGACGCGCAACACGCGGTGGTAGGCGCGCGCGGAGAGGCCGAGGCGCTCGGTCGCGCGGTCGAGCAGCGCGTGCTGGGCGGCGTCGAGCGCGCAGTCGCGTTCGACTTCGCGATTGCCGAGTCGCGCGTTCGGCTTGCCGGCGCGCGCGAGTTGCAGCGCACGCGCCGCGAC
>JAEYZH010000183.1 GCA_023430685.1 Pseudomonadota bacterium | reverse complement strand
GCGCCGAGCAGCGCGCCGAGCGTGTCCTCGTCGTCCGCGAGCCGCAGCGCATCGAGGCGGTCGGCCGGCGTGACGCCCGCGAGGCCCTCGCGCATGAGCTCGAGCGCGATGCGCACCTCGCCGAGTTCGCTGTAGAGGTGCGCGAGCATGCGCTGCATCGCCTGCACGAGCGCGGGGTCGTCCTGGCGCGCGAGCTGCGCACGCGCGGAATCGAGCAGGTCGCGCACGCTGACCTGGCGGCTCAGCGCGTGTTCGGGCGCGGCGGCCGAGAACGCATCGCCGAGGAACTCGAGCGATGCGCGTGCGCGCCGCGCGTCGCGCTCGGACGCACGCAGCGCCTCGCGTGCGGTTGCCTCAGCGGTGCGCGCGTGGTCGCGCTCACGTTCCAGGCGCCAGACGAATCCCGCGAGCAGCAGCGCGAGCAGCACCACCGCGGCGACCGCGAGGCGGTGGCGTGCGATGAACTTGCGCAGGCGGTAACCGCGCGTCCAGCGCGTCGCGCGCACGGGCCGGCCTTCGCGATAGCGCCGCAGGTCGTCGCGCAGTTCGAGCACGCTCGCGTAACGGCGCTGCGGCTCGATTTCGGTCGCGTGCGCGAGGATGCCCGCGAGGTCGGCGTCGAGCGGCAGCGGCGGCACCGCGGGCGCGCGCGGTTCGGCCGGATCGCGCCGGCCGGTCACCATCTCGCGCAGCAGCACGCCGAGGCTGTAGAGATCGCTCGCGGTCGTGATCGCGCGGCCGTCCTGCTGCTCGGGGCTCGCATAGCCGCGGCTGAACACGCGCGTGGAGGTCTCGCGCTGCGAGCCCGCGCCGGCTTCGACCAGCCGCGCGATGCCGAAGTCGAGCAGCTTGACCATGCCGTCGGCCGCGACCATCACGTTCGCCGGCTTGAGGTCGCGATGCACGACGAGGTGCGCGTGCGCATGCGCGACCGCATCGAGCATCGCGTCGAACAGCGCGAGGCGATCGCGCAACGTCGGCGCGTGCGCGGCGACGTGTTCGAGCAGCGGCGTGCCCTCGACGAGCTCGAGCGCGAGCCACGGCTGGCCGTCGACGGTTTCGCCGCCGTCGAGCAGGCGCGCGATGTTCGGATGATCGAGGCCGGCGAGGATGCCGCGCTCCTGGCGCAGCCGGCGCACGGCTTCGGCGGTCGGGAAGCCGCGCAGCAGCTTGATCGCGACCTTGCGCTCGAACTGCCCGTCGGCGCGCTCGGCGAGGAACACCGTGCCCATCCCGCCCGCGCCGAGTTCGTGCAGCAGCCGCCAGGCGCCGAGGCGCTCGCCGTCGCGTGCGCGTGTCGTCGCGGGAGTGCGGCGCGCGCCGCCCGCGATCACGTCGGCGAGCGGGTCGCCCGAAGCCGGGCCGACGTCGCCGTCGGCTTGCGCATCGAGCGCGAGCATGCGCGCGAGACGCGCGCGCGCGGCAGGTTCGAGCGCGAGTGTCGCGAGCGCGTCGTCGCGTTCGCGCGCAGGCAGCCCCCGCAGGCGCTCGAAATGCGGCGCGAGCTCGCCGAGCAGGGCCGCGCTCATGCCTCGAGCGCGCTGCGCAACCAGGCGCGCGCGAGCCGCAGGTCGCGGTCGACGGTGCCTTCGGAGACCTGCAACGCCTGCGCGACCTCGACCCGGCTGAGGCCGCCGAAGTACACGAGTTCGATCATCTGCGCGCGGCGCGTATCGGCCTGCTGCAGGTCGCGCAGTGCATCGTCGATGCGCACGAGCTCGGCATCGCCATCGTTCGCCGCGACCTCGCCCGCGAGATCGAGGTCGACGCGTTCGGCGCCGCCGCCGCGCTTGGCCGCGAGGCGCTGGCGCGCAGCGTCGACGAGGATCTGGCGCGTCGCCTGCGCGGCGACATGGAAGAAGTGACGACGGTCGTGCCAGCTCGCGTCGGCGCCGAGCAGGCGGATCAGCGCCTCGTGCGCGAGATCGGTCGCGCCGAGTGTCGCACCCGGCATCAGGCGCAGCGATTGCGCGGCGATCGCGCGCACGTTCGCGTAGACGCGCTCGACCAGCGCCTCGCGCGCCGCGACGTCGCCACCGCGCCACGCCGCGATCAGGCGCGTGACCTCGTGCGCGCCGGGGTCGTCGGCCGCGCCGTCGTCGTGATTGGGTGGTTCGACCATCGAGGCCCCCGGGCGTTGCGCGCGCATCATAGCGCGCAGGCCCGCCGCTGCCGTGACCGGCACGGCGTTCCCGCGGCGACCGGCGCGCACCGCGGGGCCCTGCGCTAAAGTGCAGCTCCCTGCCGCATCCGCCCCGCCATGTCGAGTTCCCGACCGCGCCTCGTCCTCATCGACGGTTCGTCCTACCTGTACCGCGCGTTCCATGCGCTGCCGCCGCTCAGCAACGCGGCGGGCGAGCCGACCGGCGCGCTGTTCGGCGTGGTCAACATGCTGCGCGCGACGCTGAAGCAGCGGCCGGCGTACGCTGCATTCGTGCAGGATGCGCCGGGCAAGACCTTCCGCGACGCACTCTTCCCCGCGTACAAGGCGACGCGCCAGGCGACGCCCGATGACCTCATCGCGCAGACCGAACCGATGCTCGAGATCGTCGCGGCGCTCGGCTTCCCGATCCTGCGCGTGCCCGGCGTGGAGGCCGACGACGTGATCGGCACGCTCGCGCGGCAGGCGCTCGCGGCCGGCATCGATGTCACGATCTCGACCGGCGACAAGGACTTCGCGCAGCTCGTCGAGCCCGGCATCGAGCTCGTCAACACGATGACGAACACGACCACCGACACCGCCGCGGTGATCGAGAAGTTCGGCGTGCGGCCGGACCAGATCGTCGACTATCTCGCGCTGGTCGGCGACAGCGTCGACAACATCCCCGGCGTCGAGAAGTGCGGGCCGAAGACCGCCGCGAAATGGCTGGCCGAGTACGGCAGCCTCGACGGCGTGATCGCGAATGCCGGGCGCATCGGCGGCAAGATCGGCGAGAACCTGCGCAACGCGCTCGCGCACCTGCCGCTGTCGCGCGAGCTCGCGACGATCCGTACCGACGTGCCGCTCGACGGCGGACCCGACACACTCGTGCTGCGCGAACGCGATGCGGACGCGTTGCGGGTGCTGTACCGGCGCTACGAGTTCAACGCGGCATTGAAGGAACTCGACGCCGCCGCCGGCGCGGACAGTGCGACGTCGCCGGAGGCCTCCGCGCAGGCTGCCACCGCGCCGATGGCTGCGCCCGCGCTCGTGCTGGATCCTCGCCTCGCCGGCCCCGGCGAGTACGAGCTCGTGACGACGCCGGCGCGGCTCGACGCGTGGATCGATCGCCTGCGCAACGCCGCGCTGATCGCGTTCGATACCGAGACCTCCTCGCTCGATCCGATGCGCGCCGAGATCGTCGGCGTCTCGTTCGCGGTCGAACCGAAACACGCGGCCTACGTGCCGCTCGCGCACGACTACCCGGGCGCGCCCGCGCAGCTGCCGCGCGAGAGCGTGCTCGCGGCGCTGAAACCGATCCTCGAGGACCCGGGCCGGCCCAAGCTCGGGCAGAACCTCAAGTACGACATCAACGTGTTGTCGAACCACGGCATCGCATTGCAGGGGCTCGCGCACGACACGATGCTCGAGTCCTACGTGCTCGCGTCGACCCAGCGCCACGACATGGACACGCTCGCGAAGCGCCATCTGGGCTACGACACGCTGCACTACGAGGATGTCGCGGGCAAGGGCGCGAAGCAGATCCCGTTCTCGCAGGTCGACCTCGACACTGCGTGCCGCTATTCGGCCGAGGACGCCGACATCACGCTGCGTCTGCACGAGGCGCTGTGGCCGCGGTTCGCCGGCGAGCCGCGCCTGCGCGAGGTGTACGAGCGCATCGAGATCGCGCTCGCGCCGGTGCTCGCGCGCATGGAGCAGCGTGGCGTGCGCATCGACACCGCGGCGCTCAAGCGCCAGAGCCACGAGCTCGCGCAGCGCATGCACGCGCTCACGACGCAGGCGCATGCGGTCGCCGGTCATCCCTTCAGCCTGGATTCGACGAAGCAGCTCGCGGCGATCCTGTTCGAGGAACTCGGCCTGCCCGCGCTCGTGAAGACGCCGGGCGGGCAACCGTCGACGAACGAGGAAGCGCTCGAAGCGATCGCGGACCGCCATGAGTTGCCGCGCCTGATCCTCGAGTATCGCGGCCTCGCGAAGCTGCGCTCGACCTACACCGAAAAGCTCGCCGACAGCGTCAATCCGCGCACCGGCCGCGTGCACACCTGTTACGGCCAGGCGATCGCGGCGACCGGGCGCCTGTCGTCGTCCGATCCGAACCTGCAGAACATCCCGATCCGCACCGAGGAAGGCCGGCGCATCCGCCAGGCGTTCGTCGCGCCGGACGGATGGAAGATCGTCGCGGCCGACTATTCGCAGATCGAGCTGCGCATCATGGCGCACTTGTCGGGCGACGCCGGGCTGCTGTCGGCCTTCCACGGCAACCAGGACGTCCACCTCGCGACCGCGGCCGAAGTGTTCGACCTGCCGCTCGACCAGGTCGACCCGAACCAGCGGCGAGCCGCGAAGGCGATCAACTTCGGCCTCATGTACGGCATGAGCGCGTTCGGCCTCGCGCGCCAGCTCGGCGTCGGGCGCGGCGAAGCGCAGGACTACATGGCGCGCTACTTCTCGCGCTACCCCGGCGTGCGCGAGTTCATGGATCGCGTGCGCGAGCAGGCGCACCGCGACGGCTACGTCGAAACCGTGTTCGGGCGCCGGCTGCACCTCGACTACATCCACTCGCGCAACCAGGCGCAGCGCGCGGGCGCCGAACGCGCCGCGATCAACGCGCCGATGCAGGGCACCGCGGCCGACATCATCAAGCGCGCGATGATCGCGGTCGACGCCTGGCTCGCGGACCAGTCCGACCGCGCGCGCATGCTGATGCAGGTGCACGACGAACTCGTGCTCGAAGTGCGCGAGGACGCAGTCGACCACATCGTCGCGGGCCTGCGTGAGCGCATGGCGAAGGCGGCGGAACTTTCGGTCCCGCTGGTCGTCGATGTCGGCGTCGGTGCGAACTGGGACCAGGCGCACTGAGCAGTCGCATAGGCCATTCGTCATGGCCATCGAAACTGAATGAACGCACGATAAATGCGCAGGGAACGGCACTGGAAACTTTCGGCCCCGAGTCGCATCTATTGTTCCGGGTGCACGCAACGGCACCCTGGTTGACTCACCTCCCTGAGTGCAACCCGCGAAGTCCGATCCCTCCCCAGATCGGCCTTCCCCGCCCCGAGGGCTCCCCCTGGCCCTCGGGGCTTTTCTTTTTGCGGACCTCGAAAACCGCACGCGTGCCGCAGCGACGGACGCGCGCGGCGCCCCAAGCAAGAGACTTCGACCCGCTTTCGGCGTATCGATCGGATCCTCGGGCTCAGGCCTTTCCCGTACCCAGCAGCGCGAGCAGCGCCGCGCGCGGCAGCTTCCCGGTTTCGTTGCGCGGGAGCGCGTCGACCTTGCGCAGCGGCCGCGGCAGGAACGCGGTGTCGATCGCTTCGCGCAATTCCCGCAACAGGCCGGCTTCTTCGCGCGAAGGCGCGACGACGAGTGCGGCGATGCGCTGCACGCCGAAGCTGTCGCTTCCGTCGAGCTGGAACACGACCGCGTCCTCGACGCCCGCGAGCGCGAGCACGCGGCGCGTGAGGTCGGCGAGCGACGCGCGCTTGCCCGCGATCTCGACGAGGTCGGCATGGCGACCGCGCAGGCGGAACGCATGCCCCGGCAGCAATTCGACGACGTCCTGCAGCACCACCGGCTGCGCGAAGTACGGGGCGTCGACCTGGGTGCCGTCGGGTTGCGGGCGCAGCTGCACCGACGGGAACAGCCGCCAATCGTTCTCGCGCGCGGTGCGCCTCTGCGCGATCACGCAGGTCTCGGTCGAGCCGAAGAACTCGAGCACGGGAGCACCGTAGCGCGCCTCGGCTTCGGCTGCGAGTTCGGGCGACAGCGGTGCGGTCGCCGAGGTGATGCCTGCAAGCGTCGGCAACGGCGCGGGATCGCGCAGCAACGCGCGCAGGTGCACCGGCGTCGTCACGAGCAGGCGCGGTTCGGGTACGTCGGCGAGCGCCTGGGCGAGGTCGCCAGGGAACAGCGGGCGCCCGCTGTGCATCGCGCAGTGCCCGAGCAGCGGCAGCAGGATCGAAAGTTCGATGCCGTACATGTGCTGCGGCGGCACGGTCGCGACGCCATGCACGATCGCGTCGCCCTCGAGCCCTGGCAACGCGGCGAGCGCCGCGACGTTCTGCGCATTGCTCGCATGGAACGAGCCCCAGGTCTTCGGATTGGGCTTCGGAAGCCCGGTGCTGCCCGAAGTGAAGCCGATCGCGACGACCTGGTCGGCCGCGAGCGTCGGCACGTCGTCGCGACGTCCGTGGACCCCGAGCGGCGGCATCAACACGAAGCCGCGAGGCGAAGGCTGCAGCACGCGGTCGCCGAGCGCGAAGCTTCCGGGATACGCGGCCAGTGCTTCGTCCACCGCGTGCGGCGCGCGCGAGGGCGGCAGCAGGTTCGCGCGACCGCGGCACGCGACCGCGCAAAACGCAACGAGGAATGCGTAGCGGTCCTCGCAAAGGTTGATCGCGTCGCCACCCTGCGGCAGCAACGCCGCCGTCGCCGCGACATCGGCGAGGAATTCGCCGACGCTGATCGCGCGCCCCTCGTGCCAGGCCAGCGTGCGCCCGGGTTCCCCGTTGATCAGCGGCAGCCGGCGCAAGGCCGGCGAGCCGTATTCGAATGCGGCCGACATCCATTCCCCCCGCTTCAGCGGCGCAGTACGGTCCCCGTGATAGCGTCGCGGATCGGCGTCGGTCGCTCAAGTCCCCCGGTCGGGGCGTCGAGGATCGCGTCAAGCCCTGCGCCGAACATGGCGCGCACCTCGTCTGCGCTGCGCGCGGGGGACTCGCCGTGGCGGTTGGCGCTCGTCGACACGAGCGCGCCGCCGAATGCGCGGCAGAGCGCGGCCGCCGGCGGGTGCGCGGTCACGCGCACCGCGATGCCTGCGTGCGCGCCCGCGATCCATGCCGGCACGCCGGCGGCGCGCGGGAAGATCCAGGTATGCGGCCCTGGCCAGTCGGCCTGTGCGCGTTCGAGCGCCTCCGCGGGCGTCGCCGCGAGATCGAGATAGGGTTCGAGCTCGGCGAACGCGGACGCGATCAGCAGCACGCCCTGTTCGGGCGGGCGCTGCTTCAGTTCGAACAGGCGCGTGAACGCGGCCTCGTCGCGCGGATCGCAGCCGAGGCCGTAGACGGCTTCGGTCGGGTAGGCGACGACGCCGCCGTTGCGCAATGCGCGGACCGCCTCGTTGAGCTTGCCGTCCATCAGGGCCTGGTTTCGTGATTCCGTTTCGCAGTACGTGGCAGCGCTGGTTTTCGATCAGATGCGTGCGCGGACGCGGGAAGCGCCGGCCGGCCTGCGGCCGTCCAGCCTACGCCGCGCTCGCATCAGGTCTTCGTCGCTGCCTTCTTCGCGGCTTTCTTTACGGCCTTCTTCACGGCTTTCTTCGCCACCTTCTTCGCCGCCGACTTCTTCGCGGGTGCCCTCTTCGCAGCGACCTTCTTCGCCGGCGCGGCAGCCGGTTTCGAATCCGCCTTCGCGTTCTTCCCGCCCCGGCCCTTGCCGAAACGTCCGCCGCCGCGCTTCGGGCGCACCGGCGCGGCCGCGAGCAGCTCGACGCATTCGGCTTCGGTCAGCTCGCGCGGTTCCCTGTCCTTCGGGATGCGCGCGTTCTTCTCGCCGTCGCTGATGTAGGGCCCGTAGCGGCCGTTCAGCACCTGGATGCCGTTGCCGAAGTCCTTGATGATGCGGTTCGCGATGAGCTCGGCCTTCTCGCGCATGAGCTGCAGCGCGCGCTCGAGCTCGATCGTGTACGGGTCGTCCTCGGGCTTGAGCGAGGCATAGGTCGAGCCGTGCTTGACGAACGGACCGAAACGGCCGACGCCGACCGTGATGTCCTCGCCGTCCTCGGCCTTGCCGAGCGTGCGCGGCAGCTTGAACAGCTCGAGCGCTTCCTCGAGCGTGATCGTGTGCATGCTCTGGCCGGTACGCAGGGAGGCGAACTTCGGCTTGTCCTCGTCGTCCTTGGTGCCGATCTGCGCGAACGGGCCGTAACGACCGAGGCGCACCTGCACGGGTTTGCCGGACTTCGGGTCGGTGCCGAGTTCGCGCGCGCCGGTCGCCTCGGAGCGGTCGACGGTCTCGCTCTTGTCGTCGACCTGGGCCTTGAACGGCTTCCAGAACTTCTCGAGCAGCGGCACCCAGTCTTCCTCGCCGCGACTGACCGCATCGAGCTCGTCCTCGAGCCTGGCGGTGAAGTCGTAGTCGACGTACTGCGCGAAGTGCCCGGACAGGAACTTCGCGACCGCGCGGCCGACGTCGGTCGGCTTGAAGCGGCGGCTGTCGAGGATCACGTACTCGCGGTTCAGCAGCACCTGGATGATGCTCGCGTAGGTCGAGGGGCGGCCGATGCCGTATTCCTCGAGTGCCTTGACCAGCGAGGCTTCCGAGTAGCGCGGCGGCGGCTCGGTGAAATGCTGGTCGGCCGCGACGCCGAGCAGCGGCACCGCCTCGCCGATCTCCATCTTCGGCAGCTTGCGCCCTTCGTCCTCGTCCTCGGTCGGCTTCGCATCGCGGCCTTCCTCGTAGACCGCGAGGAAGCCCGGATCGACGACCGTCGTGCCGCTCGCGCGGAACATCGAATCCATGCCCGGATCGAGGTCGACGCTGACGGTATTGAGCGTCGCATGCTGCATCTGGCACGCGATCGCGCGCTTCCAGATCAGCTCGTAGAGCTTGCGCTGCTCGTCGTTGAGATACGGCGCGACGTCGCGCGGGCGGTGCAGCGCGGTGGTCGGCCGGATCGCCTCGTGCGCCTCCTGTGCGTTCTTGGACTTGTTGCGGTAGAAGTGCGGCGTCTCCGGCAGCGCCTTCGCGCCGAAGTCCTTCGCGATCACCTCGCGCATCTCGGCGATCGCCTCGGCCCCGAGGTGCACCGCGTCGGTACGCATGTAGGTGATCAGGCCGACGACGCCCTCGTCGCCGAGCGCGACGCCTTCGTACAGCCCCTGCGCGATCTTCATCGTGCGACTGGTCGTGAAGCCGAGCTTGCGAGCGGCCTCCTGCTGCAGGGTCGAGGTCGTGAACGGCGGCGCCGGCCGGCGCTTGCGCTCCTTCGACTCGATGTTGGCGACCATCAGGCGGCCCTGCGCGGCCTTCTCGAGCGCGCTGCGCGCGGCTTCGGCGTCGGCTTCGCTGGTCAGGTCGAACTGCTCGAACTTCTTGCCGCGCAGGCGCAGCAGGCGCGCGCTGAAGCGCTGGTCCGGATGCGCGCAATCGGCTTCGATCGTCCAGTACTCGCGCGCCTTGAACGCTTCGATTTCCTCTTCGCGCTCGACGATCATGCGCAGCGCGGGCGACTGCACGCGGCCGGCGGAGAGCCCGCGCTGCACCTTGCGCCAGAGCACCGGCGAGAGGTTGAAGCCGACGAGGTAGTCGAGCGCTCGGCGCGCCTGCTGCGCGTTGACGAGGTCCATCGACAGCGCGCGCGGATGCGCGACCGCATCCTTGATCGCGCGCGGCGTGATCTCCGAGAACACCACGCGGTGCAGCGCACGGCCTTCGAGCAGGCCGCGCGACTTCAGGATCTCCGCGATGTGCCAGGAAATCGCCTCGCCTTCGCGATCAAGGTCGGTCGCGAGGTAGAGGGCTTCGGCCTTGGCCGCGGCCTTCGCGATCGCGTCGACGTGCTTCTCGTTGCGGTCGATGACCTCGTAGTTCATCGCGAAACCGCGCGCCGTGTCGACCGCGCCCTCCTTGGGGACGAGGTCGCGAACGTGGCCGTAGGACGCCAGTACATGGAAGTCCTTGCCGAGGTACTTGTTGATCGTCTTCGCCTTGGCCGGCGATTCGACGATCAGGAGGTTCTTGGCCATTGCTGTCCTCGGGATCGCCCTGCCGGGGGAACCGGCAGGGTGGGCCGGCTATATACAAGGAATCGGGCCGGCTTGTCGCGGTGCAGTGGAAACATGCGGCCACGCGCACTGTCAAGCCGCGGGCCGCCGGCGGGCGGCGGCTGCGGACCGCCCGTTCACTTCCATGTGGCTGATCCGATGGGTCTTTTCGGGACCAGGCTCAGGCGGGCGGCGGCCCGGTCCGGCGTGTCCAGGCGCCGCCTGCGGCGGGCACCACGGCGCCCTCGAGTTCGAGCATCAGCAGCAGGGACGACACCTGCGCGACGTCGAAGCCGGTTCGCTCGGCGAGCTCGTCCACCCTGACAGGATCGTGTCCGAGCGCGGCCCGCAGGCGCGACCGCGCGGGATCCGCCGATGGCTCGGGTGCGCCATCGCCATGCGCCGGCGCGGCCATGCCGAGCCGCTCGCGCAGCCGGATACCGAGGTGGCGCGCGACCGGTCCGAGCTCCTCGATGACCTCCTCGCTGGTCTCGACCAGCCGGGCGCCGCTGCGGATCAGCTTGTGGCAGCCGCGCACGAGCGGGTTGTGGATCGAACCCGGCAACGCGAACACCTCGCGCCCGCTTTCGGCCGCATTGCGCGCGGTGATCAGCGAGCCCGAGCGCAGGCCCGCCTCGACCACGAGCGTGCCGAGCGCGAGTGCGGCGATGATGCGGTTGCGGCGCGGGAAGTGCGCGGGATGCGCGGGCGTGCCCGGCGGGAACTCCGTGGCCAGCGCGCCGCCCGCCGCGATCCGCGCGGCGAGATCGGCATGCATGGCCGGGTACACGCGGTCGGGCCCCGTGCCGAGCACCGCCACCGTGCGGCCCCGCGCATCAAGCGCCGCCGCATGCGCGGCGCCGTCGATGCCTTCGGCGAGCCCGCTCGTGATCGTGAACCCGGCTTCGACGAGCGCGCGTGCGAACCCGGCCGCGTTCGCGCGACCGCCCTGGCTCGCATGCCGGCTGCCGACGATCGCGAGCTGCGGCTGCCAGAGCAGGCC
>JAEYZH010000139.1 GCA_023430685.1 Pseudomonadota bacterium | reverse complement strand
CTGCAGCACGCCGCCGAGCGCGTGGAGGTCGTGCGCGGGCGTGCGCAGCGCGCCCTGCAGGACCTCGGGCGCGAGCCACGCGAGCGTCGCTGCGCTGTGCAGGCTCGCGTTGACCTCGGCCGGCTCGCCGGCCGCGCCGAGGTCGGCGAGCACGATGCGCCCGCCGCGTTCGCGCAGCACGTTGTCGGGCTTGACGTCGCCATGCAGCAAGCCCGCTGCGTGCACCGCGCCGAGCGCGCGGCACAGCGCGAGCCCGAGCACGACCGCCTCGTCGGCGCCGAGCGGTCCCTGTCGGGCGACCTGCTCCGTGAGGCTCTGCCCCTCTATCCATTCGCTCCAGAGGCCGGGCCGGCCGTCATGCACGGCCGCGCCGTACACGCTGAGCACGTTGTGGTGGCGCACCTTCGCGAGTCGGCGTGCCTCGTCGAGGAACGCGCGCGCGCGCAGCGGCTGCGCGGCGTCCGTTCGCAGCAACTTCAGTGCGACGTGGGTGCCGAGGCCCGCGTCCCACGCGCGGTACACCTCGCTGCTGCCGCCGCTCGCGACCTTGGCTTCGACCTCGAGAGGGCCCCAGCGAAACAGCGCGCTGGCGTGCGCGGGTCGCGCGGGCGCGTCGAAGCGGCGAAATGCGCGCGCGATGTCCGACAGTGTCTGCAGCGCCTCGAACTCGCGCTCGCTGCCGGGCGGCAGCGGGTCGAGTCGCGGCCAGTCCGCGGGCTCGGCATCGAGGATGCGTTCGATCAGGCGATCGACCGCGTGCGGGTCATTGCGCGCCATCGCCCATCGTCCTCGCGAGCTCCGCCACCGCACGCTTGATCGCCATGCGGATCGCATCGCGGCTCATGCCGGTTTCGTCCGCGATGTCCTCGTAGTCGAGCCCGAACTCGATCCGCATCACGACCAGTTCCTGGCTGCGCCGCGGCAGCGCGGCGAGCGCGGCCTCGTAGCGGCGCACGCGTTCGCGTCCGATCGTCGCCTCGAGCGGCGATTCGGTCGCGTCGTCGGCGAGCGCGTCGGTGAGCTCGGCGCTGCCGCCATGCGTGCTCGAGCGCCGGATTTCGTTGCGCAGGAGGTTCAGCAGCACGTGGCGCAGGTAGCCGAGGAAGCAGCCGTCGCCCGCGTACTCGAATCGCTCGAGCTGGCCGAGCGCGCGCAGCACGGTCGCCTGCACGAGGTCGTCGGTATCGCCGAGGTCGCGCGCGTGTGCAGGCAGGCGTCCGTGCGCCCAGCGCCTGAGCATCGGCAGGTAGCGTGCGAGCAGGCGCTCGCGCGCGGCGGGATCGCCGGCGCGGATCCGGTGCAGCAGCTGTTGCGTGCTGTCCGCCGACGCGGTTTCCATCGGCGGTTTTATAGCACGCAGCGCGACCTGCGAAGGCGGCGGCCAGGCATGCGCGAGCGCGAGGCTGAGGGCGGTCATCAATGGTCCTGAAGCGGGTCACCGGAATGAACCCGCGCGCGCGCGCGAACGAACAGGTGCGCGCGTTGTCCGTCGCGGCCGCCCGGAGTTTCGCCGGGCGTCGCGATGCAGCATTCGATCGGAAAGCATCGATCGCGCAGCCGCGCTCGGGGGACGGGGCGGGCGCAGCGCGACGGCTCGAATCGCATGCGGCGTGTTCGTTCCCGCGCGGTGCCGGGTTCATTCGCGCAACCAGTACCGGGACACCGCCATGAACGCTCCGACCCGCATTCCGGATTTCGCCCGTCGCAGCGCCGCGCTCGTCGCAGGTGCGTGGCTGGTGCTGGCCGCTCCCGCGGCATTCGCGCTCGATGTCTGCATCGAGACGCTCGGCGACCTCGTCGACGGCCTGCACGCAGCCCTCTCGCCGCAGGCGGACGGCACGGTCACGTTGCGCCTGGTCGCGCAGACCTATGCATGGAACGGCGCGGAGACCGTGGTCCTCGCCAATCGCCTGAACCTGCTCGGCGGCTACGCGCCGGGCTGCGGCGCGCGCAGCGTGGATCCCGCGAACACCGTGATCGACGGCCTCGGCGCCCTCGACCTCGAGTTGTACGAGATGGGGCTCGGCGTGACGGTCGAGGGCGTGCGCTTCAGCAACGTGGAATTCCTGCGGCTGCATGGTGCGCAGACCTGCGTGGACCTCGGCAACGCGGTGACCTGGCGCCGCACGATCGTCGACGGCAGTGCAGGCGACCTGCGAATCGGCAGCGCCTGCGGCGCACTCGTGTTCCAGAACAACCTGCTTCGCCAGGCTTACGGAACCGTGCTCGAGCTCGTACCCGAACAGCTCGCGATCGATGCCTACGTCGTCAACAACACCTTCGTCGGTGCGAGCGCGGGCGATGGCTTGCGCCTGTTCCGCGGCGAGGACAGTGCGGTCGCGACGTTCCACGTCAGCAACAACCTGATCTGGGGCAGCGCGGGCACCGACTTCGTGCTGTCGGCGAGCGGCGACGTGCCGCTGGTCGAAGCGTGGCACAACACCTGGGGCAGCAGCGCCGTGCCGTTGCAGGGCGGTGGCGGGAACAATTCGACCGATCCGCAACTCGACGGCAACGGGATTCCCGCGGTACCGGGCTCGCCCGCGATCAACAGCGGCCACAACAGCCCCCCGGGTGGCCTGCCCGCGGTCGACATCGTCGGCAACGCGCGCATCATCGGCAGCGCGGTCGACCGCGGCGCGTACGAATCGGGCGTCGTCGACTCGACCGAACTCGTGGTCACCCATGCGGGCGACAGCGGCGCGGGCTCGCTGCGCCAGGCGATCCTCGATGCGAACTCGCTGCCGAATTTCAACACGATCCGCTTCGCGATCCCCGGGAATTTCGGCGCGATCCTGATCCCGCAGTCGCCTTACCCCGATATCGTCGCGCCCGTGCGCATCGACGGCTTCACCCAGCCCGGTGCCGCGCCGAACGCGAACACGTGGAGCAACAGCGCGACCTATCGCATCTCGATCGCAGGCGGCGACCAGGTCAGCTACGCGTTCCGCGTGCCCGTGAATGCGCCGGCCGGCACCTCGCTCGACCTGCGCGGACTGATGATCGGCGGCTTCACCAACGCCGTGCTGCTGCAGGCCGGCAGTGGCCACCGCGTGCGCGGCAACCACTTCGGCCGCTTCTCGGACGAGGTGCTCGGCGGCAGCGACAACCACACGGCGATCTACGTCAACGGCAGCGCCGACGACGTCGACATCGGCGGCCTCGACCCGTCCGAGCGCAATTCGATCGCGGGCCATCCGGACCCGGTCGCGGGCGCGGGCTACGGCATCTACCTCGGCGGCAGCGGGCAAGGCCACCTGGTCGCGGGCAACCTGATCGGCACCTTCCCGAACGGCAACGAGGCGCACGGCAACCGCGTCGGCATCCGCATCGATGGCGACCTCGGCGTCGTGATGCAGAACCTCATTTCGGGCAACGTGACCGGCGTGCAACTGCTCGGCAATGACAACATCGTCGCCTCGAACCGCATCGGCGTGAAGGCGTTCGCGTTCTGCCTGCCGCCGTGCGTGCCCGACTACGCGTTGCCGAACACGCACGGCATCCACGTGCAGTCCGATGCGCAAGGCAACGACATCAACCAGAACGAGATCGCCTACAACGACTACAGCGGCCTGATCCTGTTCGCCGGCACGCGGCAGACCACGTTGTCGGCCAATCGCGTGCATGCGAACCAGGTGTTCGATCTGGACCTGCGCGAGCCGGCCGGCCTCAATCCGATCGATGGCGACGACGTGTTGCTCGGCGGTTGCGAGCAGGCCAACTGCGACCAGAACTTCCCGCTGCTCGACGCCGCGTTCGGCGTGCGCCATGCAGGCCGGGTGCAGGGTTCACTGTCGACGACGAACGGCGAGTACCGCGTCGAGTTCTTCTCGGGCGCGACCTGCGGCGCGGGCGGGCAGGGCGGTGCGACCCGCTATCTCGGCGCGCGCGACGTCGTCGTCACGGGCGGATCGACGTTCCCGCCGAGCAATGGCAGCGCGGTGTTCGACCTGCCGTTGGCGAGCACCGGCACGCTGTACGGGACCTTCATCACCGCGACCGCGACCAGCGCTGGCGGCGACTCATCGGAGTACTCCGCCTGCGTCGCGTATGCGTGCGACCAGATCTTCGGCCACGGCTTCGACGATGCCCACGCGCAGGCCTGCCCCGCGCCGTGACGCATGCGCGCGGGCGTTTGCGACAGCCGGTTAGACCACGATCGCGCAATGGACTACCTTTGCGACCTCGATCCCGCCGCGGAGCCCCGAGATGAACCTGCGCGCCTCGATGGTCACCCTTGCCCTCGTGCTGGGCCTCGCCTGCAGCGGCTGCAACGGCGCGACCGTGCAGGCCTCGCCCAAACCATTCGAGGCGACCGCGGTCGCGACGTTCGACGAGCCGTGGGCGATGGCCTTCCTTCCGGATGGCCGCCTGATCGTGACCGAGAAGAAGGGTCGCCTGAAGCTGCTCGCGCCCGGCACGCAGCCGCTCGACATCCGCGGCGTGCCCGAGGTGGCCTACGGTGGGCAGGGCGGTCTGGGCGACGTCGCCTTGCATCCACGCTTCGCGGAGAACCACCGCATCTACCTCAGCTACGTCGAGAAGGGCGAAGGCGGCACGCGCGGCGCCGCGGTCGCGCGCGCGACGCTGACGCTCGATGCGACCGGCGGTTCGTTGTCGGACGTGGGCGTGATCTGGCGCCAGCTGCCGAAGGTGTCGGGCAATGGCCATTTCGGCCACCGGCTGCTGTTCGGGCCCGACGGCAAGCTCTGGATTTCCTCGGGCGATCGCCAGAAGTTCGATCCCGCGCAGGACATGCGCGGCAACCTCGGCAAGATCCTGCGGCTCGAGGACGACGGCCGCGTGCCGGCCGACAATCCGTTCGTGAAGGACGGCGACGTCGCCGCACAGGTGTGGACGCTCGGTCACCGCAATCCGCTCGGCATCGCGTTCGACCGCGATGGACGCCTGTGGGAAGTCGAGATGGGGCCGCAGGGAGGCGACGAACTCAACCTCGTGGTGCGCGGCGCCAACTATGGCTACCCGATCGTTTCCAATGGCGACCACTACGACGGTCGCGACATCCCCGACCATTCGACGCGACCCGAATTCGCGGCGCCGAAGCTGAGCTGGACGCCGGTGATCTCGCCCTCGAGCCTCGTCATCCATTCGGGCAGGCAGTTCGCCGACTGGCGTGGCCAGGCATTGATCGGCGGGCTGTCGTCGCAAGCGCTCGTGCGCGTCGCGTTCGACGGCGACAGCGCGCGCGAAGCCGCGCGTTACGACATGGGGGCGCGCATCCGCGGCGTGGCCGAGGCGCCCGATGGCAGCGTGTGGCTGCTCGAGGATGGCGAACGAGCGCGTTTGCTGAAGCTTGCGCCGACCACCGCAACATCCCCGTAGGCACGGCCGCGACCGTCCTGTTGCGATCGAGGGCGTGACCCCGGTTTCGCGGCTGCGCGCATCGCGCCCGCGTGGACGCACGCCCACCCCACTACCGCATCACGGGTATGCCACCGTCTGCCTCCCGGCGAGCTCCCACGCGTCGCCGTCGCGGCTGACGAGCACCGCGCCCCGTTCGGTCCAGCCGATGCCGTTGCGCGCTTCGATCATCAGCACGGCATCGTCTCCGAGCTGGTAACCGCCCTGCACCTTCACGTCGCGCAGCATGCGCAGCGCTTGCACCTCGAGCTTGCCCTGGCGCAGGTTCTTCGCGATCGGCTTGCCGTCGTGGCTCTTGTCGGCGAACACCATGCGCGCCCAGGTGCCGCCGGCGCGCATCGCCGCATCGGGGTCGCGCGCATCGACCGCCGCGGCCATCGCCGAGGCCTGGCGCACGAACGCCCGGCCGGGCTCACCGCCATCGGCGGGCAGACGAGTCGCGACCTGCGCCCAGTCGGTGCGTCGCTCGCCCTTCGCACTGTCGTAGACGCCTGCCGCAAGCATCTCCTGCATGAGCTGCTCGCTGGTCATCGCGCGACGCCGGGCGAACTCCGCATCGGAATAGCCCATCGACGCGAGCCGGTACTCGCCGCCGACCTTCGCATACGGCATCTTCATCGAACCCGAGCCGCTGCCGTCCCGGCTCTTCGTCGAGACGACGACCAGGCCGGCCGGCTCGACCGGCTCTGCGCCGGCTTCCCGCGCCTGCTGCTTCAGCGATGCACGATAGTCGTCGTCGATCGGGGCGAGCGAGGTCGTGCAGGTTGCCTCGGTCGCGCACTCGCGCACCTGGTCGAAGTAGAAGAAGTGCAGTTCGGCCGGTGCGCGCTCGATCGCGGCCAGCTTGCGCGCGGCCTTCATGTCGCCGGACTGCAGGGCCTTCTGCAGGTCGCGCGCGAGCGCTTCGGGCGACGAGGCGGCCATCGCGGGCGACAGCGGGCAGGCGACCAGCGCCGCCACCAGGGTCAACGGGACCATCTCGATGCGCATCGGGCTCTCCTCGGGTCTGCCTGCGATGGATCACGCAGATCGGCGAGCCGGGGTGCCAACCGCGGCGCGCGGCGGGAGGGCATCCCGCCGCCCGTCGGCTCACGGCACCGGGCACCGCTCCGCGCTTGCCGAGTCGAACCCGTGCGCGAAGATCGTGTCGCACTGGTACGGCACGCAGTTGGAGAACTCGGAACTGTTGCCGTCGAGGTCGAACCATGTCGCCGTGATGAAGCGTGGTTGCAGGTTTGCCGCCGACTCGACCGACATCGAGAACTGCACGGTGCCGCCGGTGCCGGGCGCGCCGGGAACCTCGATGATCGAAAGGCCGATGCGCGCCTCGCCTTCGCCGAATCCACTCGCGTCACAGGAGGAACTCCCGAACGCCTCCATGATGTAGCTCCCGCTGGTGGTCTCGATGAGTCCGGTCAGTCGCCCCGCATGCTGTCCGCCGCGCGCGGCGGCGAGCGTGGGCGCATTGATGCCGCGGTTGGCGAGTTGGTCGCTGCCGGTCCCGGGGTACTCGGGATTGACGCCGGCCACGCCGATGTCGATGCCGAGCGAGGCGTTGCGGTGGACGCCATTGCCGAGCAAGCGGTTGCGCAACCCGTCGAACAGCCTGATGCCCTTCTGCCCGTTGTGCGCGACCTCGTTGTACTGGATCCGGTTGTCGCTGCCGCCACCCTGCACGAGCACGCCCATCTCGACGTTGCCGAGCGCGTAGTCTTCCGGGTTGCACGGGGGCGGGAAACACAGCGCGAACGCCTTGAGCCCGATGCGGTTGGACGTGACGAGGTTGTCGTCGGCGAGCGGCCCCTCGATCAGGATGCCGTGGGTCTGGTTGCCCGAGATCACGTTGTCCTCGATCACGTTCTCGTGCGTGCGCACGCGCACGCCGAGGTGGTTCGGCGCCATGCCGCCACCGACTGCGGTGGTACCGATGAAGTTGTTGGCCACGTGGTTGCCATAGCCTTCTGCGCCGCCGCTGTTGTCGAGCAGCTCGATGCCGGCGTTCCACGCGAACATGATCAGGTTGCGCTGCGCGGGATCGTCGCCGCCGACCACGTTGTCGTGGCTGGTGCCGCCGATGCGCACGTTGACCGCGCTGTTGCCGAGCGCGACGGCGCCGAGTGAACCACCGAACTGGTTGCCATGGATGTGCGAGCCAGCGCCCCCGGCGAGCCGGATCGCCGCGACATCGAAGCCGCCGAATCCGATGCCGCTGACGTCGAGGAACTCGGAGGCGCCGACGCTGATCGGCATCTGCAGCGCGTGGTTGGTCGACAGGTCGCCGCGCACTCCGATGCAGATCGTCGCGTCGAAGAACAACGACGTGTCGGACGGTTCGCTGCCGGGCTGGGTGTAGCCCTCGATCTTCACGAGGTCCGTGATGTCGGGCAGCGGTCCGGCGAGGTCGATGATGCGCGGGCAGCTACCGCCGATCGCGAAGCGGATGCGGTTGAAGCCGGGGTCCGCGTTCGCCTGGTTGATCGCCCAGCGCAGCGAGCCGCTCGCGGGCGCGGCGATCGAATCGCTGGTGTTGGTCACGAGGATGATGCTGCTGTCGGCGGAAGCGGACTCGTAGGGACCGCGATCGGGCGACGGGCCGATCCAGCGCGTGCCGCCTTCGATGTCGCGCGTCGGCAGCGACGGCGGAACCAGCAGGCCCGTGTTGACGGCCGGCGAGCCGTTCTGCAGGTGGTAGTCGCCGGCGCCCGCATCCATGAACTGCGGGTCGACGCTGATCGTGCCGACCGGCGGGCTGGCTGGTGCCGGCGAGGTGTCGAGGGACTGGTACAGGTTGTTGTACAGGTCGAGGTCCGACGAGACGCGCGTGACGATATCGTCGCCGGCGTTGTCCCAGAACACGTTGTTCAGCGCGAACAGGCGGAAATCCTCGACATTGTCGGTGCGGGTCAGGCACAGCCCGTCGCCGCCGTTGTCGGCGAACAGCGAGAACGAGACGGAGGCGAGGTTGAGGTCGTAGGTGTCGATCTCGAGCGCGCAGCGCGTGCCTGCATGGCCGACGACGGCCACCTGCGACAACGACACGTCGTTCGCGTTGACCGACGCGCGCGCGCCGCTGCCGCTGCAGTTGCCGTTGCCGCACAGGTTCTCGAACCAGACGCGGCTCAAGGTCACGCGTTCGTCCGGACCATTGCCGCCGTAGGACTCCGCGCGGAAGCCGACGTTGCCGGTGTCGACGAACGCGATCGACTCGACCACGATCGAGTCGTAGCTGAGCACGCTGAACGAGGGCGTCGATCCCGTGAAAACGGTGAGCAACGGGTCGTACTCGCGCGTGCCGCAGCTCGCGTCGTAGCCACCGGTGATCCGCACGTTGTGCCCGAGCGAGGGCTCGGGCGCGGCGTCCATCGGGTCGCTGCTGAAGGAATAGGTGCCGCGCACGACGTTGATCTGCATGTCGTCGTCGTCCGCCGCGAGCAGCGCGTTGCGGAATTCGGCCGCGGTGTCGACGCAGCGCGTTTCGAGCGCGGCCGCGGGCGCGGCGAGTGCGCAGGGGACGACCGCGGCGAGCCGCAGGAGGATCGATGGGGCGTTCATCACTGGCTCCGGACGGGTACGCGTGCACTTGAAGCCTGCCACGCGCGCAACCGAACGCCTGGCCGCTCACGGCAGCGCGCAGGCGTCGCCGCTTCCGGCCTCGAGGCCGGTGGCGAAGATGCGGTCGCAGACATACACGACCGCGCTGCCACGCTCGCTTGGGCCGGAGGGGGCGCCGAGCACCGCCATCGAGTGGGTCATCGCGAGGCTGTGGCCGAGGTTCACGTTCGACGAGCCGGGGAATTCCAGTCGTTGCAGCGGCAGCCACTCGACTTCGGATGGCAGCGCGAGGCGCTCGAACAGGTAGGCGGCGCCCTGGTCCGGATCCGCATCGACATGGCGGCGGTCGGCGCCGACGAGCACGCGCCCGCCGTCGACGCCGACCGCGATGCCGAAGCGGTCGCCGCTCGCCGCATCGACCGCCTCGAGCTCGGTTTCGAACGCATAGGCAGAATCGAACGACGAACGCGAATGCACGAAAACGCGGCCACCGATGCCGCGACCGGGCGCGCCGAGCACCACGAGGCCGGTGTCGTCGAGCGAGCGTCGCTGCAGCGCGACGCTCGCGCCGAGCGCGTCGGCGAGGCCGTTCGCCGGGTTCGCGAACACCTGCTCGAAATTCCAGGCGCCAGGGACGAATGCCGCGCGCTGGTACAGCCACGCGCGGCCGGCCAGTCCGAATCCGCCCGCGTTGACGTGCGCGGGCGCGCCGACGAGCAAAGATCGGATGCCCGCGAGCGGCGAATCCGCGGACGTCACGTCCATCGCGAGCGAATAGCCGAAGCGCGAGCCGGCCGGCGACTGCGGGCCGAACAGAATGTCGTCCCAGACGACTGCGTCGCCATCGAAATGTCCGATCGCCACGGCGCCGCGCTCGACGCCTTCCACGCTCGAACGCGCGAGCGGCGCGCCCACCGCGACCGTGCTGCCGCTGATCGCGACCGCCGATCCGATGCCGAGTTCGCCGTCCTGCGCGCTGATCAGCGCAGGATGCAGGGGATACCACACGGGGGGCAACTCCAGTGGAAGCGCGAGTTCGACCAGATAGGCCTTCGGTCGCGACCCGTTGCACCCCGGGCAGCCGATCAGCAGCCGGTTGCCGGACAGCGCGAGCGCCGCGCCGAAGCGCGCGCCTGCCTGCTCGGTGATGCCATTGGCGAGGCGCCGCAACGTCAACGAAGGCAGGCTGTTCCAACGCCCGTCGTGCCAGTGATAGATCGCGACGTTGCCGGCGTCGACCGCATCGTAGTCGTCGTACTGCGGCGCGCCGATCGCGAGCCATTCGCCGTCGCGCGCGACGGCGCTGCCGGAGTTCGACTCCGGTGGCCCGCTGCCGATCGAGGGGCTGAGGTAGGCGTAGGGTAGCGGAGGCTCCGCGTGGGCGACGGCGCCGATCAGTGCGAGCAGGGAGAGCAGGGCGGCCTTCATGGGCAGGATTCCGTATCGATTCGATTCGATGCCGTCGGCGCGCACCGACGCATCGGGCAGTGGCGCGCGAAACGAGCGGGACGGGAGCAAACCCGCCAGCAGGCAAGCCCGCGCGGCGAGCAGCCGAACGCGCGCCGCGGTTCGCGGCGTTGGATCGCGGTGGGTATTCGCGCGCGGCCGGGTCTGGCGCTCAATCGAAGCCGTCCGCGAACAGCAGGTCGTTCTCGTACGCACCGATGTCGACGTGTGGTCCGATCGAGCGCGGCTTGCCGGCGAGGTCGGTCGCGGGCATGCCGCCCGCGGGCGCGTCGTCGCCTGCATCGACGAGCGGCGAACCGCGCTCGAGCTCGAAACCGATGCAGAGGAAGCCGCAGTCGGCGAACTGCGGGTCGACGCTGAGCTCGCCGACGATCTCGAGTGCCACGGTGTCGGGGTAGACGACGCCGATGTCGTTCGAGTAGCGCGCGTGGGTCGTCGCATTGCTCCTGAAATCACTCTGGAACGGCCCGGGAGCTTCCGGCAGGTTGTTCCAGATGATGTTGTTCGCGACCTCCCAGTGCGAATTGCCGCCGATCCAGAGGCCGCCGGGCAGGAAGTCGCCCTCGCTCTGGTTCGCGACGATCGTGTTGCCGGTCACATGGCCTTCGCCCTGGTTCTGCAACAGCTCGAACGCGCCGATGTTCGCGCTGCTGTTCGCGAACGCGAGGTTGTTTCGCACCGTGATGTCGCCGTTCGACGTCGACATCGTGGCCGCCCCGCCGAAGTCGTCGGCACGATTGGCGAGGAACACGCTGCGGTCGAGCCGGATGTCGCCGTCGGTGCTGGTCACGTGCAGTCCGCCGCCGCGGTTGTTGGTCGAGAGCCCGCGCGCGAACGTGAGGTTCTCGACCACGACGTCGCCGGACGGATTGAGCACGAACAGGCCGCGGCGCGCATTCTCGCCGTCGATCCGGGTCGGCTCGTCGCCCGGGCCCGTGCAGTTGGCCGAATAGCCGCCGATGAACGCGACCGCGTGCAACTCCACCGACTGGAAGTGGAACGCGGGCGATGCGGCGTAGGTGCCGCCGACGAGCCGGATCTCGTCGTCTTCGCCATTGGCTTCGGCGACGTCGATTGCCGCCTTGAACGTGGCCGGGCTGTCGACGCAGTGCACCGCTGCCTGGACCGGCAGTGCAAGCAGCGCCGCGAGGGGCAGGGCATGGCCCAGGACGCGCGGATTCATTCGAGGGGCTCCGTCGGGACGATGGATGCGGAATCCCGCGGCGCCAGCGAACGAACGCGAGTCGTCGCGTTCGTCCGCCGCCGCCGCGGGCTTTGCACGGAAAGCCGATTGCGTCACAGGGGAGCCGCCATGCCCGTCTCGCACCGCCCGCCCGCCGCGCGACTAGAATCGGCGCCGTCGCCCCGTCGGGCCCCGGAGGATCGGACCGCGCTCATCCCGCGGGCCGCGCGCATGACCGAACCGACCGAACTGCTGTTGCGGCGCATCCGCGAAGGCGATGCGCAAGCACGTCAGGCGCTCTACGACCGCAGCCTTCCGCTGCTGCTGCGTTGGGCGCATGGGCGATTGCCGCAGTACGCGCGCACCGCCAGCGACACCGAAGACCTCGTGCAGACGACGCTGATGCGCGCGCTTCGCCACCTCGACGCGTTCAACGCCAGCGGCAGCGGCGCGTTCCTCGCGTATCTGCGTCAGATCCTGCTCAACGAAGTGCGCCACGAGATCCGCAGCCAGCGCCGGCATGGCGGCGCGCACCTCGCGGTCGATGACGTCGAGATCATCGACGAGGGCCGCTCGGCGATCGAGTTGCTGGCCGGCGAGCAACGGCTGCGCGCGTACGAGAATGCGCTCGCGAAGCTCAACCGGCGCCAGCAGGAACTGGTGGTGTTGCGCATCGAGTTCGGGCT
>JAEYZH010000125.1 GCA_023430685.1 Pseudomonadota bacterium | reverse complement strand
GATCCCGCGCTCGGCCCGCGCGCGCCGGCCGAAATCGCGCGTGCACGCGTCGCGCTGCAGCAGCTCGTCGAAGCGCGCCGTCGCGACCGCGCGCACTGGGCCTACGTCGCCGAACGGCGCATCGAGGCCGCGCGTGCGACGGCCGAAGCCGCGGTGCTCGAAGCCGAGCGCGACGAACTTCAGCGCGACGGCGATCGGCTGCAACTCGAACTCGCACGCCGCGACGCGGCGCAGGCGCGCGCGGAACTCGAACGGCAGCGTTTGCAGGCGCAGATCCGCGCCGAGGAAGCCGAGCGCCTGCGCCTCGAAGCCGACGCGGCGCGCGCGGAAGGCGAGCAAGCGGCGCTCGCGGCCGAGGCGGCGCGCGCCGAAGTCGCGCAGGCCAAGCGCATGGCGAATGCGCAAGCGCGGGCGAATGCGTTGAAGAAGAAGGAAGCCGAGCTGGAAGCTGCGCTCGCGGGCGGCAGTGCGGCCAAGCCTGCGTCGCGCGAGATCAGCGTGCCCGAGTCGCTGTTCGTGCAGGGAGAGGCGACGTTTGCGGGCGGCGCCTCCGCGCGATTCGCGCGCATCGTCAACGAAGTCAAGGCGGCTCCGTCGACGAGTCGCATCCGCATCGTGTCGCGCGCGTCCGACGCCGGCCTCGCCGATCGCCGCGCCTCGATGGTCCGCAATGCGCTGGTCGCCGGCGGCGTCGCCGATGCGCGGGTTTCGATCGATGCGGGCAAGGCGAAATCCGCCTCGGTGCGCATCGTGGTCGGCGATGGCGCGGGCTGAACGCCGGCCGCCGCCGTGATGCGACGACGCGCGTTGCAGCGTCGGCGCGCATCACGGCGGTGCGTCGCAAGTCATTGATTGTACGACCTTCGCGCCGGCTTCGCCTGCGCATTGCGCGATCCGATGGCAGGTTTTCGGCGTTGCCAAGCAGCAGCCGAAGGAGTAGCGTCTGTCTCCCAAGTGGCTCACGTCCAGAGGCCCACTTGGGCAAGGCCCAAGCCCCATGACAGCAGCGACCGCAAGCGAGGCCATCGACGCCCCGGGACACCGGGAGTCGGGTCGTGTGGTCGGATGTTTTCCTGGCAGTGGCGTCCGTTCCGAACGGTCGACGCCTCCCAACCGGTCCTGCTTCACGTCAGGCGGCCAGGCCGGCTCTTTACGAGCCAATCGCAGTCCAGCTGCAACTCGTCCCGCAACGCAGCGACGCGGCTTCGCCGCCGCGTCGCTGCGTCCGCGGTATTCGCGCCAAGAGGAGGTCAGCAGATGTTCGAGCAGAACCAGAAAGAAGTCGAAGCACTGATGCAGAGCAACGCGGAGTTCCGCAGCCTCTACCAGAGGCACAAGGAACTGGACAGCAAGGTTCGCGACGCCGAGCTCGGCGTACTTCCGATGGACGATGTGACACTGCTCAACATGAAGAAGGAAAAGTTGCACGCGAAGGATCGACTGACGTCGATGTGGTCCTCGCACACCGCCGCGCACTGAGCGGCCGGATCCCGACATAACCGCCGCATCCAGCGGGCGGTGAGTCGAAGCGGGCTGCCGCCCGACGCGGCAGCCCGGGGCGGCGCGGGGTCGCGCGCGTCCCATCGAGCGTGCAATGAGTCGCGCAAGCGCCGTTCGCGGCCGCTCCCGCTGCCCGCACCGGCCCCTCTCGGTTATCATCCGAAGGTGTTCCCCCGGGAACCACGCCCGAAACCCGTGCCCGCTGCTCCGGTGCGTGCCGGCGGTGCCGCATCGCATTCGCAGCCACCCGTCGCGGGCTGCCTCGCGGCGCGACGCGCCCCCGGTCGAACGGACCGGCCGGCCTCGCCGCAGCGGAGCCCGCATGACCGTCCACGACAGCGTCCTCGAACTCATCGGCAACACGCCGATGGTGAAGGCCCAGCGCCTCGACACCGGGCCCTGCGAACTCTTCCTCAAGCTCGAGAGCGCGAACCCCGGTGGGTCGATCAAGGACAGGATCGGGCTCTCGATGATCGAGGGCGCCGAGAAGGCCGGCAAGCTCAAGCCCGGTGCGACCCTCGTCGAAGGCACCGCGGGCAATACCGGGCTCGGACTCGCGCTGGTCGCACAGGCAAAGGGCTACCGCCTCGTGCTCGTCGTTCCCGACAAGATGAGCCGCGAGAAGATCTTCAACCTCAAGGCGATGGGCGCCGAAGTCGTGCTCACGCGCTCCGATGTCGCCAAGGGCCATCCCGAGTACTACCAGGACCTCGCCGAGCGCATCGCGCGCGAGACGCCGGGCGCGTATTTCATCAACCAGTTCGGCAATCCCGACAATCCGATCGCCCACGAGCAGTCGACCGGACCCGAGATCTTCGAACAGCTCGACGGCAAGGTCGACGCGATCGTGTTCGGCTGCGGTTCGTCCGGCACGATGACAGGCCTCTCGCGCTACTTCGCGCGCGTGTCGCCGGCGACCGAATTCATCCTCGCCGATCCGATCGGTTCGATCCTCGCGCAGTACATCAACGAAGGCACGTTGTCGGACAAGTCAGCGAGCTGGATGGTCGAGGGCATCGGCGAAGACTTCCTGCCGTCGATCAGCGATTTCTCGCGCGTGAAGAAGGCCTACGCGATCAGCGACAAGGAAAGCTTCCTGACGGCGCGCGAGCTGCTGTCGAAGGAGGGAGTGTTCGGCGGGTCCTCGACCGGCACGCTCCTCGCCGCGGCGCTGCGGTACTGCCGCGAACAGAGCGAACCGAAGCGTGTCGTCACGCTCGTCTGCGACACCGGCAACAAGTACCTGTCGAAGATGTACAACGACTACTGGATGCTCGACAACGGTTTCCTCGACCGCCAACCGACCGGCGACCTGCGCGACCTGATCCTGCGCCCGTATGCGCAGCGCGACACCGTGGTGGTCGGGCCGAACGAGCTGCTGGTCACCGCGTACAACCGCATGAAACTCTACGACGTCTCGCAGCTCCCGGTCATGGACGGCGACTCGATCGTCGGCATCCTCGACGAATCGGACCTGCTGCTGCACGTGCATGCCGACCACGCGCGCTTCCGCGATCCGGTTTCGACCGCGATGGCGACCAAGCTGCAGGTGCTCGACGTGAAGTCCCCGATCGAGGCGCTGATGCCGGTGTTCGACGCGGGCCACGTCGCGATCGTGATGGACGGGCCGAAGTTCGTCGGGCTGATCACGCGGATCGACCTGCTGAACTACTTGCGGCGGAGGGCGGGATGAAGCGCACGAGCCAACGAGAGGTGAATATGACGTATGGGCAACGCCAATGACCGCGCCTCGCGCGAGCATGGACGACGTGCGCCATGCCTACAGGCTCTTGCTCGGACGTGAACCTGATCCGACGGGTCTCGGGGATTTCGCGGAAAGATTGCGGCGCGAACGGCCCAGTACTTCGGATGTTGCCGCGATAATCATGTCGTCGCCGGAGTACAAGGCGGGCTGTGCATCGCCAATGGCCGAAATCCAGTTTCACGGCCTCAAGATCTACCCGTGGCGCGGAGACCGCCTGATAGGTGATCCCGTAGCGGCGGGGGCAGCATACGAACCCCATCTGCTCCCATTGTTCATCGCGAGCATTCCTGTTGGGGGAACGGTGCTCGACATCGGCGCCAATATCGGCACCTTCACGTTGGTGGCAGCGCGCAAGGTCGGGGACGCGGGGCATGTGTATGCAATCGAGCCGATCGCGCGCAACGTGCAGTCGATTTGTGCGGGCGTGCTCGGCAATGGGCTTCGCAATGTGAGCGTGATACCGGTGGCTGCATCCGCATCCGCGCAGGTATTGCCCATCCTTCGTGAAGAAAACTCATCCAACGGCATCGTGGATCCGCATGCCGATCCGCGCCTCGCGGATGCCATGGTGCCGGCAGAGCGCCTGGATTTCCTCCTGCACGGCATCGCTCGTCTCGACGTGATCAAGATGGACATCGAAGGGCACGAGCCATTGGCCTGGCCCGGGCTCGTGGGACTGGTGCGCCGTTTCCGTCCGGTAATCTTCAGCGAGTTCAGTCCGGTAGCAATCAAGAACCATTCACGGATCGAACCCGAGCGTTACCTGGAGATGCTGTTCGAACATGCTTCGGTTGTGGAGGTCGCTCGATTCGACGGCACGCAGGTGGGGTGCGCGGCGGTCGAGCAGGTCATGCACGAGTGGAAGGAAGCCAATCGCCGGATGGGCATGGCGGGCACCTGCCATCTCGACCTTGTCGTGCGAACGGCGCGATGACACACGAGCCGGGAATTCCCGCGACAATTGAGGACATCCGCTTCGCGTATCGCCTGTTGCTCGGACGCGAACCGGACCAAGGCGGACATGCGGCGTTCGCGACCGAGATCTCCGCTGGGCGGCTTGATCTCGAGGGCCTGGCCCGCGCGATCTGCACTTCGCGGGAATACACGCTGCGTCGGGGCGACACGCCTGTCGAAGTGCCGATGGATGGCTACAGCTTGTTCGTGCGTCCGAGTGATCGCGATATTGGAAGCCTGATCCTCGCGGGCCATGCCTATGAACCGCATGTCGCCCGGGTCGTGCGCGAGCGCCTGCGACCCGGCCACACGTTTGTCGACGTGGGCGCGAACATCGGCTATTTCACCGCGCTTGCGGCGCATCTCGTGGGCCCGGGCGGAACGGTCGTCGCGGTGGAACCGCTCGACAAGAACCTGCAGCTCATCTACGCGACGATCTGGCGCAATCGATTCGACTGGGTACAAGCCGTGCCCTTCGCGGCGTCCGACTCTCGTCGCCTGCTCCCGATCGCGACCCACGACGGGACGTCCAATGGCCAGGTCGAACTGTTTGGAGCAGCGGACCGACAACCTGCGGCTTTCGCAACTGCTCGCCCGCTGGATGAAGTCTTGGCGAACCTCGCCGATCTGCACCTGCTCAAGATCGACATTGAAGGCCACGAACTGATCGCATTGCGCGGGTTTGCAGCGGGACTGGCGCTCCACCGTCCGATGCTGCTGACGGAGTTCCATCCCAAGTGCATGCGGGAAAATTCGGGTATCGATCCCCTCGATTACCTCGCCTTCCTTTTCGACTATGGCTCTTCGATCCGGGTGCTTCGCCATCACGGCGGCCACAAGGATTGCAGCAACGCCAACCAGGTCATGCTCGAGTGGGAGCTCGCCGACGCGCATTTCGCGAGCCATGGCGCCGTCCATCTCGACCTGTTCGTTTGTCCGAATTGAAAACCGATCCCATTGGTCGACCACGGAACATCCATGAGCAAGCCAAGCAAGCGTTCTCTCGGTACGCGCGCCATCCACGCCGGACAGTCACCCGATCCATCCACCGGTGCGATCATGGTGCCGATCTACGCGACCTCGACCTACGTGCAGAAGAGCCCCGGCGTGCACCAGGGCTACGAATATTCGCGCACGCAGAATCCAACCCGCATGGCGTACGAACGCTGCGTCGCCGATCTCGAGGGTGGGCGCCAGGGCTACGCGTTCGCTTCGGGTCTCGCTGCCGCAGGCACGGTGCTCGAGCTGCTGGACAGTGGTGACCATGTCATCGCGATGGACGACCTCTACGGCGGCACCTACCGCTTGTTCGAACGCGTGCGCCGGCGCAGTGCGGGCCTCGATTTCACGTTCATCGATCTCAACGACGCGGCCGCACTGAAAACGGCGTTGAAACCGAACACGCGGATGATCTGGGCCGAGACACCGACCAATCCGATGCTCAAGCTCGTGGACCTCGCGAAGGTCGGCGCGTTTGCGCGCAAGCATGGGCTCATCTTCGTGGTCGACAACACGTTCTGCTCGCCCATGCTGCAGCGTCCGATCGAACACGGCGCGGACATCGTCGTGCATTCGGCGACCAAGTACCTCAACGGACATTCGGACATGGTCGGCGGCGTCGCGGTCGTCGGTGGCAGCGCCGAGCTCGCCGAGCAGATGGCGTTCCTGCACAACTCGGTCGGATCGGTCGCCGGCCCATTCGATTCGTTCCTCGCGATGCGCGGCCTCAAGACCCTGCACCTGCGCATGCGCGCACACTGCGAGGGAGCGCTCGAGCTCGCGCGCTGGCTCGAGAAGCAAGCGGCGGTCGAACGCGTGATCTACCCGGGCGTGAAGTCACATCCGCAGCATGCGCTCGCGAAGAAGCAGATGGACGGCTTCGGCGGGATCGTCTCGATCGAGGTCAAGGGTGGCCTGCGCAAGGCGCGCAAGGTGCTCGAGCGCTGCGAGTTGTTTGCGCTGGCCGAGTCTCTCGGCGGCGTCGAGAGCCTGATCGAGCATCCTGCGATCATGACGCATGCCTCGATTCCGCCGGCGAATCGCAAGCGCCTCGGTATCAGTGATGCGCTGATCCGGATGTCGGTTGGTGTCGAAAACGTCGACGATCTGCGCACCGAACTTGCGCACGCTCTCGCTTGATACCAGCGGGCAGGACTCGCCCGGCTCGACGGGTTCATGACGCTGGCTGCGTGAGGGGATCCGAGGGCCTGCCGGCCGGAAAAGGCGACGTTGCGCAAGCCTCCAACGCCTTCGATACGGCGGATTGGGGCGCGCCCGTCTGATGCAGATTGCGCAGCTCTCTGCCCGGCCTTGTCAGTCTTGCGGCGGCGAAAAGCGCGCGCTCCTCGAATTCAAAGCATGGCCCGGCTGTCGCGTCGATCACGATCGGCATCCGGTTGGTCCGGTACGCGGCGATCGACGATGACGATGGAGGCCAATGGATCGCGGATTGCAGCATGTCGAAAAACGGGATCACGACCACGTCGGCTTGCCCGGTCAGCAGTACAGTGCGCACGTCTTGCGGGAAAGAGGCGGTATTCAACTGCGGCAGGCCGAGTCGGAGCATGGGTTCGCTCCAGTATCTTTGAGCTATCAGCATGTTCTTGTCGCCGCCGATGTTGTACGTTTTGATGCCCGCAAGAGGAGCCAAGTAGTTCGCGATGAAGTCGTTGCCATGCGGTGCAAAGAACACCACGCCGCCAGACGCAACCTGGCGCAGGTCCTCTACAAGGGACAATTCCATCGACTCAGCCTTGCCCCGGTTGGACATTGCCGATTTGGTTTGGCGCCCCACATTCGGCAGAAGCATCAATATCAGCAATGGCGCAACCAGTGCGGCCTGGACAGGGTGGCGTCCTCGCAATCGATGTATCAGCAGGATCGTCAGGCCCCACAGGCCGAGTGCACCCAAGCCGACCCAGCGATACGTGGCACGCATGAGGTTGACGCCAGGAAGTCTCTCGAACAATGGGGCAGTACCGACGGGTGCGCGGGCGTACTTGGCCGGCATCAACGGACTCTGTCGTTCCTCTGCCGTGACTCCGGCAGCCTCCTTGGTCGAGAAGAACTTGAGTGAGGGTCCGAGCGAGAGGTAGAGCCCGACAAAAGCCATCATGCCCAAGATCAACGCGTACTTCCTCTCCTTTGCAAGGATGAATCCTGCCAGGCCGGTTGCCAGCACCGGGGCAATGAATGTGGTCATCCAAACTGAAGCATCTCCCCAGTAATTAGCCATGTCGCGCGGCGCACTCAAGCCCAATGTATCCCACAGCCAGTGCATGCCGCGTGTCGGGACGAACCACATCGACATGTCAACTCCCCAGCCCCTGAAGAAATCCAGCGGAGCGGGCTGGAAACGAAAACCTCCGATGTATGCGCTGTAGGATACGTACGCGATCGCCAGGCCGGCTGCGATCGTTGGAGCGACTTGGAGCAACAGCCTCCTCTTCGGGATCAGGCCTGTGGCGAGTGTTCCGACGACAACGCATGCCGAAGCAACAGCGAACATGACAAAGGTATATCCGTCCATGAACACGGAGATCATGCAGGCGATGAGGTAGCCAATGCCTGCACCAATGGCTGTTCGCGCGGACTCAGCCCCAAGGAGGCTGTGCAAACTGTTCAAGTAGAAGGGCAGGAGTGCGAAACCCAACGCGAGCATTGAATAGCCGGCATGCTGGACGACCACTGGCAGGCAGATCCATAGCAAGGCGAACCATAGTGCCGAGCCGCATGTCGAGCCGAGTTGACGCGCATAAGCGGCCGCACCCCACAATGAAATGGCGAGGTAGATGGCAGCCGTCAAGGTGTATGCGTCTATTGCGCTTGCGACGGACAGTCGCAAAAGCGCGGCTTGCAACAAAGTCGCTGAAAGACCGAACGCTATCGGCGCTGGATGTGGCAGCCCGAAATCATGGGCATAGGGAGACAACAGGTCCGCGTTGGCAAAAGAAAGTGCAAAGCCCGACGCCCATACTGCCTGGCCGAGCGTGGGGACCGTGAGCCATGGAATGGCTCCGAACACGAGACAGGCAGCGGCGAGCGCGGTCAGGAAAGCGCCGGCATTCACGAAACGGGTCGGAAGCGATGCCATTTGCGTGGACTCAGGCGAGATCGGACAGTTCGCGAAAACATTCCAGCGCCTGCGGATTCGCCAACGCATCCGTGTTCTTCACCTCGCGCCCATGGATCGTGTCGCGGACCGCGATCTCGGTGATCTTGCCCGAGATCGTGCGCGGGATGTCGGCGACCTGCAGGATCTTCGCCGGTACGTGTCGCGGGGTGGTGTTCGCGCGGATCTGCCTGGCGATGCGATCACGCAGCGCGTCATCGAGCACGAGGCCCTCGCGCAGGCGCACGAACAGGATCACGCGCTCGTCGTCGCCCCATTGCTGGCCGACCGCGACCGATTCGAGCACTTCCGGCACCTGCTCGACCTGGCGGTAGATCTCGGCCGTGCCGATGCGCACTCCGCCGGGATTCAGCGTCGCGTCCGAACGCCCGTAGATCACGATGCCGTCGTGCGAGGTCAGCAATGCGTGATCGCCGTGGCACCACACGCCCGGCACGCGCGAGAAGTACGCACCGTGGTACTTCTCGCCGTCCGGATCGTTCCAGAAGAACACCGGCATCGACGGGAACGGCGCGGTACAGGCGAGTTCGCCCTTCTCGCCGCGCACGGGCTTGCCCGCGTCATCGAGGATCTCGACCTTCATGCCGAGTCCGCGGCACTGCAGTTCGCCGCGGTAGACCGGCAGCACCGGGCAGCCGAGCGCGAAGCACGACACGATGTCGGTGCCGCCCGAAATCGATGCGAGCAGCACGCGTTCCTTGACGTCGCGGTAGACGTAGTCGTAGCTCTCGGGCGCGAGCGGCGAGCCGGTCGAGAGGATCGTCTTCAGGTGGATCAGCTTGTGCGTCTCGCGCGGCTTGACGCCGGCCTTCTCGATCGCGCTGATCCATTTGGCGCTGGTGCCGAACACGCTGATGCCGACCTCGTCGGCGAGGTCCCACAGCGCATTGCCGTCCGGATGCGAAGGCGAACCGTCGTAGAGCACGAGCGTGGCGCCGACCGCGAGGCTCGACACCAGCCAGTTCCACATCATCCAGCCGCACGTCGTGTAGTAGAAGATGCGGTCTTCGCGCTTGAGGTCCGTGTGCAGCACCAATTCCTTGAGGTGCTGGATCAGCGTGCCTCCGGCGCCGTGCACGATGCACTTCGGCACGCCGGTGGTGCCGGACGAGTACATCACGTAAAGCGGGTGGTCGAACGGCAACGCGACGAACTCGGGCGCGTGTTCGCCTTCGCCGAGGAAGTCCGGCCACGGCACGGCGCCACGCAGGCCATCGAGCTTCAAGTCGTCACCGCCGTACGGGATCACCACGAGCGTCTCCACGCTCGGCAATTCGCCGAGCACGTCGCGGATCTTGCCGAGGCAGTCGAAGCCCTTGCCGCCGTAGCCGTACTGGTCGGCCGTGAACAGCACCTTCGGCGCGATCTGGCCGAAGCGATCGACCACGCCGCGGATGCCGAAGTCGGGCGAGCACGACGACCAGGTCGCGCCGAGCGAGGTGGTCGCGAGCATCGCGATCACGGCCTCGGGGATGTTCGGTAGGAAACCCGCGACGCGGTCGCCGACGCCGATGCCGGCGTTCTTCAGCGCATGCGCGAGGCGGCCGACCTCCGCGTGCAATTCGGCGTAGGAGTACTCGCGCTTGTGGCCCCATTCGTTGCGGAACACGATCGCGCAACGATCGTCCCTGTAACGCAGCAGGTTCTGCGCGAAGTTCAGCGTGACGTTCGGGAACCAGCGCGCACCCGGCATCTGCTCGCGGTCGACCAGCACGGGCTCCATCTCGCCGTGCGCTCGGATGCCGCAGAACTCCCACACCAGCGACCAGAACCTGTCGGGGTGGCGCAGCGAGAAGTCGTACAGCGGCCCGTAGCGGCGGATGTCGTCGTTGCCGGTGCTCTCGCGCACGAAACGCATGAAGCGGCTGATGTTCGCGCGCTCGACGCGTTCGCTGCCGGGTTCCCAGATCGGCTTGGTGATGGACATGGCGGCATGGGTCGACATCGGTTCCGGCACTCCTTCGCACTGCGCGACGCGACCGCGACGCCGAGCGATTATCGGCGAACGGGCGGCGGGGGGGCCAGCCGCGCGCGCGAGGCGTGGCTCATCCGAGCAGTTCGAGCATCTCCGCGCGCGACACCGCGCGATTCTCCGCCTCGCCGCGGCGGCGATATTCGAACGTGCCTGCCGCGAGGCCGCGCTCGCTGACGACGATCCGGTGCGGGATGCCGATCAGTTCGATGTCGGCGAACATCGGGCCCGGGCGCAGCCCGCGATCGTCGAGCAGCACCTCGATGCCGCGCGCCACGAGTTCGTCGTGCAGCTTCTCGGCTTCCTCGCGCACCTGCGCGTTCTGCGCGCCGTTGATCGGGCAGATCGCGACGCCCCAGGGCGCCATCGGCTCGGGCCAGAGGATGCCTGCGTCGTCGTGGTTCTGCTCGATCGCCGCGGCGACGATGCGGCTCACGCCGATGCCGTAGCAGCCCATCTGCACCACCTGCGCCTTGCCGCCGTCGTCGAGAACGGTGGCGCCGAGTGCCTTCGCATAGGTGTCCCCGAGCTGGAACACGTGGCCGACCTCGATGCCGCGCGCGATCGCGAGCGTGCCGTGGCCATCGGGCGAGGGATCGCCCGCGAGCACCTTGCGCAGGTCCGCGACGCGGCTGGTGCGCGCATCGCGCTCCCAGTTGGCGCCGCGGAAATGGGTGCCGTCCTCGTTGCCGCCGCAGACGAAGTCCGCGATCGCCGCCGCGCTGCGGTCGACGATCACCGGAATCGAATCCGGCAGCCCGACCGGGCCGATGAAGCCGGGCTTGACGCCGGTGACGCGCACGATCTCGGCTTCGTCCGCGAGCGTGACGTCGCCGGGCAATTCCTCGAGCTTGGCCGCCTTGACCTCGTTGATCTCGTGGTCGCCGCGCACGCACAGCGCGACGAGGCCGTCCCGACCGCGCACGAGCAGGGTCTTGATGCATCGCGAGGCGGGCACGCCGAGGAACGTCGAGACCTCGTCGATCGTCTTCTGCGCGGGCGTCGCGACGCGTTCGAGCGCGGTCGACGGGGCCGGTCGCGGCGCCGCCGGAGCGAGTGCCTCGGCCAGCTCGATGTTGGCCGCATAGTCGGACGCATCCGAGAACGCGATCGCATCTTCGCCGGAATCGGCGAGCACCTGGAACTCGTGGCTGGTCTTGCCGCCGATCGCACCGGTGTCCGCCTGCACGGCGCGGAAACGCAGTCCCAGGCGCGTGAAGATGCGCCCGTAGGTGTCGTACATGTTGCGGTATTCGCGCTCCAGGCAATCAGCCGTGAGGTGGAACGAGTAGGCGTCCTTCATGAGGAACTCGCGCGCGCGCATCACGCCGAAGCGCGGGCGGATCTCGTCGCGGAACTTGGTCTGCACCTGGTAGAAGTTGACCGGCAGCTGCTTGTAGCTGCGCAGTTCGTTGCGCGCGAAGTCGGTGATGACTTCCTCGTGCGTCGGGCCGTAGCAGTACCAGGCGTCCTTGCGGTCCTTGATCTTCAGCAGCTGCCCGCCGAACTTTTCCCAGCGGCCGGTCTCTTCCCACAGTTCCTTCGGCTGCACCGAGGGCATCAGCACCTCGAGCGCCCCGGCGCGGTCCATCTCCTCGCGCACGATCGCCTCCACGCGCGCGAGCACGCGCAGGCCGAGTGGCGACCAGGTGTAGAGGCCCGAGGCGAGCTTGCGGATCATGCCGCTGCGGATCATCAGCCGATGGCTGGCGATCTCCGCGTCGGCGGGCACTTCCTTGACGGTCGCGAGGTGAAAGCGTGAAAGGCGCATGGCGTTCGGCGTGGACGGCGGAACCGTCGATTCTAGCAGCGCGGGCGCCGCACGCTGGGGATTCGGGCTGCGCGCCTACGGCACCGGCGCGCGGAAGCACCCCTGCGGGTCAGGCGACACAGCGGGCGGTACCCTGCGATCCGGACTCGGTGCGTGCGTGCCGCGCTGCGCGTGACCTGTCCGCACCTGGCGGTAGTGGTGGGCGGCTCAGTCGGTGCAGAACAGCTTGATCTGCTGGTTCGCCTTGTCGATCTGCGCTTGGCGGATCTTCGCCTTGTCGAGGTCGATCGGGAATCCGTCCGCATCCATCGGTACCTGCTGGCCTTCCAGCGCCGCCAAGTTACCGCGCGCGATCTCGCAGTTGCGCTTGATGTCGTCCGGCGAGTAGCCCGCGGCAGCGGCAAGCGAAGTCCCCGCTCCGGACGCGGCGTCGGCAGGTTCCGCTTCGTTCGTCGCGACGCCGCCCTTGAGCCGGATCTTCTGTGCCTTTGCGCTCGCCGGCGGCGGCGAGTCGGAGAAGTGGCGGACGCCGTTCGCGTCGGTCCACGAGTACATGTCGGCGGCGAGCGCGGGCACGCAGGCGGCGAGCAGGAACAGCAGGGGCCAGGAACGCTTCATGGGGGCCTTCGCATCTCGGATGGGCGCTGCGAGGCGCCGGACAGGCGACTGGATAGCACCAGTCGGCGCACGATACAAGCAAGAAACCGCGGAATTGAGGATCACGGTACACTCCGCCCATCGCCAGCCCAGCCTCGCGGATCGACATGGAACCGAGCCCGACCGGAGCGCGCAAGCCACCGCGCGGAATCTACCTGCTGCCGAACCTGTTCACGACGGCCGCGATGTTCGCGGGGTACTACGCGATCGTGGCCGGTATCGGCGGGCGCTACACGCAGGCTGCGATCGCGGTGTTCGTCGCTGCGATCCTCGACGGCCTCGACGGTCGGGTCGCGCGACTGACCGGTACCCAGAGCGATTTCGGCGTGCAGTACGACTCGTTGTCGGACCTCGTGAGCTTCGGCCTCGCACCGTCGCTGGTGCTCTACACCTGGTCGCTGTCGGCGCTCACCGCGTACGGACCCAGCTGGGGCAAGGTCGGCTGGGCCGCCGCCTTCATCTACGCGGCCTGCGCGGCACTGCGCCTCGCGCGCTTCAACACGCAGGTCGGGGTCGCGGACAAGCGCTACTTCCAGGGCCTCGCGAGCCCGGCCGCGGCGGGCTTGTGCATGTCCTTCGTCTGGTCGGTCGAGGATGGCGGGCTGTTCGGCTTGCACGCGACCGACATGGACTTCGTCACGCCGTTCGTGGCGGTCATCGCGGGCCTGCTGATGGTGAGCCGCGTGCGCTACTTCAGCTTCAAGGCGTGGCCGCTGTCGGATCGCGTGCCGTTCATCTGGATCCCGGCCGCGATGCTGGTGCTGGTCGGGCTTGCGCTCGATCCGCCGCGCGTGCTGTTCGCGATCGCGGTGCTGTACGTGCTGTCCGGTCCGGTGATGACGCTGTGGGGCCTGCAGCAGAACCGGCGCCAGCGGGCCGCACGTGGCGGTACCCACGGCGACGGATGAACCCCGCGCATGCCACGCAGCCGGCAATGGCCGCCGGCGCAGGCGCGCCGCCGGCCGGGGCCGACACGCTGCGCTTCCTTGCCGGCCTCTCGCAGGCGCTCGCGGTCTCGCTGGACCTGCGCCAGACGCTGCCCGAGGTCGTGAATCGCGTCGTCGACTTCATGCAGGTCGAGGGCGCATCGCTGTTCCTGCTCGATCCGCTGACCGGCGTGCTGGATTGCCGCGTCTGCGTCGGCCCGGTCGACATCAGCGGCACGCGGCTCGCGGTCGGCCAGGGCATCGTCGGGCGCACGGTCGCCGACAACGCGACCCAGCTCGTCGTCGATGCGGCCAGCGATCCGCGCGTGTGGCGCGAATCGGATGACCAGACCGGGTTTGTCACGCACAGCCTCGTCTGCGCACCGCTGCGCACGGCCGCGGGTCCGATCGGCGCGCTCGAGATCGTGAACCGGCGCGACGGCCGGCCGTTCGACGACGCCGACGCCGAGCTGCTCGACCTCGTGGCGGCGCCCGCGGCGCTCGCGATCAACAGCGCGCGCATGGCCAGCGTGCTGCTCGAACAGCAGCGCCTCAAGCGCGAATTCGACCTCGCGCGCAGGCTGCAGCGCTCGCTGCTGCCCCGGCGCCGGCGCGACGGTTTCCCGGTGATCGGCGTGAATCGCCCGGCGCACGAGATCTCGGGCGATTTCTACGACTACTTCGACCTGCCCGATGGCCGCATCGGATTCCTGATCGGCGATGTCTCGGGCAAGGGCCTCGACGCCGCGCTGCTGATGGTGCGCACCGCCTCGCTGTTGCGCTGGGCCGGCAAGGACGGCGCCGATCCCTCCCGCTGGCTCGCGCGCGTCAACGACGAACTCTGCGAAACCACGCAGGACGGCCGCTTCGTCTGCGCGGTGGTCGGCTACTGCGACCGCGCCGCCACGCGCGTCCGCTTCGCCGGTGCGGGCTTTCCGCCGGTGGTCGTGCACGCGCACGGCAGGTTCGCGGAGTACGCATCGGGCGGGCCGCCGCTCGGCATCCTGCCCGGGATCGCGTTCGACGAGCACGAAGTCGCGCTCGAGGGCGGCACGCTCTACGCGTTTTCCGATGGCGCGACGGACGTGCGCGACGCCGCCGGCAAGCCGATCGGCAACGCGGGGGTGCGTGAACTGATCGCGCGCCACGCCGCCGCCTCGACCGATGCGCGCCTGCGCGGGCTGCTGACCGACCTCAGGCAGCTGCGGCTCGTCGACGACACCACGCTGCTGATGGTCGAAGCGCCGCGCGCGGGCGCGCCTGAATCGCTGCTCGAACTGCGCGTGCCCGCGCGTGCCGAGGAAATGCGCAGCCTGCGGGGCGCGTTGCGCCAGGCACTCGACCGCATCGGCATCGAACCGCGCCTGCGCGACTGCCTCGTGCTCGCGGTCGACGAGGCCTGCACCAACATCATCCGCCACGCCTACGGACCCACGCACAGCGGTGACATCGAGCTGCGGCTGTCACGCGCAGGCCACTACGTGAGCTTCGAGCTCACCGATCGCGCGCCGCGCGTGGATGCGGCGAGCATCCGCGCGAAACCGCTCGGCGAGTGTCGCTGCGGCGGCTTCGGTCTCGCGCTGATCGACGAGGTCATGGACGACTGGCAGATCGAGGCGGCGCCGGGAGGCGAAGGCAATCGCCTGGTCCTGCGCAAGCGCATCACCGACGGCAACAACGACGAGGCCAACGAGGCATGAACATGCAAGCCAACAGCGTCGCGCGCGAGGACGGCGACGGCTACGTGCTGGTGCGCCTGAGCGGCGAGGTCGACCTGTCGTGGTCGCAGGACGTGCGGCGTGAAGTGCTCGATGCGCTCGCGAGCGGCGCGCCGGTCGGGGTCGAACTCTCGGCAGTGAGCTACATCGATTCCTCCGGCATCGCGGCACTGGTCGAAGGCTTCCAGGCCGCGCGAGCACGCGGCAGCCGCTTCGCGCTGGTCGCGGTCAGCGACGCGGTGCGCGCGGTGCTCGAACTCGCGCGGCTCGACCGCGTGTTCCACCTCGTGCCCGCCGCCGACGCCCTGCTCGCGTGAGCGCGCCGGCACGCCCGTTCGCCGCGATCGGGCGCACCACGCTCGATGCGTTCGCGGGCGTCGGGCATGCGGCGGTCCTGCTGTTCGATTCGCTCTATTACGCCGCCGTCGGGTGGCGTGTCGGCCAGCCGGTGCGGCTCGCCGCGATCGCGCGCCAGATGCGCGAGATCGGCGTCGACGCGCTGCCGATCGTGGCCCTGCTCGGGTTCACGGTCGGGCTCATGCTCGGAATCCAGTTCGTCGCCTCGCTGAGCGAGTTCGGAGCGCAGTCGCAGGTCGTCGTCGCGGTCGCGAAGTCGGTCACGCGCGAATTCGGCGCCCTGATCACCGCGATCCTCGTCGCGGGGCGTTCGGGTTCGGCGCTCGCGGCGCGCATCGGTTCGATGTCGGTGTCGCAGGAAGTCGACGCGCTCGCGGTGATCGGGATCGCGCCGGTGCGCTTCCTCGTCGCGCCCGCGCTGATCGCGATGCTCGTGATGCTGCCTGCGCTGACGGTGTTCGCCGATGCGGTGGCGATCCTCGGCGCCGCGCTCTACAGCGCGCCCGCGCTCGACGTGACGCCCGCGGCCTACCTGCTGCAGTCGATGTCGCTGCTCGATCCGGGCGACGTCTGGCAAGGCCTGTCCAAGAGCGTCGTGTTCGCGCTGCTGATCACGTTGATCGGCGTCAGCACCGGCTTCTCGGTCAGCGGCGGCGCGGAGGGCGTCGGACGCGCGACCACGCGCGCGGTGGTGCTGTCGATCTGCTGGATCATCGTGGTCGACATGGTATTCAGCTACTTCCTCAATCGATGACATGAACACGCCTGCGCCCCTGATCGAGGTCGAACGGCTCGAAGCCTGGTATGGCCGTCGGCGCGTGCTGCACGGCATCGACTTCTCGGTTGGCGCGGGCGAGATCCGCGTGATCATGGGCGGTTCGGGCTCGGGCAAGAGCACCCTGCTGCGCCACCTGCTCGGGCTGCAGCGGCCGGCCTCGGGCAGCGTCCGGTTGTTCGGCATCGACCTCGGCAAGGCGAGCGCACGCGAGCTGCTCGACGTGCGCAAGCGCATCGGGGTTTCGTTCCAGGGCGGCGCGCTGCTGACCTCGATGACGGTCGGCGACAACGTCGCGCTGCCCCTGCGCGAACTCACCACGCTCGACGAGTCGACGATCCGGATCATGAGCCGCATCAAGCTCGAGGTGGTCAACCTCGGCGGTTTCCAGGACCTGATGCCGAGCCAGCTCTCGGGCGGCATGGTCAAGCGCGCGGCGCTCGCGCGCGCGATCGTGATGGATCCGCGCCTGCTGTTCTTCGATGAACCCTCGGCCGGCCTCGATCCGGTGGTCTCGGCCGAACTCGACGAGCTGATCCTGCGACTGCGCGACGCGCTGCGCATGACGATCGTCGTCGTCACGCACGAACTCGAGAGCGCGTTCAAGATTGCCGACACGATCACCGTGCTCGACCAGGGCGAGGTGCTGCTGACCGGCAGCGTCGCCGAGGTGCGCGCCTCGCGCATCGAGCGCATCCAGGACCTGCTCAATCGCCGTCCGCGCGAAGTGCTGGTCGACGCCGACGCATACCTGCGGCGGCTGACCGAGGAAGAGGCGTGATCCTGTGCGATCATTCCGCCGCGGCTCCGGCGCACCGGCGCCGCGTGCCGGATGGGGAAGGGGCTTGAGACGCGACACCGTCAACTACACGCTGGTCGGCATCTTCGTGGTCGCCGCGATCGGCCTGCTGCTGTTCGGCCTCGCGCTCATCACCGGCCGCAGCGTCGCGAGCGACGACTATCTCGTGCGCTATCGCAACGTGACCGGGCTGCGCTACGGTGCGCCAGTGTTCTACGAGGGTTACCGCATCGGCCAGGTCGGCCAGGTCGTGCCGGAACGCACCGCCGAGGGCACGCGCTACAAGGTCGAACTCGCACTGCGTCGCGACTGGCCGATCCCGGTCGACAGCATCGCGCGGCTGCAATCGAGTGGGCTGCTCGCGGACGTGTCGATCGGAATCCGCGAGGGCACGGCCCGCGAGATGCTCGCGCCGGGCGCGGAACTGCGCGGCGAGGAAGGCGCCGACATCTTCGCCGCGATGAACCAGCTCGCGGGTGAAGTCACGACGCTGACGCGCACGCAGATCTCGCCGCTGATCCGCAGCCTCTCGGAACGCGTCGATTCGATCACCGGCACGATCGACGAAGGCGCGCCGATCCTCGTCGAGCAGACGCGCGTGCTGCTCGAGCGCCTGAACCAGGCCTCCGCGGGGCTCAACGAGGTGCTGAAACCCGCGAACCGCGCCGCGGTCGGCGAGATCCTCGGCGAGGCGCGTGCGCTCGCGGGCGAACTGCGCAAGACGCGCGAGACGCTCGATCGCGCGCTCGGCGACCTCGCCGGCATCGCGGGCGACAACCGGCAGGACATCCGCCGCGCGGTGCAGGATCTGGCGAGCGTGCTCGCCTCGCTGTCGAGCCGCATGGACGTGATCACCCATCACCTGGAGTCGTCGAGCCGCAACCTCGACGAATTCAGCCGCGAGATCCGCCGCCATCCGAACCGGCTGATCCTGTCGCCCAAGGCGGACCAGCTCGAGGAGGAGCCGCAATGACGAAGTCCGCGATCGTCGCCGTGCTCGTGCTCGCGCTCGGCGGCTGCGGCGGCGCGCCCGCGGTGCCTGACTTCACCTGGTACCGGATGCCGCGACCGCAGCCACTCGAGCCGCACGCGACGCCGCTGTTCGATGCGCCGATCGTCGTCGAAGCGTTCGGCGCCGATGGCCTGTACGCCGACCAGGCGCTGGTCTACGCGCTCGACCCGGGCGCGCAGCGCCTGCGCCAGTATCACTACCAGCTCTGGACCGATCCGCCGACGCGCATCGTGCAGCGGCGCCTGCTCGCGCAGTTGCGGGATGCCGGCGCGGCCACGACCGTGACCGACGAACTGCCCAAGAGCCGACCCGCGGTGCGGATCGGCGGGATCATCCTTCGTCTCGATCGCGTGCCCGGCGAGGCCGGGGGCTTCACTGCCGTTGCGGCGCTCAAGCTGCGCGCGAGCGCGATCGATGGCGCACCGATCATCGACGAGTACTACCGCGCGGAAGTACCCGCGGCGGACGCGACGCTGCAGGCGACGGTGGACGCCTACGGCGCCGCGCTCGACACGATCTTCGGGCGCTTCGACGCGGACCTGCGCGCGAATGCGGGGAAACACGATGCGCGATGACGCCAGCCTGCGCCGGCTCGCCGAGATCGGCATCGACGTCTACGTGCTGCGCGGCTCGCAGGTCGCGGGCACCTCGATCCCGCCCGCGGCCGCATCCGGCGCTGCAGCCGAACGACGCGTCGTCGTCGTGCTGGCCGATCAAGCGGTCGCCCCGCGGCTGCTCGGCGACGTGCGACGCGCGTTCGCGTTCGCGCGCGTCGGCTGCCGCTTCGAGCCCAGCGTCGACGAGGACGCGCTTGCGACGGCGGACGCACTGGTCGCGTTCGGCGACGCGCGCGCGCGCGCCGCGGGCGCCTGCCTGCCGACGGCGCGCCAGCAGTCGATCGGTTGGGTGGTGCTGGCCGAACCCGCCGCACTCGCGCGTGATGCCGTGGCCAAGCGCGCGATGTGGAGCGAACTGAAGCGGATGCTGCGCGGCCTCGCGGCCGTCGACCGCACGCGCAATTGACGAACGGTCGTGCTGCGCCGCCGTGCGCGGGGGTGCAATCGCCTTGTTTCATGGCAAGATGCCGCGAGACGCCCGTACCGCGCCGGGCGAGGACCTGTTGCCGGTGGTCGCGATCCTCAGGCAGGCGGAAGCCGAATTCCGCCGCATGCAGGCGGACGACCTCGATGCCGTCGCGGCACTCGAGGCGGCGGCCTACGAATTCCCGTGGACGCGCGCGATCTTCGCCGACTGCCTGCGTGCAGGCTACGAATGCATTGTGCTCGTCGATGCGGACGAAGTGATCGGATACGGCGTGCTGTCGACCGGCGCCGGCGAGGCGCACGTGCTGAACGTCTGCGTGGCGCCCGCGCGGCACGGTCGCGGACTGGGGCGCCGGATCGTGCGTCGCCTGCTCGACATCGCGCGCTGGCATCGCGCCGAGCGCGTCTACCTCGAAGTACGTCCATCCAACCCGCGCGCAATCGCGCTCTACGATTCGCTCGGCTTCAACGAGTTCGGCCGGCGCCCGCATTACTACCCCGCGAAGAAGGGGCGCGAGGATGCGCTGGTGATGGCGATGGAACTGCTGCCGCCATCGGAGCCTCAGGTTTCGTAGGCTGGAGGCGCGCAGCGCGGCCGGCATCGGCGCTCGTCGAAGCGCAAAGCGCCGGCCGGCACGTGGCCGTCCAGCCTACGAACGGAGGCGCTCGCGCTGTTCGCGCAACGCGGCGAGGGCCGTACTGAATTCTGCGAGGCGCTGGCGTTCCTGCTCGACCACCGCCGCGGGCGCGTTCGCGACGAAGGTCGCGGTGCCGAGCTTGCCGTTGCACTTGCCGATCTCGGCCTCGATGCGCTTGATCTCCTTCTCGAGGCGCGCCTTCTCGGCCTCGAGGTCGATCAGGCCCGCGAGCGGGATCAGCAGTTTCATCTCGCCGACGACCGCCGCGGCCGCGGCGGGCTCGGCCTCGCCGGCGTCAAGCCAGCGTTGCGATTCGGCGCGGGCGAGGAAGCCGATCTGCGCGCCGAACTTGGCCGTTCGCGCGCGATCGGGCGCACGTCCATTCGCATAGAGCAGCGGGATCGTCTTGCCCGGCGCGATGTTCATCTCGCTGCGGATCCGGCGGATCTGGCCGAGCACGGCCTTCAGCCATTCGATCTCCGCGCTGGCGTCGGCGTCGACCGCGAAGTCGTCCGCGAGCGGATACGCCTGCGTCGAAATGCTGCCCGTGGCGATGCCGAGCTTCGACGCGACCTCTTCGCTCCAGATTTCCTCGGTGATGAACGGCATGATCGGGTGCAGCGCGCGCAACAACGCTTCGAGCACGACCAGCAGCGTGCGGCGCGTCGATTCCGCCGCGGCGGAATCGACGCCGTTGAGCGCGGGCTTGGCGAGTTCGAGGAACCAGTCGCAGTAGTCGTTCCACGCGAACTCGTACAGCGCCTGCGCGAGCAGGTCGAAGCGGTAGCTCGTGAAATGCAGTTCCACCTCGGCCAGCGTGTGATGCAGGCGCGACAGGATCCAGCGCTCCGCCTCGGTCACCGGCGCCTTTCCTGATGCGGGATCCCGCGTCACCGAGCCCGGCTCTTCGCAGTTCATGAGCACGAAGCGCGCCGCATTCCAGAGCTTGTTGCAGAAGTTGCGGTAGCCGTCGGCGCGCTTGAGGTCGAAGTTGATCGTGCGACCGTAGGTCGCGAGCGCGGCGAACGTGAAGCGCAATGCGTCCGCGCCGACCGGCGCGATGCCGTCCGCGTATTCCTTGCGGATGCGCTTCTCGACCTTCTCGCGCACCTGCGGGATCAGCAGGGACGCGGTCGACTTCCGGACCAGCGACTCGAGGTCGATGCCGTCGATGAGGTCGAGCGGGTCGATCGTGTTGCCCTTCGACTTGGACATCTTCTGGCCTTCCGCGTCGCGCACGATCGCGTTGATGTAGACCTCGCGGAACGGCACCTTGCCGGTGAAGTACTGCGTCGCCATGACCATGCGGGCGACCCAGAAGAAGATGATGTCGAAGCCGGTGACGAGCACGCTGCTCGGCACGAACGCGTTGAACTGCTCCCATTCGGCCGCGCGTTCCGGCGTCTCGCCGGGCCAGCCGAGCGTCGAGAACGGCCACAGCGCCGCGGAGAACCACGTGTCGAGCACGTCCTCGTCCTGGCGCAGCGCGCCGACCGGCGGCGTGGTGGCATGCGCGCGCGCATCCGCCTCGTCCTCGCCGACGAAGATGTTGCCGGCTTCGTCGTACCAGGCCGGAATGCGATGGCCCCACCAGAGCTGGCGGCTGACGCACCAGTCCTGGATGTTCTCGAGCCACTGGTTGTAGGTGGTCGCCCAGTTCTCGGGCACGAAGCGCACCGCGCCATCGCGCACGGCCGCGAGCGCGGGTTCGGTGATCGCGGCGCGACCACCGGGGCGGCCATCGGACAGCACGTCGCGCGTGAGGTCGAGGAACCACTGGTCGGTCAGCATCGGTTCGATCACCGCATCGGTGCGCTGGCTGACCGGTACCTGCAGCTTGTGCTTCTTCGTCTCGACCAGGAGGCCCTCGGCCTCGAGGTCGGCGAGCACGGCCTTGCGCGCGGCGAAGCGGTCGAGGCCACGGTACTTCTGCGGCGCGTTGTCGTTGACCTTCGCATCGAGGGTCAGGATCACGATCGGCTCGAGGCCGTGGCGCGCGCCGAGCTGCCAGTCATTGAAGTCGTGCGCGGGCGTGATCTTGACCGCGCCGGTGCCGAACTCGCGTTCGACGTAGGTGTCGGCGATCACCGGGATTTCGCGGCCGCTCAGTGGCAGGCGCAAGGTCTTGCCGATCAGCGCCTGGTAGCGCTCGTCGTCCGGATGCACCGCGACCGCGACGTCGCCGAGCAGGGTTTCCGGACGCGTCGTCGCGACGACGAGCCCGTCACCCCCATCGGATGCCGGATAGCGGATCGACCAGAGCGATCCGTCCTTCTCCTCGTTGTTGACCTCGAGGTCCGACACCGCGGTCATCAGCACGGGGTCCCAGTGCACGAGGCGCTTGCCGCGATAGAGCAGGCCGTCGCGATACCAGGTCACGAACACGCGGCGGACGGCGGCCGACAGGCCTTCATCCATCGTGAAGCGCTCGCGCGACCAGTCGACCGAGGCGCCGAGCCGGCGCATCTGGTTCGTGATCGTCGAGCCTGACTGCTCCTTCCATTCCCACACGCGCTCGACGAACGCCATGCGGCCGAGGTCGTGGCGCGACTTGCCTTCGGCCGCGAGCTGGTTCTCCACGATCTTCTGCGTCGCGATGCCCGCATGGTCGGTGCCGCCCTGCCACAACGTGCGCTCGCCGCGCATGCGGTGGTAGCGCACCAGCGCATCCATGATCGTCTGCTGGAACGCGTGGCCCATGTGCAGGGTGCCGGTCACGTTCGGCGGCGGCAGCAGGATGCAGTAGGGCTCGCCCGAGCCAGTCGGCTCGAACACGCCTTGCGCCTCCCAGCGCGCGTACCACTTCGATTCGATCTGGCCGGGTTCGTAGCTCTTGTCCATGGCGATAGGGATAGGGAGTAGGGGATAGGGGCGAGGGGCGAGGGGCGAGTCGTCAGGCGCTCTGGGTCCGAAGAGTCGGAGTCGAGGTGCGATGGCCGGGAGGAAGGATCAGGGTCTCGTATCCCGGACCTCTTCGCCCCTCGCCCTTCGCCCCTCGTCTCTCGCCCTTACATATCGTGCTTGGCGACTTCGAAGCCCGCCGCCTTGTAGGTCTTCCAGCGCTCACGCGAGCCCGCGCGTTCCGCATCGTCGGCGGGAATCACTTCGAGCACGCGCTCGAACAATCCGGGCGCGCATTCGTCGCGCAGGTTGATCACGAGCGGGCGATCCGGGGTCTGCAGGTCGGGCGGCACGATGAGCACCGCGGTGACCGCGTCGTCGTCGGCGTCGCCGACCACCTGGTGCGGGATGAACGACTCGTCGTCGAACTCCCAGAGTTTCTCGTCGAGTTGCTCGGCCTGGTCGCGCGAGCGCGCGAGCACCAGCGTCGGCTGCTCCGCCGCGTAGGCCTTCTTCACGAGCTCGCACACGAGCAGCAGTGGATCCTCGCGGAAGCGCGGCTTGGCGATCAGGTAGAAGTCGGCGCGAGGCATCGCGTCAACCGGTGGCCGCGGGTGGACCCGACAGCGTGGCCATCAGCACCGCGCCGAACGCGGAGGCCAGCATGCAGGCGATCACTAGGCCGAAGAATGATGCGATCGCGACCAGCCGTCGCTCCGGCGGGCGCGTCTTGAACAGGTAGTACGGCACGAACACCGCGGCGAGCAGCACGATGCCGACGTTGAGCCACATCGGCCTGCGGATGTCGAGTTCGCGCGCATCCAGTTGCAGCCAGCGGAACCCGAGCACGAGCAGCGCAAGGTTGCCGACGAACGTGAACAGCAGGCGCTCCTGCGAATTCTGCATCGGCAGCCCGAGCGCGACCTCGACGATGCCGAGCACGACCGATGCACCGAGCAGCGCAACCAGGGTCGCCTGCTTCTGCCGATGCAGGGAGGAGGGCGGGGCGGCGTTCACGCGCAGCGGTCGATCAGGTACTGCGCGAGCAGCGGCACCGGTCGTCCGGTCGCGAGGCCCTTGCGGCCCTCGTCCCAGGCCGTGCCCGCGACATCGAGATGGGCCCAGCGACGCCCGTTCGTGAAACGCGCGAGGAAGCAGCCCGCGGTGATCGCGCCGGCGTACTTGCCGCCGATGTTGGCGACGTCGGCGAAGCCCGAATCGAGCTGGCCCTGGTAGTCGTCCCAGAGCGGCAGGCGCCAGGCGCGATCGTGCGTGCGCTCGCCCGCGGCGAGGAGCTGCGCGGCGAGCTCGTCGTCGCGCGTCATCAGGCCGGACGCATGCTTGCCGAGCGCGACCACGCAGGCGCCGGTCAGCGTCGCCGCATCGATGATGACTTCCGGATCGAACTGCTGCGCATAGGTCAGTGCGTCGCAGAGGATCAGGCGGCCTTCGGCATCGGTGTTCAGCACCTCGATCGTCAGGCCGGACATGCTGGTCAGGATGTCGCCCGGGCGATAGGAGGCGCCATCGGGCATGTTCTCGACCGCGGGCACGATGCAAACGAGGTTCAACGCGAGCTTCAGGCGCACCGCCGCGACGAACGCGCCGAGCACGCCGGCCGCGCCGCCCATGTCGAACTTCATCTCCTCCATGCCCGCGCCGGGCTTGAGCGAGATGCCGCCGCTGTCGAACGTGATGCCCTTGCCGACCAGTGCGTACGGCCGCGCGCCGGCCTCGGCGCCCTGCCAGCGCAGCACGATCAGGCGAGGGGGATTGGCCGAACCCTGCGCCACGCCGAGCAGCGAGCCCATGCCGAGGCGCGCCATGTCCTCGCGTTCGAGCACCTCGACCGAGACACCCTCGTGCGCGGCGGCGAGTCCGCGCGCCTGCTCGGCGAGGTAACCCGGGTTGCAGATGTTCGGCGGCAGGTTGCCGAGTTCGCGCGCAAAGCGCACGCCTTCCGCGATCGCCGCGGCTTCGGCGAGCGCGCGCGCCTGCGCGGGCGCGGCTTCGCCGCTGAACGCGACCGTCGCGAGGGTCGGCTTCTTCGGCGCATCCTTCGGCTTGAAGGTCGCGGTGTAGCGATAGCTCTGGTGGTCCGCGGCGAGCGCCGCGGCGCGCAGCTTCCAGGCGAAGTCGCGATCCGCGACCTCGAGCGTCGGCAGGGTCGAGAGCGCGGCGTCCACCGGCAGGCTGCGCAGCGCTCGCGCCGAGTCGTTCGCCGCACGATGGTAGGCGGCCGCGCCGAACTTGCGCGCCTCGCCGAGGCCGACCACGAGCACGCGCGGCGCTGCGATGCCTGCGAGGCCGAACAAGGTCGTCGTCGCGCCGGCCTTTCCGGACAGGTCGCCGCTCGCATGCAGGCGGCGGATCGCACCGCCGGAGGCTTCATCGACGCGCGCCGCGGCGGAACCGAGGCTGCCGTCCTCGTACAGGCCGATGACGAGGCAGGGCGTGGCCGCCGTTTCGGGCGCGGTGTTGCTCAGCTGGAACGTGAGGCTCATGTACGGGGTTTTCCGGATTGCCGATTCGTTGGGTCAGGTGGCCGACGCGGGTACACTGGGGCGTCCTCGAACAACCCCGGATCGACTCGGCACGGCACCACGGCATTCCGCCGCCGGCGCGGCCGGCGCCACGCATGAAGCCCGTCATTCTAAGGCAAAGCCCGCCCGCCCCGCGCGCGAAGCCCGGCCTGCGCATCGTCGACCGCTACCTGCTGCGCGAGATCACCGCGGGCTTCCTCGCCGCGACCGTGATCCTGCTGCTGGTCATGCTCGGCGGCACGCTGGCGGACCTGCTGACCAAGATCGCACGCGGGCGCATTCCGGCCGAGTTGCTGTTCACGCTGCTCGGGCTTCGCACGGCCGCCGCGCTCACGATCATCATGCCGCTCGCGGTACTCGTCGGCGTGATGCTGGCGTTCGGACGGCTCTGGCGCGAGAGCGAGATGGCGGTGCTGCAGTCGGCGGGACTCGGCGCCGGCGCGCTGCTGCGGCCGCTCTCGATGTTCCTGTTGCCCGCCTCGCTGCTGCTCGGCCTCGTCTCTTTCTGGATCGCGCCCGCCTCCGACCGCCTGGGGCAGCGCCTGCTCACCGAGGCGAACCGCTCGTTGATCGTGGCCGGACTCGAGCCCGGCCGGTTCGTCGAGTTGCCCGGGCGCGATGGCGTGATCTACGTCGGCGAGATGTCGGGCGACGGCACGCGTTTCCGGCGCATGTTCATCGAGAGCGAGCGCGTCGATGCCGAAACCGGCGAGACGCGCATCGACGTCGTGACCGCGACGCACGGCTTCCTCTACCACGACGCGGACGGCGAGGGTCGCTACATCGCGCTCGAGGACGGCTTCCGCGTCGAAGGCCGGCTCGGCCACGACGATTTCCGCCTCATGCGCTTCGCGCGCAACGACATCCGGCTGCCCGACAGCGTCGGTACCGGCAGCGAGTCGGCGCTGCGGCGCGCGGCGCCGAGTTCGGACCTGCTCGCCGCCGAGAAGGAGCCCGGCGTGCGCGCGGAACTCCACTGGCGACTCGCCGCCCCGGTGTCCGCATTCGTGCTCGGCTTGCTCGCGCTGCCGCTCGCGCGATCGAACCCGCGCGAGCCGCGCTTCGCACGACTGCTGCTCGCGCTGCTCGCATGGCTGGTCTACTACAACCTGCTGCTGATCGGTCGCGCCTGGCTCGGGCAGGACCAGGCCTGGGGCTGGCTCGGGCTCTGGTGGGTGCACCTGCCCGCGCTCGCGCTGGCGGCCTGGATGATCCGTGGCAGCCAGCGCCTGCGGCGTCGGCGTGCGCGTGCGGGGGTTGCCTGATGCGCGTCTGGAAGCCCTTGCTCGTCGACCGGCTGGTCGCGCGAAGCGTGCTCGGAGCGGTCGCGCTGGCCTGGCTCGTGCTCGTCGCGCTCGATGCGTTCCGGATCTTCGTGGCCGAGATCGGCGACGTCGGCGAGGGCGGCTACACGCTCGCGAAGGCCGCGAGCTACGTGCTGCTGACGGTGCCGCGGCGGTTCTACGAGATGTTCGGGTTCGCCGCGCTGATCGGCGGCCTGCTCGGGCTCGGCGCGCTCGCGGGCACCGGCGAGCTCACCGCGCTGCGCGCGGCGGGCCTGTCGAAGCTGCGGATCTGTGCGTCGGTCGCGCTCGCGCTGGCGCTGCTGACGGCCGGCGTCTGCGTGGTCGGCGAGACCATCGGCCCCTGGGGCGAGCGCCGCGCGCAGGCGCTGCAGCTCGCGGCGCAGTCGAAGGATGTCGCGCTCGCGCGCGGCGGCGCGCTGTGGGCACGCGACGGCGAGACCGTGATCGGCGCGCGTCGCGGCCGCGCGCGCGAAGGCCGCGGCGAGGTCGACCTCGACGGCGTGCGCGTGTTCAAGTTCGACGCCGAGGGCCGGCTGCTTTCGCTGGAAACCGCAACCGCCGCCGTGCATGCGGACGGCGAGTGGACGATGCGCGAGGTGCGCCGCACCCGCTTCGACGTCGACAGCGCGAAGAGCGTGGTCGAGCCTTCCGCGCACTGGGCCTCGGGACTCGATCCGGGCCTGCTCGCCTCGAGCATCGTCGATCCGAAGTACATGAACCTGCGCGACCTCTCGCAGAACATCACCGCGCTCGAACGCAACCGGCAGGACGCTTCGACCTACCGGCGCGAATACTGGGAACGCATGTTCTATCCGCCGACGCTGCTGGTGCTGGTGTTCTGCTCGATGCCGTTCGCGTTCGGCGCACTGCGCAGCGGCGGGCTGTCCAAGCGCCTGTTCCTCGGGCTCGTGCTCGCGATCGGCTTCTTCCTGCTGCAACGCTCGGTGGTCAGCGTCGGCGTGGTCTACGGCGTTCACCCTGCGCTCGCGAACCTCGCGCCGCCACTGATCCTGATCGCCGCGGCCTGGGCCTGGTTCCGACGCAACGCATGAGCGACGCGCCGCGCATCGCCGTGCAGCCCCGCGCCCGGCTATAGTCGGGCGCCCTTTCCGAAGCGCAACGCGAGGCCGAGCGGTCGCCCATGCGCAGTCCGAACATCCGCTACTTCCCGGCCGTGGACCACCTGCGTGCATACGCGGCGTTGTTGATCGTGTTCTACCACGGGCTGCACCTGTACTCGCACCGCTGGCGCTTCGGCAGTGCGTTCGGCATCGAGCACTGGTTGCAGCCGTCCAACCCGCTGCTCGCGGCGCTCGCCGAGGGGCACACCGCCGTCGCGCTGTTCATGGTGTTGTCGGGCTTCATCCTGACCTACGGCTCGCTCGATGCGACGGTCGAGTGGCGCGGTTTCGTGCGCAACCGGCTGCTGCGCACGTATCCGCTGTTCCTGTTGCTGGTGGTCGCGGGCGTCGCCGCGAGCCCGGCGACGTTCGACCTGCGCGCGTTCGCGCAGACGGTGCTCGGCATGGCCAATCTGCCGGGTGCGCTGGTCGCGCCGCCGTTCACGAGCATGCTCTGGACGATCGCGATCGAGTGGCAGTTCTACCTGCTGTTCCCGCTGTTGCTGCTCGTGCTCAAGGCTGGCTGGACGCGCACGTTGCTCGGCATGCTTGCGGTGCTGTTGCTGTTTCGCGGTTTCGCGGTGCTCGCGGGCGGCAACGCACGCGAGATCGGGTACCTCACGATCCTCGGGCGGCTCGACCAGTTCCTCGTGGGGATGTGGGCGGCGTGGCTGTTCCGGGCGCAGCCGCTGTCGCGCGCGCAGGGCGGCATGCTCGCCGGATCGTCGCTGGTCGTGGCCGTCCTTGCGCTGTGGGGCTTCAACGCGGTCGGCGGCTGGCCGACCGCCCCGGCCTGGAAGATCGCATGGCCGACCCTCGAGGCGGTGCTGTGGGCCGGTTTCATCATCGGCTACGTCGACCTCGCGAACACGGCGAAGGGGCTGTGGTCGCGCGCGGTCGCGCGCATCGGCGAAGTGTCCTACTCGATCTACCTCGTGCACTACATGGTCATCGACACGCTGCTGCGGCTGGGCTGGGCGCGCGCGTTCACCGGGCGGCCGGTGGTCGACGCGCTGCTCAACACGCTGCTGTTCGCGCTGCCGGCGACGCTCGCGATCTCGGCGCTGACGTACCGCTGGGTCGAGCTGCCGTTCCTGCGCCTGCGCGGGCGCTACCACCGGGAAGCGGTGGCGCCCTGAGCCACGACGTGCCGGAAATGTGCCGCGATCGCCGCAGCGGGCCGCCGGCCGCGGTGTAAGATGCCCCCGTCGCGCCGGCTTCGGGCCGGCCCGGGGAAATGGCCATGAGCAGCAGCGTCGATTTCACTTCGTATCTCAAGCTGATGACGCACAAGAAGGCGTCGGACCTGTTCATCACGGCCGGCGTCGCGCCGTCGATGAAGGTCAACGGGCGCATCGCGCCGATCACGCAGAACGCGCTCACGCCGCAGCAATCGCGCGACATGGTGCTGAACGTGATGACGCCTTCGCAGCGCGAGGAGTTCGAGAAAACCCACGAGTGCCAGTTCGCGATCAGCGTGACCGGCGTCGGTCGCTTCCGCGTCTCGTGCTTCTACCAGCGCAACTGCGTCGGCATGGTGCTGCGCCGGATCGAGACCAAGATCCCGACGATCGAGGAGCTGAGCCTCCCGCCGGTGATCAAGCAGCTCGCGATGACCAAGCGCGGCATCATCATCTTCGTCGGCGCGACCGGCACCGGCAAGTCGACCTCGCTCGCGGCGATGATCGGCTACCGCAACCAGAACTCGACCGGCCACATCATCACGATCGAGGACCCGATCGAGTACGTGCACAAGCACGAAGGCTGCATCGTCACCCAGCGCGAGCTCGGCATCGATACCGATTCATGGGAGAACGCGCTCAAGAACACGCTGCGCCAGGCGCCCGACGTGATCATGATCGGCGAGGTGCGCACGCGCGAGACGATGGAGCACGCGATCAACTTCTCGGAAACCGGCCACCTCTGCCTGTGCACGCTGCACGCGAACAACGCCAACCAGGCGATGGACCGCATCATCCATTTCTTCGCCGAGGACCGGCGCGAACAGCTGTTCATGGACCTGTCGCTGAACCTCAAGGGCGTGGTCGCGCAGCAGCTGATCCCGACTCCGGACGGCAAGTCGCGCCGCGTCGCGATGGAGGTGATGCTGGGCACGCCGCTGGTGCAGGACTACATCCGCCAGGGCGAGATCCACAAGCTCAAGGACGTGATGAAGGAGTCGACCAACCTCGGCATGAAGACGTTCGACCAGAGCCTGTTCGAGCTGTACCAGGCCGGCGAAATCAGCTACGAGGACGCGCTGCGCCATGCCGACTCGGCCAACGAAGTGCGCCTGAAGATCAAGCTCGCGCAGGGTGGCGACGCGCACACGCTGAGCCAGGGCCTGGACGGCGTCGAGCTGGTCGAGACGTGACGAGCCAGTAATAGGGAATCGGGAATGGGGAATGGTGTGGAGCGGGAACGAGGTTCCCGCGCCGGCGGTACGGGCCGGGATGTCGGTGGCTCTTCCGATTCCCCATTCCCGGTTCCCGATTCCCGGCAGTTGGAGCACCTGCGCCGCGTCTGGCAGACGCTCGGTCGCGACGATCCGATGTGGGCGGTGCTGTCGCACGCGGACAAGCGCGGCGGGCGCTGGGACCCTGAGGAATTCCTCGCGACGGGCGAGGTCGAGGTCGACGTGCAACTCGCGGCCCTCACGGCTGCCGGCTGGCCGCGCGGGCGCGGGCTGGCGCTCGATTTCGGCTGCGGCGCGGGGCGGCTGTCGCGCGCGCTCGCGCGGCACTTCGAGCGCGTGATCGGCATCGATGTCTCGGCCAGCATGATCGAGGCCGCGCGACGGCTCAACGTCGACGTGCCGAACGCCGAGTTCCGCGAAAATGCGTCCCCACGCATCGAGCGCATCGCCGACGCGAGCGTCGACTTCGTGTTTTCCCACATCACGCTGCAGCACATCCCGCCCGAGCTGGCCGAGGGCTACGTGGCCGAGTTCTTCCGCGTGCTCGCACCGGGCGGCGTGGCGGTGTTCCAGTTCGTCGACGATGCCGACGAGAGCCTGCGCGGGCGCGTGTTCGGCATCGCGTCGAACCGCTGGCTCAACCCGTTGCGGCGCGTGCTGTGGCGGCGCCGCGCGGTGTTCGAGATGCACCCGCTGCCGGAACGACGCCTGCTGGACCTGCTCGAACGGCACCCGGGCCTGCGCCTGCACGATGCGTTCGACGACGGCGCCGCCGGGCCCGGATGGCGCGGCAGGCGCTGGAGCGTCGTGAACGAGGCGCGCTCGCCGCTGCGGATCGATTGCGACGGCTACGTGCTGTTCGCCGATCCGGCGGACGTGCAGATCGCCGCGCCGCTCTCGGCGCGGCGCGCGCACGAGCCGCATGTCGAACACGCGATGCGCGAGCTGCTGCACGAAGGCGACGTCGTGCTCGACATCGGCGCGAATATCGGCAGCCTCGCGATGCTGGCCGCCTCGCTGGTCGGCGCGCGCGGGCGCGTGATCGCGGTCGAGCCGATCGCGCGCAACCGCGTGCTGCTCGCGCGTTCGGCCCAGGCGAACGGTTTCGAGCGGGTCGAACTCATCGCCGCGGCGGCTTCGGACGCCACGGGCGAACTCGAACTGCGCACGCATCCGGCGACGAGCAACAGCGCCCGCCCGGCCGCCGCGGGCGAGTTGCTGCGCGATGATTCCGGCCGCAGCGTGCTGGTGCCGACGGTCGTGCTCGACGACAGGCTGGCGAGCCTCGCTCGCCTCGATCTCGTGAAGATCGACGTGGAAGGGATGGAGCCGCTCGCGCTGCGCGGGCTCGAACGCACGCTCGCACGACTGCGGCCGGCGCTGCTCAGCGAGTTCCACCCGTGGGCGATCGAACGCGCAGCGGGCGTCGCGCCGCTCGACTACCTGCGCTGGCTGCGCAGGTTCCATCCCGCGATCACGATCCTGCATCGCGACGGCACGCGCGAGCGCTGCGTCGAACCCGAGGACGTGATGCGCGCGTGGCGCGACGCGAACGCGCGCGCCGGCCTCGGTGATCGCCTGCATCTGGACCTGCTGCTGGTGCCCGAGGGACGCGAGCGCGCGTAGTCGCGTCCCGTCGGGCGAGGGCGTTCGTCAGCGCGCGACGAACTCGACCGTCTCGGTCATGTCGATGCCTTCGGCGACGATCGCGACGCGCGCGTCGAGGCGCCTGAACCATTTCGCATACATCGCGTAGAGCTTGCGCTGGGCGTCCAGACCCTTGCGGTCTGCATCGGGCAGAAATGCACCGAAGCGGTCGATCGCATCGCCGAACAGGCCGTACATGCGACCGTCGAAACTCATGTCGAGCCAGGTGCCGGCGCCCGCGGGCGCGGCGGTGACCGCCGCGGCGAGCCGGGCGGTGTCGTCCTGGCCGACCGCGACCGCAAGCGCCTTTCCGCCCATCGCGACACTGACCGGAACGTCCGCGAAACCGGGCGGCAGCGCGCTCGCGGGGACCGCGATCGGCTTGCCGTCGGGCGTCAGCACGATCTTCTGCAGTTCAGGCGATGCGAGCTGCGCGAGCCCGGCGAGCAGGGCCGGACTGTCACTGCCGACCAGCAGCGTGCCGCCGAAGTCCGGCATCGTGGCGCCCTGCGGCCAGTCCAGTCGCGTCGCGGTCAGGCGCAGGCCCGAGAGGTTCGCGACCGGCGGCGGCAGCATGCCTTCGAGCTTGGGCTTGAGTTCCGCGAAGCCGGTGTTGAGCGCCGCGAGGTGCTCGCATTTGTACGGTGCCTTCGCGACCGCGTCGGCCTGGGCCGCGAGGAAGTCGCGCATGCCGAGGATCGGAAGCGCGATGCCGAAGTCGAACAGCGCGTCGCGCGAGGCCGCGCCCGGCGTCGATGCGCCGAGCGACATCAGCGAGGTCGCGAGCGCTGGATCGAGGTCGATGCGCGCATGCATCGCCATGCGGTCGGCTTCGAACGCGGTGTAGCCGAAGGCGAGGCGCGGCGCCTTGGCCGCGATCGAATCGAACTCCGCGCGGCAGGTCGCATCGAGCGCCGCCGGCGCGCTGTCCTTGGCGCGCGCGATCGCCCATCCGTGTCCTTCGGACGCCGCGAGCGCCACGATCCGGCGCGTATCGACCCAGCCGCTGCCGTAAGGCAGGTAGCCGCGTTGCGCGTTGAACGTCGGGAAGGCGGCGTCGTCGGCGATGCTCTTCGCGGGTTGATCGAGTCCGAGCACGCGGCGCTTGAGCGCCTCGTCGGCGCTGCCTGGCACCACTGCGAGCACGAGGTGGCTGCCGTGGATCGCCATCAGCCCGCCGGCGGTTTCGCCGCCGAACGTCCACGCATCCTGCTCGTCGATGCGCAGCGTCGCGAGCGGTTGGCCGACCTTCTGTTCGAGCCGCTTCACCAGCGCGCGGAACGCAGCCGGGTCGGCGAGTTCCACGCGCATCACCGGCAACAGGTCGATGCCGTAGAGCGCCATGCGGGCGTCGGTACCGAAGCCGATCTCGCGCCACTTCGCCGGCGTGTCGCGGGCGCGCAGTTCGTCCAGCACGCCTTCGAACAGGCGCAGGAGGGTGCCCGTATCGGCGGAAGCGGGTGCCTCGGCCGACAGCGTGCGCAGGTCCGCGAGCGACTGGTCGAACATCTCGAACATGACCGGCCATGCGGCCTGCACCTGGTTCTCGAAGCGCGCGCGCACGGATTCGGGGACCGGTTCGAGGTTGGCGAACAGCCACGGGGTGTCGGCGGGGGCGAACGCGAGCGGGGCAGAGCGGTCGACCTTGTCGCCGCAGGCTTGCAGGCACAGCAACGCGGCGAGCACGAGGCCCCCGCGCAGAAACGGACGCTTCATCGGTTCTCCCCCGCGAAATGCAGGGGCGGAGTCTAGCAGCGCGTGGTGGTGGCCGCAGTGGCGCGCGCGTCGCCGAGCAGTTCGACCAGCGCGGCCATGCGCACGAAGATGCCGTTCGCGACCTGGTCGAGCACGGCCGACTGCGGACCGTCGGCGACTTCGCTCGCGATCTCGATGCCGCGGTTCATCGGCCCGGGGTGCATCACGACGGCGTCGGTGCGCGCGCGCGCGAGCCGTCGCGCGCTCAGGCCGTAGCGCGCGAAGTAGCCGGCTTCGTCGAGGCCCGCGAGATCATCGATGCGCTCCTTCTGGATCCGCAGCATGACGACCGCATCGGCGCCTTCGACCGCCGCGTCGAAATCCTCACCGATTTCGCAGCCCGCGAACGCGGCTGCGTCGGGCAGAAGTTCTCGCGGGCCACAAAGCCGGATCGACGCGGCGCCGAGCGCGCGCAGGCCATGCACGTCCGACCGCGCGACGCGCGAGTGCCGGATGTCGCCGCAGATCGTCACGACGAGCCCGTCGATGCCGCCCTTGCGGTCACGCAGCGTCAACAAGTCGAGCAGGCCTTGAGTCGGATGCGCGTGGTTGCCGTCGCCGGCGTTGAGCACCGCCGCCCGTGATGCATGCGCCGCGAGGCGCGCGGGCGTGCCGTTCTCGCGATGGCGCACGACGAATGCATCGGCGTCCATCGCTTCGAGCGTCGCCAGCGTGTCCTCGAGCGTCTCGCCCTTGCTGGTCGACGACGAGGCGATGTCGAAATTGACGACGTCCGCACCGAGCCGGCGCGCCGCGAGTTCGAAGCTCGTGCGCGTGCGCGTGGAGGCCTCGAAGAACAGGTTGACGACCGTGCGCCGCTCGAGCGATCGCGGCAACGCTTCGCCTGCGCGCCACGCCGCGCGCAGCCGCGCGGCGCGGTCCAGCAGCGCCTCGATGCGCGCGCGTCCGAGCCCGTCGAGCGTGAGCAGGTGGCGCAGGCGGTCCCCGGTGGCGAGTTGCGGGTCGTGCATCGTTGGATCCGTCAGGTTCGTCATTCGCGGCGCCCGGCGTGCGGGCGCGCGCCGAGCCAGTCGTCGAGGATCACGGTCGCGGCCAGTGCGTCGATCCGGTCGGCGTCCTTGCGGCGCGCCGTGCCTTGCGCGCGCTGCCCGGCGAAGCGCCGCGCGGCCTCGCCCGAGCTGTGGCGCTCGTCGACGAGGTCGACGCCGAGGCCATAGCGGCGTTCGAGCATGCGCGCGAACTCGCGCGCCGCGCGCGACATCGGCTGCTCGCTGCCATCGAGCGCGAGCGGCAGGCCGACCACGAGGCGAGCGGGTCTCCATTCGGCCAGCAGCGCGTCGAGCCGCGTCCAGTCGCCATTGTCGATCGTGGCCAGCGCGCGCGCGCCGTTGCCGAGGGGGCTGCCGACCGCGACGCCGATCCATCGCGTGCCGTAGTCGAATCCGAGCGCGCAACCGGCATCGTCGTCGGCCGCCTCAGGCATGGCCGGCATAACTGGCGAGCTGGGCAAGGTTCACGCCGACGAGTCCCGCGGCGGCTTCCCAGCGGTCTTCGAGCGGCGTGTCGAAAAGCACCTGTTCGGACACCGGCGCGGTGAGCCAGTGGTTCTCGCACAGTTCGTGCTCGAGCTGGCCCGGGCTCCAGCCGGCGTAACCGAGCGCGACGACCGCGCGGCGCGGACCGTTGCCCGCCGCGATCGCGAGCAGGATGTCGCGCGAGGTGGTCACGCTGACTTCGTCGGAAATCCGGAAAGAGGATTCCCATTCGCCGCCGGGCGTATGCAGCACGAAGCCGCGCTCGGGCTGCACCGGACCGCCGATCAGCACCGGCGCGTCGATCACCTCGGGCAGTTCCGAATGCAGGTTCATCTGCGCGAGCACGTCGCCGAGGCGGTACTCGGACAGGCGATTGACGAGGATGCCCATCGCGCCATCCTCGCCGTGCTGGCAAAGGAACGCCACGCCACGCGCGAAACTCGGGTCGCGCAGGTTCGGCATCGCGATCAGCAACTGGTTCGTGAGCGGTGTCGCTTCGGCCATGGCGGGATTGTACCGGAGGGGATGCAGGGCGCCGTAGCGC